>JACIXR010000009.1 GCA_014360495.1 bacterium
TTTCATTCATTCTCTATGATTAAATACGAGATTGCCACGCCTTCTGCAAAGCAGAAGGCTCGCAATGATAAAGGGGCTCTTACCCCGCTACGGAAGGAATTGTCGCTAAAACCTATACCCATAGATGCGAGGAGCGAAGCGACGAAGCAATATCAAAGAGATTGCCACGGCTTTCCTTTCAGGAAGGTCTCGCGATGACAAAATTATCCGCCAAGCAAAAAAGCATTGACCTAAATCTATTTTTTCTGGACAATATGAGCGGATGTTCGCTTTAATCAATCTTCTGGCTGTCCTTCTCAACCCTGGCTTTGAAGCGGGGCAATTGGATAGATTCTATTCCCCGCCAAATTGGTTGCTTTATGTGATTAAAGCTCCAGCGAGAGGCGAGCTCTCCACAGATGCCCATAGGGGAAATTTTTCCTATCTCATCAAAACAAGGGAAATCTCCTCTCCTCTTGCCTATTCCGATTTCGGAAAGGCATTCCTCCAATCCGATGTATTCTCTGTTGAGGCGGGGAAGAAATATAGGCTTTCCCTTTGGGTTAGGGGCGATGGTAAAGCGGGGATGCAAATCCTCTGGTGGGAGAGGTATGATGAGGTGGCAACTCCCTGTGGGCATCAGATTGATTCTTCTGATTTAATCCCCTGTAAAAATGAATGGCAGGAAATAAGCCTGGAGCTTTCCCCTCCGCCGAAGTGCAAAGTGGCATATATTCGCTTGATTGCTGAAGAGGGGAATGTCTATTTTGACGATGTCGTCTTGGAGGTGAAGTGATTTGCGAGCGGAGTTCCTTTTGCTTTTCTTCCCGCTTTTCTGCTTCGCTCAGGAAGCTATCCTCTCCTTGGGGGACTATTCCGCCTCTCTTTCCGAGAGGGGATTGGAGGTCAGCTGGAGGGGTCATAAAATCATCTCAGGCTCGTATCTCCGCTTAGCCAAACCAAATTATGAGGGACCGGACTACCTCTATTTTCGCTCAGGAGAGGCAAGAATTGAAGGGAATAAATTGGAGGTAAATTTCCGCTCTCAAAAAGGGGAATTGGAGGGGATTTATAGCCTTGAGCTTAGCGAAAATGGGCTTTTGATAAATTTAGCCTTAAAGATAAACGACCCAACTCTTCCTGCAGGTCCCAGGGAATATGCGGTGGGGATGTTCCCCGAGGGGCTTGTTGAGGGTGAGGAATATATCTTGGATGTTCCCATGGGAAAAGCCGAGGGAGTATTTCCCAAGGAGGCAACAGCGAAATCAAGGGATTATGGACCTTCATTTCTCAAGGCGAGGGTCAGGACGAAGGAGGGATTTGATATCCTGATAGAGTCAAAGGAAGGTGTAAAGCTGCTCTTTCACGACGCTCGGGGAAGCGATTGGTTCCATCCCGATGATAGGAGGATATGGGTTTGGGCGGCCGGCGTCTCGGTGGGAAATGGGATTTTCCTGAAGACATCGGTTGCTATAACCTGTGAGGAAAGGAAAAAGGAAATAGGGGAAGGCGAAATCGTATTAATGGAAAGGGGAAGGGAGATTCCTCTAACGGGAATCATTGTGCCCACAAATTCTCCTATAGAGAAATCGGCTGGGGAGGAGTTGAGGAAATATCTTGAGAGGATGACTGGAAAATCCCTTCCTATCTTTCAGGGGGTTAAGGCTGGTGAAGGCTTCATTTTCGTGGGAAATCTTGGGTTTATAAAGGAGGAGGAATTCGCCAATTTCAAGGACGACGGATTCATAATTCGGCGAAAGGGAGGAAATCTTTATTTATGTGGGAAGAAATATATGGGGACGATTTTCGCCGTCTATCGCCTATTGGAGATTCTGGGTTGTAAATTCTTGGCAAGGGAGGAAGAGATTGTCCCGAGGGTGGGGAAATTGAAAATAGATGTTAAGGAGACACGGGAAAATCCCGCCTTTGAATGGCGATATTTTGACGCGACTATAGATGGATTGAAATGCTATCTTGACCCGGGGATAAGAGATGAAGTGTTAAATGGGGAGAATGTCCCTGCGGTTCTGGGCGCTCCTTTCTTCTGGCACCACCCTATGAACGGCTATCTCCCCCTTGAAAAATACGGCAAGACCCATCCGGAGTATTATTGCCTAATAGATGGGAAGCGCTGGCCCGAGCTGAAAAGATATTCTGGATGGGATGAACAGGTGCTCTTTCATCCCTGCGTTTCCAATCCCGAGGTGAGGAAGGTCATCTTGGATACCCTCCTTCCCCTTATGGATTCCCACCCCGAAGCCCGCTATTTCACCGTTCACGCCGGCGATAGCGATTTCTGGTGCCAATGCGATAGATGCAACGCTATGGATGTAGACCCAAATAATAAAGCTGACAGGATGGTGCAATTCACCAATGCCATCGCTGAGGTCGTGGCAAAGCATCATCCCGAAAAATTCGTCACGATGTTGGCTTATGTCAAGGCTTATCGCCCACCACTTCGGGATAAGCCAAGGGAAAATGTCCTGGTCTGGTTCTGCCCAATACACGCCTGCCAGATACACTCCTGGCGGGCTCCCTGTAATAAGGAGAATTTGGATGTCCTTCTCGGCTGGATTGAAAAGCATCCATCAGGGGGAATGGGTATATTGACATTTGATTATCCTATAAACTACGCCTACATTATAGAGCCCTTCCCAACCCTCTTCGCCTACTTGGAGAACCTCAAGCTTTATAAGAGGCTTCATATAAGGGGGCTCTATATCTGCGGAATAGATAGCAGGAATCATCTCGCCCACCTCTTCTCCTATGTTGTTCCCAGGATGATGTGGAATCCCGATGCTGAGGCGGATAAATTCATAAACGAATTCTTGAAGGAATGGTATGGACCAGCCGCTCCCTATATGAAGGATTATCTTCGTCTCTTGCGAGAATTGGTGGAGAGCGGGAAGGCTTGCTTCAATCCCTGGACCCTTCCTCCCAAGGAGCTCTTCACCCCCGATTTCTTCCTGAGAGCCTATGGATTGTTTGAGGAGGCGGAAAGAGCTTGTAAGGGGAATGAAAAGTATTTGAGCAGGTTATGGAAGGAGAAGGCGGGGCTTCTCTTCGCCGACCTCTCCCTTTATTGGAACTATCCGAAGATCGACTCCGGGGAATTTGTCTCCCTGCCATTGGAAGGACAGCTGAGGAAATTGGGGGAATTTCTCAGGATATGTGCCTATTTTGAATGGAACGACATCATTGCTTGGACGCCATTTATGGATTGGGTTGGGGAGAGGCTCGGCTATAGACCGCAGGATGTCGGTTGGTATCACTGGTGGGAGGAGCCGATTATAAGGGAGTTTATCAAAAATCCTATTGATACCTATGAGAACAAGATAATTCCCCTGCTAAAGCCGAAAAGCATTAAATTAGAGAACGAATCGGTGAGATTGGAGATATTGCCCCAATTGGGAGGGAGGATTAGGAGCATATTTTGGAAAAAGGAGAATATTGAACTTCTCTGGCGTCCCCCTATGAGCTTTTCCTTTTACAGCGGGGATAGATGGAGGGATTTGGGAGGCTATGAGGAATTCGTTGGGGAGAAGTTGGGTGCGCCCGGATGGAAGGAGGCATATGATATTGAATTGTCGCCCGATGGTCAATCCGCTTTATTGACCTGCAAACTGCCGAAAGGTTTGGTGTTGAGGCGAGGCATAAGGCTTCTGCCGGAGGGAGTGGAGATAAGCTCCTCGTTGAGGAATGAGGGCAATGAGGAAGCGAAAGGGATTATTTTGCGTATTCATCCCGAATTCAGCTTCGCAAAGGATTCGGGGGTGATTTTCTTCGCGAGAAACGATAAAGGTGAATGGAGGAAGATAGAATTGAAGCCGGAGGATAATTTTCTTGATAAGGAACTTTTCTCCGGTGGAGCGGTGGCGGTGGTTGATGAAAAGAGCGGAAAAGGGTTTATCAATGAATTCAATCCTGCGGAAGTGGGCAGATATATGATTTATAATGGGAAGGACTTCTATAATCTTGAGATTTATTCACCCCAAAGGGACCTGAAGGTCGGTGAAGAGCTCAGCATAACCCATCGCTATATCTTCTCTTCAAATATAAGGGCTGATTTCTTAGCCTCTCTATAAAAAATCATTGACCTAACTTTAAATTAATCCGATAATATTTAAAAATATTAAAGAAAGGAGAGGATGCATATGGCATCTAAGGAGTTGCTGGAGCTTCTAAATCAGGCGATAGCGAGGGAGCTGCAGGTTTCCATCCAGTATATGTGGCAGCATATACTGTGGAAAGGCGTCCAAGGGTTCGCTGTGAAGGACGAGTTGGAGAAAATAGCGATTACGGAGATGAAGCACGCGGAGGCTATAGCGGAGAGATTGGTTTATCTCGGAGGCAAGCCCACAACACAGCCGACCCCGATTACTATCGGAGAGAATCTAAGGGAAATGCTGGAGCAGGACAAAATGGCTGAGGAATGGGCGATTGAGCTATATAAGAGGATAATAGAGAAGGCGCAGGAGGAGAGAGATTATACGACCGCTCGCCTTTTCCGTTCCATACTCAACGACGAGGAGGAGCACCACGATACCTTCACGAGCCTGTTGGAATAGAAAGATAGGGTCATAAAAATAGGGGATTAAAAAGAAAGGAGGTGAGGAAATGGAAGAAGAGAAGGGAGGTTGGCGGATTCTCTTTGACTTCTCCTTCAGGAAATTCATTATGTTGGATTTGGTGAGGATTCTCTATATCCTCGCCGTAATATTCACTGCGGTGATTTGTTTATTCATCGTTGTGGGCGCAATAGGTATATTCGCTGCTCATCCGGGCTTCGCTGAAGCTTTGTCCGCTTTAGCTATGCTTATTTTGGCGCCGGTGGTATTCTTCCTCAATCTCTGCGCTACGAGGGTTTACTTGGAAGCCCTCGTCATCCTTTACCGCATTAGGGAAGATATTGTGGAAATTAAGGAGAAGAAAGGAGGTGAAACGAGTTGAAGAGCCTTAAAGGAACAAGGACGGAGAGGAACATCTTGACAGCTTTCGCTGGGGAATCGCAGGCGAGAAATCGCTATTCCTTCTTCGCCAAGAAGGCAAAGGAGGAAGGCTATGAGCAGATTGCTGCGATATTCCTTGAGACCGCTGAGAACGAGCGGGAGCATGCGAAGAGGCTATTCGGTTTCCTGGAGGGAGGAGAGGTTGAGATACAGGCTTCCTTCCCCGCAGGGGTAATTGGTAGCACAGTTGACAACTTAAAGGCGGCTGCCGATGGCGAGCATTATGAGAACACGATTATGTATCCCGAATTCGCAAAGGTGGCGGAGGAGGAAGGATTTCCCGTCATAGCTGCTGTGATGCGGGCGATAGCCGTTGCGGAGAGACAACATGAGAGGCGATTCTTAGCCCTGCGCGATAACATACTGCAGGGCAAGGTGTTCAAGAGAGATACGGTTGTGAAATGGAAGTGTAGGGAATGCGGATATGTTCACGAGGGAACGGAGCCGCCGGAGGTTTGTCCTGCCTGCGGGCATTCCAAGAATTACTACGAGCTATTGGTAGAGAACTGGTAGAGGAACTGACCCCATCCCCCATAAGCCCCCTTCCCCTTTAGGGGAAGGGGCTTATTATTTTAATATATGAAGAGAATTAAACCCACTTTCTGGTTGAGAACAATTACAGCTGTCCCTTACTTATCAAGGGATGAGTGGGAAAGCCTGGATTTATTATCTAAATGGCTCATCGCTGTGAGAGCAAGATTTCTCGTTATGACCTTTGTATCCTGCCTGATCGGTGGTCTTTTAGCATTTAAAATTGGAAAATTTCACCTTTCCAGCTGGCTTTTATGTACTGTGGGTTTTCTTTTAGCGCACGCTGCCGGCAATATACTCAATGACCTCATAGATTATGTCCTGGGTGTGGATAAAGGAGATTACCTTCGCCTTTACGATGAACCACACCCACTGGCTCATAACCTGATGAGCTTGAAAGAGCACCTCTTATGGACTTCCTTAACAGGAGCTTTATCTTTTTTGCCTTGGATATATCTTATTCACCTTTATGGTTCTTTCACCCTCCTCCTCTTTCTAATTGAAGTGTTCCTCCTCCTTTTCTATACCTATCCCTTGAAATATATCGGTTTAGGTGAGTTAGCGATTTTCATCATCTGGGGACCTTTGATGGTAGGTGGATGCTATTTCGCTTCCGCAGGAGAGTGGAGCTGGCGAGTAGTTCTCGCCTCGATTCCACACGCGCTCGGGGTTACCTCTGTTCTTTTAGGTGACCATTTGGATAAATATGAGTTTGATAAAAAGAAAGGTATAAGGACCCTCCCTGTTATCTTAGGGGAGAAGAGAGCAAGGATGCTGACAATATTAACCATTCTTTTTCAATATCTAACGCTCCTTTATCTTATAGCCACTCGCTTTTTCTCTCCCGTTATGCTACTTGCCCTTTTCTCACTGCCCTCTTTTTTGAAAGTCCTGAAGCTTTTGGAATCCCCTATGCCAATGCAGAAACCAGAGGAAAGTTTGGATTTCGGTGTTGACAATTGGCCTCGCTGGTTCAGAGCGGCTATCTTTTGGCACAACAGGAAATTTGGCATTGCCTTTATAATAGCTCTTATTATAGATGTTATGTTGGTAAGATACAGAGGTTGTCTTATAATTTAGAATATGGGGAAATTCAAATTTTCTATTTGGCTGAAAATCCTCACTTCCTCCGACCGCATTCGTGTGGATAAAATTGAGGGATGGGAAAGATTGGATTTCATATCCAAATGGCTCATAGCGCTCACCATTGTCCCTCGGGTAAGAAAAGAGGAATGGGAGAGGTTGGATTTCATAACTAAATGGCTCATAGCTACCCGTTCCGTCGTTCTCATTATGACCTTTCTATCCTCCGCCATTGGCGGGCTCCTCGCTTATAAAGCAGGAAAATTCCAATTCCTCCCCTGGCTCCTCTGCACATTGGGATTGATGCTCGCGCACGCTACCAACAACCTTCTCAACGACCTCATAGACCATCTTCAGGGCGTTGATAGGGATAATTATTTCCGCGTCCAATACGGTCCCCAGCCCTTGGAAAACGGACTGATGAGCTTCAAAACCCATTTCCTTTACATATTCTTCACCGGGCTCATCGCTTTCCTCATCGGCGTTTATCTCGTTTACCTCCGCTTCCCCATCGCCCTTTACCTTTTCCTTGCTGGCTCCTTCTTCCTCCTCTTCTACACCTTCCCACTCAAATATATTGGGATGGGGGAGTTAGCGGTTCTCATCGTCTGGGGACCGCTTATGGTCGGCGGTTCCTATTATATCTCCTCGGGTGAATGGAGCTGGAAGGTCGTAATCGCTTCTCTCCCCTACGCCTTGGGAGTAACCTCCGTCCTTTTGGGGAAGCACATTGACAAATATGAGTTTGACAAAGCGAGGGGAATAAAGACATTGCCAGTCATCCTTGGGGAGAGAAATGCGAGAATTCTCACGATAATCGTTATGCTCTCCCAATACCTCCTCGTTCTATATCTCGTCGCAGTGAGATTTTTCTCCCCCATTCTGCTTTTGGTTTTCCTGGTTTTCCCCTCGTTTCTCTATGTTTTTCGGATGTTCAAAGAGAGGAAGCCGAAAGAGATGCCGGAGGGATATAGGGAGGATGTTTGGCCTCTTTGGTTCGTTGCGGGCGCCTTCTGGCATAACAGACGATTCGGCATCGCTTATCTCATAGCCTTGATCATAGATGTCATTCTCGCTAAAACAGGAATAAAATTTTAAGGAGGGGAATTTATGAGATATCGGTTCCTTGCCTTCATCATCTTTCCGCTCTTTGCTACTGCTTCCTCTAAAATATCAAGAGGCTGGGACAACTCAATGCTATTTTCTAAGGAGATTTGGAGGAGTATGAACGATGCCATCATAGATGTTGACAAATCTGGGCTCAGGGTCGAGATCGCCCCGGGAAGGAATTGGGGGCTTGCCTATTACTCAAATCTCCATCTAACAAACGATATAAGAGCTGTCAAAGTTGAGGTCGCTGATGTAAGCCCGAAGGGAAGATGGGTTATGAAGCTCAGGGGAGACCTTTTGGGCAATGGAAGGGATTTAACCCTCCATCTGTTCACATCTTCAAAGCCGGGAATTGAGAGGGTCAATATAGACCCTCGCTTCCCAATCCACTGGAAATCGCCGATAGAGATTCAGCTCGGCTTGGAGGGCGAGCCGGGCGCCTATGCCATCTTCAAATCCGTTGAGTTCATAAAAGGAGAGATAAAGCAAGGCAAAGGCTCGGGGATAGAAGCGATAGATTTGATGCCCGATTTGCCTCATCCCTATAAGATGCTTGATTGGCGCTCCCTCGCCCGTGAATACATCAACTTCGTATTTGATTTCAATAAGAAGGGGGAATTTCTTCCCCTGATTTGGATTGATGATACGGATAAAGATAATCCCGCTTTCGGCTTGCAAAGCTATGTTGGAACGGGACAAAAAGGCAGGGAACACGAAGCTGTCACAACCCTCTCCGCCCTCCTCACGGCGAGCTTGGTGGGGGTTGATAAGAGGGAATTCGTCCCTATGGCTAAGGCTTATTACAGCCCGGAGCTCGGCTTGGTTCTCAATGGGAAGGGGATGAAGAATTCAAGCGGAGATTGGTGGTATGATATATGGCCATCCCTTCTATTTTATATGCTTGTTGATAGATATCCCCAACTTGATGAAGAGGGGAAAATCGTAAAATCCATCGCCGACAGATGGTATGATGTTTGCGTGAGATTGAAGGGAGAAAGGGGATCGCCAGATTTCAATCATACTGCTTACGATTTTCTCCAGCAAAAACCAATAGATAGGGGTTGGGAAGAGCCGGATAGTTCGGCGGGAATAGCTTGGCTTGAATACATCGCCTGGCTGAAGTTCAAAGATGAGAGATATCTTCAAGCGGTTGATTTGTGTTTGAGATACCTTGAGAGCCTCTCTAAAAACCCATACTATGAGGTCCTCCTTCCCTGGGGAGCTTATATATCCGCGCGGGCGAATGGGGAGTTAGGGAGAGATTATGATGTGGGGAAGCTTCTCAATTGGTGTTTTGGGATGAGCGATTATCGCTGGGGATGGGGAACGATTCTGGGCAATTGGGGCGGATACGATTGTTATGGCTTGGTGGGAAGTGCTGTTGACCTCGGAGGCTATGCCTTTGCGATGAACACATTCGCCCAAGCAGGAGCACTTGCCCCCATCCCTCGCTATGATTCCCGCTATGCCTATGTCATTGCGAAATATCTCCTCAATGTAGCGAATTCGGCTCGCCTATACTTCCCCTCGGAGCTTCCCAAGGAGAATCAATCGTCCTATTTCTGGGTGGAGAAGGTAGGAGGGAAAGTGCCAATCGCTTATGAGGCGTTGAGGCAGAATTGGGAGGGCAAGAGCCCTTATGGCACCGGCGATGCCCTTCGCTTCGGCTGGGCGAAGACAGACCTTGGCTTATACGGTTCTGGTCATATCGGTCTTTTAGCCTCAATTATCGGAAAGACCAATGTTGAGGGAATAGTTATGTCTGATTGTTTAGCCACCGATTTCTTCCATTCCCCCGCCTATCCAACCTATCTCGTCTTTAATCCCTATAGCGAGAAGAAGGAGATAGTTTTGGATTTTGGAGATGAACTTAAGGACATCTATGATGCTGTGAGCCATAGGTTTATTGAGAGGGGATTAAGGGGGAAAGCGAAGGTCATCCTATCTCCTAAATCCGCCTATGTCCTTGTGATTACTCCCTCAAATGGGAAGTTGAAAAGGGAAGGGAAAAAGCTCTTGCTAAACGATGTCGTGATAGATTATAATTTAAAAAATTGATTACACAGTTTTAAAAAACTATTGACACGAATTTGTATTCTGGTAAAATTTTTAATAGAAACCAAAAGGAAAGGAGGTGAAAAAGAATGAAGAAGAGAGGATTTACGCTGATAGAGCTGCTCGTCGTCATAGCTATCATCGCTATTCTGGCGGCGATTCTCTTCCCTGTTTTCTCCAGGGCAAGGGAGAAGGCGAGGCAGACAGCCTGCTTGTCAAATATGAAGCAGGTCGCCAACGCGTTGATGATGTATGTCCAGGATTGGGATGAGACCTTCCCCTTTATCACCGCTTGCCCCAATGTGGAGCAGGACAAGCCGAACACAACGCCCCAGAGCCAGCTCCATCCCTACATAAAGAACGCTCAAGTTTGGGAATGCCCCTCGGCAACTACGCGGAGAACTCGTCCCTACCAGGTAGGCGCCTTTGCCTTTGATGGAGGCTGGTATTATCCCATTGACTTCGTAGGGGTGAACATCACGATAGGTTGCAACGAGGTACTGATGCCCAACCTCGCTTGCGGTTGGACAGGACGCCCCAACAAAATGGCAGAGCTCCCTGCTCCAGCGGAAACGGTGGCGTTTGTTGATGCTCCTATGTTCTCTGGATGTGGTGGAGCGAGGGTTATCTTCGCCAATGGTTGTTGTGGTGGGCTATGTTGTCCAAGCGACCCTAACAGATTCAGGAGCTGGAGCAAGAACACCCGCCACTCGGGCGGAGATAACATCGTATTCGCGGATGGGCATGTGAAGTGGATGAACGCCATGGAGATAGCCAATAAGTGCGGATATCTGTTCAGTGCGACGAAGAACGATTGGCGTGTAGGGAAGACTTGGTTTGAGATTAGGGGCTTGACGGCGGTGCCATAGCTGGATTCAAAGAGCAGCTCATAAAGAAGGGGCGGGACGCCGAAGGCGTCCCGCCCACTTCTTTTATATTTTCCTCCTTTTTTATATAATTGAAAAAGGAGGCTTAATAAATGGAAAAATCTATTATATCGCCCCTTCCTAAAATCTTCCTCCTCCCCTTCCTCGCCCTCCCCCTCATCATAGGGCAAAATATCCAGGAAGACGAGCTCCTCGTAACCGTCCTCCCCGCTCGCGTCATCCCCTCCAAAGTGCCGCCGGGCAGCCCTTTCAAGCTATTTCTCAATTGGGATGTAAAGAAGCCACTTAGCGACCAATACCAAATCTTCCTCCATTTCCTTGATGCCAACGATAGAATCGTCCTTCAAGGAGACCACGAACCGCCCTTAACCCAAACAAACCTTCCCCAATTTAAAGGCAGAATAAGCTATGAGAGAAGGTTCATCGTCCCCAAGGATTTGCCCGACGGCTCATATAGGATAGTCCTCGGTCTCTACAATAAAAATGGCAGGCTGAAGCTGAAGGCGGGAAAAGGAGTTGTTGAGGAGACGGGACTGAGATATAGGGTTGGAACGCTCATAGTTGATTCAAAGGCTTCCCCCGCTCCTCCCGATACGGCTGGTAAGAATACATTGGACCTAAGGGGATATGAGCTCGTCTTCAATGAGGATTTTAACGGACCTTTGGATGTCTCTCCCTGGGGTCCGGGCACGAGATGGATTGCCCACACGCCTTGGCATGGCGATTTTGGAGACGCTGCCTTCGCCGACCCCACTCCCGATTTCCCCTTCACAATTCAAAATGGAATCCTGAGAATTGAGGCGAGGAAGGACGAGGAGTTCGCGAAAAGCGACCCTTGGAAAAGGTCATGGCGCTCCGGTCTTCTCTGCTCAAACGACCCCAAAGGACAGGGCTTCTCCCTCCGATACGGCTACTTTGAGATGAGAGCCAAACTTCCCGCTGGGAAGGGAGTCTGGCCTGCCTTCTGGTTGGTCTCAAGCTATGATAGGACTAACCCAGAGGCGGGAAAGGATGGGTCTATTGAAATAGATGTCATTGAGTATTATGGTTTCCCGGATTCCTATATGTCTACCGTTCACATCTGGGAGCCAAAGCCTCATAGAGCCCAGGGGATGATGATTACCACGCGACCATATGAGATATCTAACGATTTCCACAATTATGGTTGTATGGTGACCCCTGAGTGGATTATTATGTACTTTGATGGAGTGGAAGTTTGGCGAGTGAAAACTCCTCCTGAGCACAATAAGCCATTGATGATTCTCCTGAATTTAGCTCTCGGCGGTGGCTGGCCGATAAATGAAGTGAAGAGCCCAACTTATATGTTCGTTGACTGGGTAAGAGCATATGCTAAAAAGAAATGAAAACCTCTATGGAGGTGATGAGAATGCGGAGAAATTTTAAGATGATATTCTTTTCCTTTATTTTTCTCCTCATCCTATCGGCATCCGCTCAGCAGACGAGCAATTATGAGCTGAGGCTCGTTCCCGCTCCCGCAAAGGTCGTGATAGATGGGGATTTAAGCGATTGGGACCTCTCGGGCGAAATCCTTATGTGCTATGACCTCTCAACCCTCCTTGATACCCACTCCGTTCGCGTAGCGGGAATGTACGATGACCAATATCTCTATCTCTCCTTTCGCTTCAAGGATAAAACTCCTATGCTCAATCACATTGACCCCAAGACTCGCCCCGGCGAGGGCTGGAAAGCGGATTGCGTTCAGCTTCGCATCCTCACCGATTGGGATGTCCCAATCCATATAGATGCTTATTATTACACCGATGAAAAGCGTTCCGTAATTTATATCCAATATGCTGATTTCAGCTCCAACAAAATACGAAAGGTCATCCCGGATGGCATTGAAGCGGGATGCCAAATGGCTTTTAAAGTGGATAAGGATGGAAAGGGCTATACGCAGGAGATGGCTATTCCCTGGAAGCTCCTTCGCCCTTCAGGTGAAGCATATAAGCCGGGTGAGAGCTTCAGACTGGGAATAGAATGCTTTTGGGGAGATGCCACTGCCTCCCGTTGGCCTGAACATCGCCTCACTGACCTCATCAATCCCGAACATCCCCAAAGGGAATTCTTCTGGGCTAATTCAAGAGCCTGGGGCAAAGCGGTTCTTATGAAGGAGGGGCATCTTCCTCCCTCACCATCTATTCAGCAGGTTTCCTTGATTGAGCAGTGGATAGCCCAGCAATACTCAACAGAGGGAGTTGTCCCCATCCGCTATGAGCTTCCCGAGGACGGATATGTAACCCTCGTCATTGAGAAGCCAGATGGAACGAGGGTTAAAAATCTCATATCCGATTATCCGCGCAAGAAGGGATTGAATGTGGATTATTGGGATGGAACGGATGACGATGGGCATCTTGTTGAGCCAGGGGAATATAGGGTGAGGGGGCTTTTCCATAAGGATTTAGATGTTCTATATGAGTTCGCCTTGGGTAATCCCGGAAATCCGCCCTATGATGACCCTGCTTCTGGAAGAGGAGGTTGGCTATCTAATCACTGCCCTCCTATGGCCGTTGCCTGTGATGAGGAGGGGATATATATCTCTGCTCCCTTCGCCGAGGGGGCGACAACCGTGATGAGGCTTGATTACAATGGGCAGAAGCAGTGGGGAGTGGGAAACATTAACGGTGGCATGCTCGTTTCCTATAAGGGTTATCTCTATATGCTCGTAGGTGGACCTACGATAGGTTGGGGTGGACCTCCGGCAAACGAGGTGGCGATAGTGAGATTTGATGCTAAAACGGGAAATTACGCCAACTTCTCCGATGGAAAGGCAATGCATACAATTGCCGAAATCCCGCCTTATGAGCAGTGGTTTAAACCACGCCCTCCAGAGGGAGAAGTTGTCGCCAAGCATCTATTCAATGCTGAATGGTGTCAGAGGCAAACAATGGGACTCACCGCTTTTGATGGAAAGCTTTACGCCTCCCTTTATTATGAGAACAAAATCGTTGTAGTGGACCCAGATGAGGGGAAAGCAGTTGGAGAAATCTCAATCCCCCATCCCGCTGGGCTTGCCAGTGATGGAAGGAATCTCTATGCGATTAGCGAGAAAAATGTTGTTAGGGTAGAGGCTGATTCTAAAAAGGTAACGCCGGTGGTTGAGGCAGGTTTGTCCGCTCCTGTGGGTCTTGCCTGTGATGGTGAGGGAAATATCTATGTTTCGGATTGGGGAGATGCTATGTGCGTGAAGGTATTCTCGCCGCAGGGGAAGCTTCTAAGGATGATAGGGAAGAAAGGTGGGCGTCAGCTGATTGGGAAGTATGAGCCAGAAGGGATGTTTCTACCTTGGGGTATAGCGGTAGATAAGAAGGGAAGGCTGTGGGTAGCGGAATATGACAATACTCCGAGAAGGATAAGCGTTTGGGATACGAAAACGGGCAAGCTCATAAGGGAATATTGTGGCTCAACTTGGTATGGAGGAATGGGAGTTTATATAAACAAATATAATCCGAAGCAGGCATTTATAATGGGAAACATCTGCGAGGTTGATTGGAAGAGGGGGCTATGGCGAGTAACGGGAACTCTTTGGAGGATGGCTAATCCGCAAGCGATTTTCGGATTGAACAAGGATTGGCTGAAAATGGAAGTTGTGAGGATTAAGGGAAGGGAACTTTTAGTTGCGAGCGGTTCTGGAGGTCTTTTCTGTGTAGCTGAACTTAAAGGGAGTTATGCAAAGCCCCTCTCAGCTATCGGTTCGGTTTACTCCCTTTATCAAGGAGGGGCGAGGTGGCCGGATATAATTCTGAAGAACCTCGTTTCAGACCCCAAAAGATTGGAGGAGCTAAAGCAGAAGCATCCAACAGCTTTCAACGGGATGGGAAGCCAACATCCCGATGTAGCGTCTATGTTGAGTGAGCCAGGGGTTAGAAACCAATTCCTCTGGGTTGATAAAAATGGGGATGGTTTGGTGCAAGAGGACGAAATTCAGTTCTTCAATGCGGACGAAATGGGAGGCTTGCGCTTCGGGATGTTCTGGCGAGCTGCCTATAATCCCAATGATTTGACCCTCTATGCTGTCGCCTATTGGGGTGGGAGATTGAAGATTTGGGCTATTCCGATAACAAAATGGAATGAAGTGGGAGCTCCAGTTTACGATATAAAACAAGCTAAGCTCGTCGTTGACCAACCCATTCTTCCCCAGCCCGAGGGAGCCTCGGAATGGGCTGACAGTAGGGGGAATATCCTCGTGGACCATTTGCCTCTTCAGATGTTCTCCAAGGAGGGGAAGCTATTATGGAGCTATCCCAATAATTGGCCTGGCGTCCATGGTTCCCACACTGCTCCCCAGGCGAAGAGGGGACGCCTCATCGGTCCTCTATATGTTATGGGCTCTGGCGAGCTGAAGGGTGTAGGTGAGATATTCTGCATAGGTGGTAATTTGGGCGAGCGATATTTGATGACAACCGATGGGCTTTACATCGGGAGCGTTTTCCGAGATTGCAGGTCAGCTCCCGATATGCTTCCCGATGAACCAAAGAGGGGAATGAGCGTTAATTCAACTACCGCAGGTAGTGAGCCCTTCGGCGGTGATTTCTTCAAAAATCCCATAGATGGCAATTTCTACATCGTTGGACCAGTGAGCGGAGGAAGGGAATGTGCCATTGTCACAAGAGTGGTTGGCTTGGATACCGTTCGCCTCCTCCCTATTCAGAAGCTCGTTTTCAGGAAGGAGGATTACGCTAAGGCTGAGGAAATGCTGAAGGAGAAGGCGGGAAAGCCAAGCTTCCAAAACACCTTGAGGATAGCGAGAATGAAGAAGAAAATAGAGGGGATTCCCAATTACGATGATTTCGATTGGAGCGACCCCCGGGTTGCCTCTTGGAGATTCGACCCCTTACACTATGCCCGAGCCACTTGGAGCTACGATGATGACAATCTTTACCTATGCTTCCGGGATATTAGAGATGATACGCCGATGATAAACAACGGCAACGACCCTCGTGCTCTCTTCAAAACCGGCGACGCCCTTGAATTTGAATTGAGAACAATTCCGAATAATGATTCAAGGGAGATAATCCCTGGAGACCTCAGATTATTGGTAAGCGTCTTCCAGGGGAATCCCATAGCTGTTCTCTATCGCTACAAAGTTCCCGGAACGGAGAAACCCGTTGAATTCGCCTCGCCTGTAACTACCACGAAAATTGATGAAGTGAGGATTCTTAAGGAAGCGAAGATTTCCATAGACAGATGGGGAGAATCCTATGGAGTAAGAATTGTGGTTTCTCTGAAAGACCTCGGATTTAAACCTGAGCCCGGCAAGACCTATAGGGGCGATTTCGGAGTTGTCTATTCTGACAAATCGGGCAGGATAAACGAGCTGAGGATGTATTGGTGCAATCCCGTATCGGGATTGGTAAGCGACCTTGCCTTGGAGGCGAATATATCTCCCAATGCTTGGGGCTACTTCATAGTGGAGGAATAGTATATGAAGAAGCTCTTTATTTTCTTATTTTCTGCCGTCCTTATCTTAGCTGAAGGGCAATGGCAGGGATATATTTATCCGACGATAAAGGGAGAGGGAAAGAAGGAGGTTTCCCAATTCTTTCTGACCAACACGGGCGGAACGGGAGGAGGGTTTGGAAGGGGAGACCCTCATTATGCACTATTAGATGTCTCCTTTTGGGATGATAAAATCGGCTGGGCTTGTGGCTATGGCGGCGTTTTCCGCACGGAGGATGGAGGGCTGAATTGGAAGAGAGTGAAGCCTCCCGGAGGATGGTATCATATAAGGTTGGCGGGGAAGGAGGAGGTTTGGCTCTTGGAGGGTGAACACCCGGGTGGCTGGGGAAAGGCTAAGCTCTGGCACACAGTTGATAATGGAACAACTTGGGAGGAGGTTTTGCGAGGGAAAATCGCCCACTATTACGACCTTTACGCCAAATTCAACCAAGTTTGGGTGATTTGCAATAGCTTTCCTTCTTATCATAGCGATGACGGAGGGAAAAGCTGGGTGGAAAATCCTTGGGGCAATCTTTTGTTTTCCGCTGTTTCAATAGCGATTCCGGGCGATGTGCCAACAAAGGATGGGTTCGTTGTTTATGTTCTGGGAAGCGTTCGGGAAGGGAATAAGGAGAGGTGGAAGTTGATAAGGAGCGAGGATGGCGGAAAAAGCTGGAGGGAAATTGTGCTTCCCTCAGGTTTGCCCGGTCCCTATTGGTGGCGATGTCCAATGTGCTTTCCAACTAGCGAGATGGGTTGGATTGGGTTGCCCGAGGGAAAGATAATTTTCACTAAGGATGGAGGGGAAAGTTGGGAATTTCGCAATTTGCCAACAAATCAGTTCATCACCTCTCTTTGGTTTGACCAGTTCGGAAGGGGATTTGCTTCAGTGGAAAACAAGGATATTTATCATCTCAAAGAAACTCTTTATGAGACGAGGGATGGAGGGAAGAGCTGGCGAGTTGTTTTGGGAGGCGATAAGACGATAAGCGCTATTTGCGCCCTCGGACCAGGCTATGTTTGGGCTGTGGGCGATGTCCCGGGCTTCGTCCCAAACGATATCGTAGCTATACTGAGGAGGTAAAAGTAAGAGATAAAAGTATCGCTTATTTATCATCAAAGAATTTTTGCTACAATAAAAAGATTTGCTTCATCTATATGCGAGTCCACCGAAGGTGGGCGTGGCAATCTCTGTTAAAAGTTTCGCCCTTCAAAACCTTAATCTCTCTAAACCTTTATCATATACCTTGCTTTTACTCTCAAAATAGATTAAATTTATAGAGAGAAAAGATGAAGCTCGTGATTATAACTGGTGTTTCCGGAGCGGGGAAGACCCAATGTATGCATTTCCTTGAGGATTTGGGATATTTCTGCGCCGATAATATCCCACCTTCCCTCCTTCCTCCTCTCTTGAGGATGTGCCATTCCCATGGCGGATTTGAGAGGGTAGCTGCAGTTGTTGATGCGAGGGGAGGCGAGTTCCTAAGCGAGCTCCTTAAAACATTGGAACGAGAAAGAAAGGAAGGAGTGGATGTAAAGCTCGTGTTCTTAGATGCAAGGGACGATGTCCTCATTAATCGCTTTAAGGAAACTCGTAGAAAGCATCCCCTTCTCCAGCAAGGAAGGACTATATCTGAAGCTATAAAGGAAGAGAGACGCAGACTCAGCGAAATAAAAGATT
Source organism: bacterium (assembly GCA_014360495.1). NCBI lineage: Bacteria > bacterium. The sequence continues at coordinate 17,793 of JACIXR010000009.1, forward strand.
CCGCGGATTTGATAATTGATACTTCCGCCCTTCGCCCTGCTCAGCTGAAGGAAAGATTGCGGGAATACTTCGCGGGCGAAACTCAACCCCTTACCATCTCCATCATCTCCTTCGGCTACCAGAATGGAATCCCTATGGAAGTTGACCTTCTCTTTGATGTTCGTTTCCTCCCCAATCCCTATTACGAGGAAGAGCTCAAAGAACTAAACGGTTTAGACGAGAGAATTAAAAGATTCGTGCTGGATAGTGAAATCACCAAGGAGTTTATGAGGTATTTGATGGATTTCCTCCGCTTTACCCTTCCTTTCTATGAGAAAGAGGGTAAAGCGTATCTTTCCATTGGAATAGGTTGCACGGGTGGAAGGCACAGGTCAGTCGTGATAGGGGAGGAGTTAAAGAGGATTTTGAAAGAAGAGGGCTATAGCGTGGTTGTTTTTCATAGGGATTTGGAGGTTGGAGAGGAGTAATGAGAAAGATAACGAGAAAGATTTATCGCTTGGTAGGTGGGCGAAAGACATGGGCAAGGATTAGGAGACGCCTTAGGTGGCTATATCCAGGTATGGGGGTAAAGAGATGGATTCTCCTCTCCCTTCTGGGTGCTGTTCTTTTCTGCGGTGGAATCATCCTCCTTTTTGAATTGAGGCTCCTTGATGTTCTCGGCTGGACAATCAAACAATTCTATCTCTTCACCGGCAAATTATTGCCCACTCCTTGGGCGGGAGTTGGGCTCCTTTTTATAGGGACAACGATATTAGTGATTGCTATCCAGAGGGCGATAAAGGGAATATTGGTCAATGTTAAAACGCCAAAGGGTAAATCCCTCTCCGATGTCATCTATAACAGAAAGTTTCTCTCTTCTGGTCCCAAAATCGTAACTATAGGTGGCGGGACGGGGTTATCCACTATATTAAGGGGTTTGAAGGAATTTACCTCCAATATCACCGCAATTGTGACTGTGACAGACGAGGGCGGTTCCTCAGGAAGGTTGAGGAAGGATTACAATATTCCTCCACCAGGCGACATAAGGAACTGCCTTGTGGCTCTCGCGGAGTGCGAGCCCTATATGCAGAACCTTTTCCAATTCAGATTTGATAAGGGAGAGGGTTTAAAGGGGCATTCCTTGGGAAATCTCCTCATCACCGCAATGACGAGGATAACTGGGGATTTTGAGAAGGGGATAGAGCAGATAAGCGATATTTTGGCCGTCAGAGGGAGGGTTCTACCTTCTACAAAGGAGAGGATAACCCTCAAAGCGGAAATGGAGGATGGGCAAATCGTAGTGGGTGAGACGAATATAGTCAGTTATGGCAAAAGGATAAAACGTCTCTTCATAGAGCCGCTGGCTTCCCTCCTGCCCGAAGCTGAGGAAGCGATAAGGTCGGCTGATTTGATAGTCATCGGACCGGGGAGCTTATATACGAGCCTTTTGTCCAATTTGTTAATTGAGGGTATGGTTGAGGCTTTGGAGAGCAGTAGGGCGAAGAAGGTTTACATTTGCAATTTGATGACGGAGAAGGGGGAAACGGATGGCTTCAAGGCTTCCGACCATATAAAGGCGATAAGGGAAATGATAGGAAAGATTCCCTTCCAATATGTTATTGTCAATACAACTCGTCCACGTCCTGAGATACTGGAGAAGTATAAAGAAGAGGGTGCCGATTTCGTTGAGCCAGATATAGATGAATTGAGGAGGATGAGAGTGAGGGTGATAGCCCAACCGCTGATGCGTCAATTATTGCCCCTTCGCCACGATACCAGGAGGCTCGCACAACTTTTGATTTCCCTTTGTTGAGTTCATAAAAAGGGCGACGCCCTCCATTGGAGGGCGTCGCCAAAATCATCTCTTCTAAACAGATTCTATTGCTCTATGAGAGCTTGCTACATCTACCTCCACCATACGCCAGGTCTTCTAGGCCACGCTTGCCTCCACCACGCGCCAGGTCTTCTAGACCACGCTTGCCCCCACCATGCGCCAGCACTGGGTCTCCTCAGCCAAGCCTGCCTTTGCCATCTGCCAGCATTGGGTCCTCCAAGCCACATTTGCCTCTGCCATCCGCCTCCCATTCTCCCACTTACAGCTCTACCGCCAACCAAGCCCGGAGCCAGAATAACCACCTGCGCCTTGGGTGGAAGCGTTCCCAGTTCCTTCTCCGTTTTCTTCAATGTAGCTAAATACTTGTTCTGTTCTTTATAGTATGTCTCAAGAGCTTTCTTTACTTCCTCGTCAGAGACCTGCTGACCGTTCTTTATATACCTTGCGAGCCTGCGTAGTTGTGCCTGAGCGGTGGCAAACTTAATGAAAGCCTCTGCGCGCTCCTTTTCTATCTTCAGTGCCAAATCCTTCTGTTCAGCTGTGAGGTTCAGGCTATCAAGGAGCTTCTCAAGATTCGTCAACCACTGCTGAATGCTCTGTCTGGGCTGGCGGGAAACCTTCTCCTGCTTATCCGCAGCGAATAGAGGAACAGTTAATAAGAGACTGGCTATGAAAACACCTAACAGCAAATAACCGAGCTTTTTCATAAAAAATCACCTCCCACATATATTGACGAACAAATAATGGGGCAAGTTCAAATCAAAGCTTTATTGATTTAATAAAAAGGGCGACGCCCCCAACGGAGGGCGTCGCCCAAAATCAGCTCTCAAACTCTATCCTTACTTGCCCGCTGGTCCCTTTCCCTTCGGTCCCTTCCCCATCGGTCCTTGAAGCTGACCGAAGCCTCCTCCCACTCTACCACCTACAGCTCTACCACCAGCGAAGCCCGGAGCCAGAATAACCACCTGCGCCTTAGGTGGCAGCGTTCGCAGGCTCCTCTCGGTGTTCATCAAGGTCCTGAAATAGTTTGCTTGTTCTTTGTAATATGTTTCAAGAGCCCTCTTCGCTTCATCGTCTGAGACCTGCTGACCGTTCCTTATATCCCTCGCGAGCCTCCCGAGCTGTGCCTGGGCAGTTGCGAACTTAACGAAGGCATCCGCGCGCTCCTTTGCTATCTTCAGAGCTAAATCCTTCTGCTTTGAAGTGAGATTCAGACTATCCAGGACTTTCGCAAGACTCGTCAGCGCCTGCTGCATACCTTGCCCGGGTTGAGCGGGCACCCTTGCTCCCCTCTGTGCCTGCTGGGAAAGAAGGGGAACCGCCACCAATAGGGTGGCGAGGAAAATACCTAAAAGCAAATAACCGAACTTCTTCATAAAAATCACCTCCATATTTTTAGACGATAAAAGGCGAGGAAAAGTTCAAATTTCTGCTTTTGAAATTCGTATATTACCTTAAAAAATTTTGTAGAAAAAAATCAAGAATGTTCTTTTTTAGATAGCAGATTTAGGTAGACAAGTTTAAGGTGTTTGTTGGAAACTAAAGATTAATAAGCCGATAAGGAAAGTAAAAACTTTTGGAAAATTTGTAAAGCTTTAAAGGGAGTTTTCTAAATCAGAGCAGCCCCTTAAAAGTGTGTTTTTAAATTTATTTATGCAACAAGACGCTTAATAACATTTAATTCCCGAGAATTTGCGTAAAATCTTGCAAAACCATAAACTAATATTGGTGAATGTGATGGAAAAAGAAGAGGAACTTTTGACCGTTTGGATAACAGATTATCCCAAAGCTATTGTATTAAAAGGTAGACTTGAGAGTGAAGGAATCCGAGTATTGTTAAGATACGAATCCCTCGGATTCACGGTTGGGGGAATAACAGCCGACGGCTTGGGTGAAGTAGAGATTGTGGTCCCCGCGCGCTTCGCTGAGAAGGCAAGGGAGATTTTGGAGGAGATTGGGCTCAGGTAAGGGATTGAAGCAGAAGATGGGCGAAGACCGCGGCGGAAAATCCCGCATCTATGTTCACGACCACAACGCCGGGCGCGCAGGAATTAAGCATTGAGAGAAGGGGAGCGATTCCACCAAATGATGCGCCATAGCCGATGCTAGTGGGCACAGCGATTATTGGCTTGCCGAGGAGACTGGCAATGAGGGATGGCAATGCTCCCTCCATTCCTGCGACCGCAATTATCAAGCTCGCTTCCCTTAAATGCTCAATATTGTCAAGCAAACGATGAACTCCCGCTATTCCCACATCATAGATTTCCTTCGCCCTTTCCCCCAAGAAGCGTAGGGTTACAACTGCTTCCTCAGCAACCGGTATATCTGATGTCCCACCGGTCACAACAGCCACATACCTTTCCCCTCTGGGCTGGGGAAGCTCTCCCACAACTATCAACTTTCCTCTTGGATAGTATTCCGCCTGAGGAAAACTATCCTTTATAGCTTCCCAAACTTCTTGTCTAGCCCTCGTTGCTAAAGCTCTTCCGTTTTTCTCATATAGCCTTTTCAAGATAGCGATTATTTCCTCTATACTCTTCCCGGGACAGAAGACGACCTCGGGGATTCTAATCCTCTTCAAACGACCGTAATCCACCTTGGCGAACCCCAAATCATCCCATCCCTTATCCAAAATCAAATTCATTGCATCCTCAAGGGTTAGCTCTCCCCTCTTGAAAGCCTCTAAAATCCTCAAAAGCTCTCCCTTATCCTTCACTCAACCTTAACCTCCATCATTTCAACTTTATCGTTATAGATGAGGAGAACGGAGTAGGGATTAAGGATGACAAAATGTTCTATCTTCCCCTCGCAATCTCTCTCCCAGATGAAGCGCCCCTTTTGATTAAATAATAGAAGCTTATCCCTATTATCATCCATACAAAGGAGCTCGCCTTTTGGGGATAAAAGCAAGGGGATGGGTTTCAGTAGAAGTCCGCCCCTTTGCCACTTAACATCCCCGCTTTGGTCTAAAACGAGGAGCTTTCGTTCCTCCATCTTGTCCTTTATTTCTTGTTCAATTCCAAGGCAAAGAAATGGGGGAGTGGAGAGGAAGGAGCAGGCATTCCCCTTGAACTCCTTGCTCCACAAAACATAGCCAGAAGGGATATGACGAGATAGATAGAGCTGGTCGGAATGGGATACGAGCGATAAGAACCCTCCATCGCTTAAGGGGGATATTTTCTCTATGTTGGGGAAAGGGAAAAACAAAGGTTGCTTTCCTTCCTGAAAGATACAGAGTTTGTCTGGCAGTGCAAGGGCGATTCTTCCATCTTGAAGGATTGCTAAATGGTTTATCGGTTTACGGAAATTGTATCTTCGCCAGCCTTTTAATCGGCTGGGTGATTTTCTTAAGGTTAGAATGTAAAGGTAGCTCTCATTGGCTGTTAGTGCTATTTTTTTCCCCCTTGAGGCGATTAGATTGACTTTTCCTATATTGAACTGCCAGAACTGAAAGCCACTTAAATTGAGGAGGATGAGCCTATAGCTATTTCCCTGTTTGGTTATCACAAGCGCCTGACCATCGGGAAGGAGGAAAGCGCGCGTTAACCCCTTGAAGGAGCGTTTCCAGATTATCTTCCCTCCCTTATCTATCTTATAGACATTCCCTTTCCCCCAAAGGAGGAGTGCCCTTCCGTTTGAATTTCCTCCTTCCGCTTGGATGTCAAGCTTCCAAAGGGTGCTGATGGGCTCGGAAAGAGCGAGGAGGGAGAAGAGGATAAGGGGGATTAGCCTTAATCGCATCTATAAGCCGAGGAAGAAGCGATATAGGCGGGTATCCCCCGTTAGCTCGGGGTGGAAGGCGCAGGCGAGAAGGTTTCCCTCCTTAGCCAAAACTATTTTATCATCAATTTGTGCTAAAACCTCAACAGAGGGAGCGACGCTTGTTATGATGGGAGCTCTGATGAATATCGCTCTAAGAGGTGGTCCTTCCATTCCTTTAATCTCCAAATCGCTCTCAAAGGAATCCCTCTGCCTGCCGAAGGCATTTCTTCTAACAGTTATGTTCATTAGACCCAAAAGCGGTTGCTGATGGTCCTCTACCTTCTTAGCCAAGAGAATCATACCCGCGCAGGTGCCGAGTATGGGCATTCCGTTCTTTGCCCTCTCCACTATTTTCTCCCTCAAGCCCCAGCGAGTGAGTAGGATGCCCATCGTGGTAGATTCTCCACCGGGGATGACGAGGGCATCTATTTTATTTAAACCTTCCTCGTCCTTAACAAGGAAAGCTTCCACTGGGAGACTCCTTAAAACTTCAAGATGTTCTTGAAAATCGCCTTGTAAAGCGAGGACTCCTACCTTCATTACCAACCTCTCGTTGCCAATAGGTCTTTATCCTCAAGTTTTCTTATATCAATACCCGGCATTGGCTCGCCAAGTCCTTCCGATATCTGGGCGAGGATTTGAGGATTATCGTAATAAGTAACCGCGTCAACTATCGCCTTAGCTCTGGCGTAAGGGTCTTCGGACTTGAAGATTCCCGAGCCTACGAAAACCGCTTCCGCTCCCAACTGCATCATAAGAGCTGCGTCTGCGGGAGTCGCTATTCCACCGGCGGCGAAGTTGGGAACGGGGAGGCGACCGTGTTCCGCTACCCATCTAACTAACTCATAGGGAGCGCCCAATCTCTTAGCTTCCGCCATCAACTCCTCTTTAGGAAGAGCGGTTAACCTCCTTATCTCGTCCATTATCAGACGCATATGGCGGACAGCCTCAACGACATTTCCCGTTCCCGCCTCGCCCTTCGTCCTAATCATCGCCGCCCCCTCGGCGATTCTGCGAAGTGCCTCTCCCAGATCCCTCGCTCCGCAAACGAAGGGAACGGTAAATTTATGTTTATCTATATGATGGGATTCATCTGCGGGAGTGAGCACTTCCGATTCGTCAATGAAGTCAACGCCCAAAGCCTCGAGTATTTGCGCCTCTACGAAGTGTCCGATTCTGCACTTAGCCATAACGGGGATGGTTACAGCTTCCATAATTTCCTTAATCTTCGCAGGGTCAGCCATTCTTGCAACCCCGCCCTGCGCCCTGATGTCGGCGGGAACCCTCTCAAGAGCCATAACGGCAACTGCTCCCGCCTCCTCGGCAATCTTTGCCTGTTCGGCGTTGGTAACATCCATTATGACTCCGCCTTTGAGCATCTGGGCGAGACCAACTTTAACGCGCCAAGTTCCAGTCAAAATCTGCATATCATTCGCCTCCAAATTTTTAATTTTACCTTTTAATCTCAAAAAGTCAATATTCTGTATAATTCCATGGTATTTGAGACTCCTTAGGAGATTTCCCCTTATTGGTTGACTATAATTCTGAAGGAGAATCTTCGGTTCAGGAAATCTCCAAGTTCCCCCGCAAATTCGCTTCTGTTATCCATCCCAACACAACTCACAGTGAGGGAAGATACCTTGTTTATACAGCTAATGGTTAAAAACTGCCTCTTCTAAGCCTTTTTAGTCCGATAAGGACACCCTTTACTTCAAAATAAGAGATTGCCATTGCTTCCTTTCAGGAAACCTTGCAATGACAATTTTATGGCTGTCATTATGAGGGCACCCTCTCTTTCATTGCGAGCCTGACTGTGTAAGCACTTGGACATGGCAATCTCTTTTTTGTGTAGGTCCCCACTGCCATTGCAAGGAGCGAAGCGAAGAAGCAATCTCGTAAAAAAACCATATGCGCTCAAAAGGAATTTCGCTTGACTTTAACTTGCCAAAATTTAAAATTTATTTTTGTATTTCCTTTAAAGTAAGGAAGGTGATTGGTATTGCAATTCAGGGAGATGCTTCGCGCCAAAATACATAACGCTCGTGTAACGGATGTTCTTCTCCATTACGAGGGAAGCATTACTATTGATAAGGAACTTCTTAAGGCATCCGGCATTTTGCCGGGAGAGAAGGTTCAGGTTTTAAATCTCAACAATGGACAACGCTTCACAACTTATGTGATAGAGGGGAAAAAAGGAGAAATTATATTAAATGGTCCTGCTGCTCGCCTCGCTTATCCCGGTGACATCGTCCTCGTCTTGGCTTATAGTCTCGTGAGCGAGGACGAGGTAAAGAACTGGACCTATAAAGTAATTTATCTGAATGAGAACAACGAAATCACCAAAATTGAAGAAAAAGGAGGATAAAAAATTGAAAAACCATAAATCTCTTTTCCTCGTTTTACTATTTCTGCCGTTGCTTGCTTTTCCCCTCCAATCGGACCAAGTTTCCTCTCGCAGCTGGGTGATGTCGGCTCTGGGGAGTATGTCCGCTAAGGGATTGATTAATGTCCCTAGCCGCTTGTTTTTCTCCGATGGAACTTACTCCCGCATTGAAACCGCGCAAATCGTCAAAACTTTGATAGAGAAAGCATCCGAGGAACCCTGGGATTTCTCCGATGAGGATTTGTTCGTCCTGGGAAATCTAATGAAAGAATTTTCCTCCGAGCTTCGCTCATTGGGAGTGGATGTGGAAAAAATTAAGCAGGATTTGGAGCTTTCTTATTATAAGGAAATCTTTATGGGTTTTCGCTTTCAAGGCGCTTGGTATTATGATGATGCCAAGGACGAAGATGAAGCCCGCCTCCTTTATAGAGTATTTTCCTTAATGCCCGTGGGCGAAGGTTTTGCTTACATTTCCGCCAGCAACGAGAGGCGCTGGCTTGCGGATAAACCAAATGATTTCCCCTTAATGGATAGCGCAATTATAAAATATCCATTCTGGGATGCGGATTGGGAGATAGGGAAAGGATATGTCCGCTTAGGACATGGTTTCATTGGTTCCCTCTGGTTAAATGACACTCCGCCTCCTTACGACTACCTTTTAATCAGCAAGAACTTTAAAGCTGGAAGTTGGGGTTGGTTCAACCTCAAGCAGTTTCATACAACTTATAAATCGGGTGGAGTAAGAAGATACTTTATTGGCAGGAGGCTGGAGAAAAGTATCGGTAGTTGGGATTTGGGAATATATGAAATCCACATATCCGACGAATTTCCCAGCGCCTTTGCCTTTATTCCAATTCTCCCTCTTTACGCTGTGCAGTACTTCTTCGAAAACGATTACAATGTCAATATAGTCGTTGGGTTAGAAGCGGCGAAAAATTTCTCTAATGGAGCAATTTATTGCGATTGGTTCATAGATGATATCACTACTTTCCCTTACCGTGTCCCACGCAAGACGGCTATATTATTGGGTGGACGAAGGGATTTTGCGCCCTTCACCCTCCGCTTCGAATATGTATATGTGGATAACGCGACATACACCCACAAAAATCCCCATAACGACTATCTTTACAAGGGTTATCTGATGGGATATCCCTTGGGACCAGATTCCCGTGGAATTTTCGCACGCTTTGAGCTTCACAAGGGCTTACCAATCATCCTCCAATTGGGGCAGGTTACCCAAAGAAGAAGCCAACCCGATTCCATAAAAACCACATCTCTTGGCATTCTGCTTCCTTATGATTTGGGTTCGGATAAATCCATCAGCCTAACCCTTACTCCCTATAGAAGCGAATCCGCGGGCAAAGTGAGTAAGGGAGTTAACTGGGAGGTCAGGCTGGAATACGATTTCTAATGGATTTCTCTGTCATCGTTCCCGCTTATAATGAAGCGGGGAGGTTGGGGAAGAGCTTGGATGCGATTCTTGAGTTTATGAAAAGGTGGCATAACTCGTTTGAGGTTATAGTGGTTGACGATGGCTCAAAGGACGCCACATCGCAAATTGTTGAGGAAAGGATGAGGAATCATAAGGAGCTCAAACTAATAAGGCTTCACGCGAATAGAGGGAAGGGATACGCCGTTAAAACGGGAATTTTAAACGCGCAGGGGGAATACATCCTCTTCTCCGATGCCGACCTATCAACCCCTATTGAGGAGCTCCCAAAGCTTTTTTATTGGATTAAAAAGGGATACGATATAGCGATTGCCTCAAGGGCGTGTCCAGGAGCTTATCTGGAGATTCATCAACCTTTTTATAGGGAGTTTATGGGGAGATTATTCAATCTTCTCGTGAGGCTCTTCCTTCTCCCTGGCATTTACGATACGCAGTGCGGGTTCAAGCTCTTTCGCAGGGAAGTAGCGAGGGAGATTTTCCAGAGGCAGAGATTTAGCGGTTTCTCCTTTGACTTTGAGGTTTTATATATCGCAAAAAGGTTGGGTTATAAAATTAAGGAAGTGCCGGTCATCTGGAGGCATTCGCCAGGCTCGAAAGTCAAAGTATTGAGGAACGGCATAACTTCCTTTTTTGACATCTTCAAAACGAGGTTCAGAGGGGTAAAATGAACAAGGAAGAATACGAGAGGATGTTCCTACTTGAAGATTTCTATTGGTGGTTTAAGGGACGAAGAGAAATCCTCCTCTCAGCGATAAAGGGAATAGAGGCGAAAGATGTCTTGGATGTTGGCTGCGGCACGGGAGGTAATCTAACCCTATTCAATGGATTTGTTGTCGGCTTGGACGTTTCCCTCCAGGCTTTGAAATTAGCCCAGAAAAGAAAGCCTGAAGCAATCCTTTGCCGAGGGGAAGCGGAGAACCTTCCCTTCAAGGACGACTCCTTTGACCTCGTCCTCGCTTTGGACTTGCTTGAACATCTTCCAGATGATATACAAGGATTGCGGGAAATGCATAGGGTGCTTAGGAAAGGCGGAAATGTATTGATTACCGTGCCGGCATACAAATTCCTCTGGAGCGAGCACGATGAGGCGCTCCATCACTTCCGCAGATATTCCAAATGTGAGCTGAAAGGGAAGATGGAGGGAGTCGGCTTCAAAATAAAATTCCTCTCTCACGCAATCGTCCTCCCTTTCTTTCCCATTGCTTTGTTTCGTCTCCTGCAAAGATTCACAAGAGGGACTAATAGGGAACCGAAGACATCGCTCATAATCCTCCCTACCATCCTCAACGAAATCCTCTTTCGTATCTTATTAGGAGAAGCGAAATTGATAGAAAGGGGGATATCCTTTCCCTTCGGTGTCTCCATAATTTGCAGAGGTGAGAAATGAGAGAGGAAATAAGAGAAATTCTGAAAAAGCTTATCGCTATTCCCTCCCCAACTAAGGAAGAGGAAAGGATTTGCCTTGAAGTTGAGGGAATCCTCAAATCTATGGGATTCTCCCTCACCAGACAGGAGGTCAGACCGAGAGCCTACAATTTGATTGCCAAAAGAGGGGAAAGCCCGCTACTCATCTCCACCCATCTTGATACTGTTCATTCTTACGGACATCCCAACCCCTTTGAGTTGTTGGAGGAGGATGGCAATTTTATTGGCAGAGGGGTGGTGGATGCTAAGGGGCAGTTGGCATCCCTTTTAGTAGCCCTGAAACACTCAAAGGGTGCATGCCAGCTTGCCCTTACCGTGGACGAGGAGGGAGAGGGAAAGGGCTCAGAGGTTTTGGAGATAGAAGCTGAGGAAGCGCTCGTCTTGGAGCCTACGAATTTTGAGCTTTGCCTTTCCGAAGCCGGTTCTTTGGAATATGAGATTGAGGTAAAGGGTAGGGCAACCCATTCCGCAACCCCGGAAAGAGGGGAAAACGCCATCCTCAAGGCTTATTCCCTCTATCAAGAGCTTCATAGTCTATCAATTATGAAAGCTCGCCATCCCCTTTTCCCACCACCATCTATAATCTTGACGAAGATAGAGGGAGGAGACTTCATAACCCTCGTTCCTTCATCCTGTAAGATTCAGATTGACATCCATATACTCCCAAATGTAGACATAGAGAAGGCGAGGGAAGAGATTGAGGGATTTCTCTTATCAAAAGGCGTAAGTTATCGCTTGATTGACGTGGCGCACCCCTTTGAGATATCCGAGCCCCCTAAGATATGCGATATCATAGGGGAATTTATGGAGAAAAAGGAAAGGGAAAAGAGATTCGGAGGTATGAGGAGCTGGACGGACGCGGCTAATCTAATAAGGAAGGGGATAAAACCCGTCGTTTTCGGTGCGGGAGACTTGGCTATAGCTCATTCCCAGAGGGAATGGGTGAAGGCGGATGATTTGCTTTTCCTTACGGAGGTTCTTATCTATCTAATAGATAACTATAAATGAGGAGATTTGCTCTTCATTCTGTTTGGGAGGAAGCAGGCGATAGGATAGCGAGGGAAGGTGGTGTGGCAATGGTGGTGGGCGCTGTGGACATAGGGAAGAGCACATTTTGCGCCGCCGTAGCCTTCCATGCCCTCCAGTATCATAAGATTGTTGCTGTGGTGGATGCGGATGTGGGTCAATCCGATATCGGACCACCGGGGACAATCGGGATGGGTTTCGCCCATCCCGGTATGAATGAATTGGGAGATATCCCTCTCTCCGCATTATATTTCATCGGAGATATATCCCCGCAGGGTCATTTCCTTGATATGGTGGTGGGGACCCAAAAGATGGTGGAAAAGGCTCTCTCCTTGGGAGCCGAGCTCGTTATAGTTGATACAACTGGGTTGGTGAGCGGGATGGTGGCGAGGAAGCTAAAGGGATTCAAGATAGAAGCTATTCGCCCAAACTATGTGGTGGCTTTGCAGAAAGGAGGAGAGGTTGAGCATATAATAAAGGGTTGGGAGAAAACGAGCTGGTTGAGGATTTATCGCCTTCCTCCTTCCCCAATGGCAACTCCTCGCTCATATGAGGAACGAAGGGAGAACAGGGAAAGAAAGCTCAGGGAGCATTTCGCGAATTCGGAGATTTATGAGCTCTCATTAGATAATATAGCCTTTCGCAACTCTCCCATCTTCTCTTCCCCTCCGCTTCATCCTTCGCTCTTTTTGAGGTTTGAACTGAAATTGGGGGCTAAAATCCTTTGGGGTGAGGGGGACAAATGGGGGCTGACGCTTGTTGTTCGCGGCGAAAATAGATTTTATTCCACTTATCTTTTGGAGAAAGAGGTGGGGAGGAGGATAAATATAATCAGGGAGGAGGAATTGTTGAATAGGTATGCAGGGATAATGGATGAAAGGGGAGAATATATGGATGTCTGTGTTCTAAAAGAGATAGATTTCTCGGCGAAAAAATTGAAAATCCTCACTCCCTTTAAAGATGTTCAGAAGATTGCAACCATCAGTTTAGGCTCGCTTAAAATAGAGGGACTTTAGATAGGAGACACGGTATTAGGGAAGCAACGATGGATGAACAATGTCAAAAAAATCTTGTAAATGTTATGGATCTATACACTTACTTTCCGTTTGAAACAATTCAGTTATAATGTATTATTGTTTGGAACCCTAAATTTTCCAGGAAAGGAGTTGAGCGACCTCTATCTATGGATAAGATGAGGCTATACTTCGCCCGACATGGAATGACCGAGTGGAACGATGATGGAAAGATGCAGGGAAGAACGGATGTCCCTTTGAACGAAGCAGGCATCTTGCAGGCGAGATTGCTTGCCAAAAAGCTTGCCAATCTACCCCTCAAAGCGATTTACACCAGCCCTTTAAGCAGGGCTATGAAAACAGCGGAAATCATAGCTCGCCCTCATAATCTGGAAGTGATACCTGTTCCCTCCTTGCAGGAAGCCGATTTCGGTAAGTGGGAGGGGCTTACGATTGAGGAAATAAAGAGCGGATGGGGAGATGAATTGGAGCTTTGGTATGAGGGAAAATCGCTGCCGCCCGAGGGAGAGGGAATTCTGGAGATGCAGAGGAGGGTGGTTGAGTTCATAGAGGAATTGAAAGAGAAGCATAAAGGGGAGGAAATTCTTTTAGTTGCTCATGGTGGACCGATAAGAGCTTTCGTTTGCCACATCCTGGGAACTCTAAAGCCTTTCAGGAGAATAAAACAGGCTAACGCAAATATCAATATCTTTGATTATTTTGAGGAATGGGGCTGGCAGATAGTTGCTTTAAACGATACCTGCCATCTTGCTGAGGAACTTCATAGCGATATGGAGGACGGTTATTGAAGGGAGGTAATCAGATTGAAGCCGAAGGAGAGAGCTATAGCTGCCTTAAATCTTCAAGAGCCTGATGATATAGTTCCGACTTTTGAGCTGGAGTTCCAGTTGACGGAGGAGCTATTTGGCAAGGGCGTAAGGTTCCTGACGGGGGAAGATTTGAAGGGGGCGACGGGGAAGGAGAGGGAAAAGCTTTTAATAGAAAACGCCCTTCTTATGATAAGAGTAGCGGATGCGCTTGATTATTCAATAATCCGCATAAACTGGCTTCCCACTATTGAGGACGAGATTTTCACGATTAAATTCCTCAAAAAGGAAGTGGGGGATGAATATCTTATAGCTTGTGAGGCAGGCGGAACCTATGGAATTCCCTCGGGCGAGAATATGGAGGAATTTGCCTATTTCCTTTTTGATAAAAGGGAGGAGGCTCATCAATATGCAGGGCAGATGCGCGATTGGGCGATAGAGAGGAGCAAAAGGTTGAGGGATGCTGGGCTTGATTGCGTTACCCAATGCACCGATTACTGCTTCAATGCCGGTCCATTCCTTTCCCCGAAGATGTTCTCCGAGTTCGTCACCCCCTATCTTCAGGAGATAATAGGGGCGCAAAGGGATATGGGGTTATATGTAATCCTTCACACGGATGGGAATATAATGCCGATAATAGACCAGCTCCTTTCGGCTCGTCCCCACGCCCTCCATTCCCTTGACCCGATGGCTAAAGTGGACATAAGGGAAGTGAAAAGACTTTATGGAGAAAGGGTGTGCCTCTGTGGAAATGTCAATTGCGCCATCTTGCATATGGAATCACCAAGGAAGGTGATGATTGATACTCTCAGAGCGATAAGGGATGCTTCTCCCGGAGGAGGACATTTCCTAACGACAAGCAATGTCCCCTTCAAGGGAATGCCCCTGGAGAATTATCTCACGATGCTTTATATAAGGCAGAGGTTCGCCCGTTATCCAATAAATGTAGAGGAAATAGAGAGGGAAATCGCAAGTTTAAGCTCGGTGGAGGAGAAAATTCACAAATAATTTTCATAAGGAGATTGCCACTATTTTCCAAAACCTTTAACCCATGCCAGCAAGACAAGGCTTCTTTCTATCCCTCCCTAAAAGCTCTGCCTCTGCCAACAGGGGAAAGAGCTCGTTACCCTATAAGGGAAGACGAATTTGGACCTTTTTAAAGAAGAAGATTTTAGCGGGAGAAAGCAATCCAGAGGCTCTACACTCTTCTCCAAAAACTTGGGGTGGACAATTCGTTATCCTCAGTTTAATCTCGTTATCCCCTTCCTTAAGAAAATCCTCTACCTCCAACTCCCAAGGAGCTGAGAAGAGATTACCTACTATCTTCCCGTTAACTTCTACCTCAACCGCTTCCTTGATTTGACCAAGGGAAAGTATTGCTTTGGCGTCAAGATGTGATGAAGGGAGGGAAAAATTCGCTATATAATCCATTGTTCCAACATAGAAGGGAAATCCTTGCTCAGTCCAAGAACCCACTTCCAGGCTCTGTTTTCTTTTCCCGATAATCCATTCTCCCTCCAAATGAGAGAGCGAGAAGTTCCCCTTGAGATATGCCAATGGAAGAGAATGATATCGGTTGTGATTTATGAGGAGAGCCAAAGAGTTCGTTCCTTCCTGAAGATATCCTTTGAGGGAAATTTCGCCCTTCACCTTTAATTTCCTCCCATTTAAGATTATCGCCTCAACGGGATGTCCTAAGCATAACTTGACATCTTCGGGAATTTCTTTGAGGGAAAAAGAGGTTCTGTACCAAACCTCTCCTTCGGGTTCATAATCCGAAGCCATCGGAACCCAGCCTTCCCTTCCTTCTTTCCCCAATAAACGGGCGAAAAAGCCCTCCTTTTTCCTATATTCCCAGTTTTTAAGAGGTAAGATGTTTTCCTCCTCGGGTTCAACCCTCCATTCCGTGGGAAGAAGGATTGGAGGAGGAGAGGGAGAAGGCTCAGCTTCAACGATTTTCCTTTCCCCCTTGAATTCTATAACAGCGAAGCAAGGTTCATCTCCCCTTTGCCACCCCTTAATCTCTATCTCTCCTCCTTCTATCCTCACATCCTCCACGAAGAAATTAGCCTGGTCTATATGCAATTCCTCTCCTTCTTCTAATAACAAAATGGAAAGCTCGTATGGATGAAGCTCTAATGGAACGATGATGCGTCCATCCTCCATCAAGGAATAGGTGTATATATCTTTTATTTTCCCTTTTTCAATATCCAACTCGTAGGGTTTTCCGGTTATCGGAAGCATAGCGTTAAGCTTGGATATGTTTTCTCCTTTGTTCAGGAAAAAGAACAAACCATCGCCTCGCGGTAGGCAGAGGATTTCCTCTTGGAGGGAATCCAAGTCAGGTGGATGGCAATTACGTAGGATTTGCCTCGTTTGACGAAGGGCTTCTCCCCTATCGGGATTGGCTGCTGGTTGATAGGAATAAACCTTTCCCTGCGATAATGGGTGTATCCTTCCCACAGCATAAACAACCCCGCTACCCATTCCCATGGCTTCAGATACGAGATATAAACTGTTGATATCCTCCACGTTGACCTTGAATAATGCACGGACAGCGTTCTCCAAGCTTGTATCTCTTCTTTCCTCTGAGCGGAAGGGGAGCATGCCGAGAGCGATGAGGTTGCCTCCACCCTCGTAAAATCTCTCTAGCCAACCCAAAGTGCTCCTTTTAAGAGTGGTTGTGGAGGGGATTATAACGGTTTTCAAATCGGGGATATTTGGCAAATCATCTTCATCGGCGAAGGAGAAATCGTAATGTATTTTATGGAGAAGCTCGGTAAGGAAAAACAGGTCCCTCTCAATGGCTCGGAAATACTCGTCGTCCTCTCCCAGTCTCTGATGAGACCATAGAGAAAGGCGAGGGAGGAGCATAACCGTCTTTTTCTTTTTAGGAAATTGAGAAGCGAGAAAGTTGATGCGAGATTGATAAGAGGAGAAAACGGGCAGTAGCTTTTCCCAGAGTGCGGAAGCGATTTTAATAGAGGGAAGGGAAATAATTGTGCCGTTTATTCCTAAGGCGGCGAAATAGTTGACATCCCTCTTTATCTCCTCGGGCGATGATGACCATTTGAGCTCGGTTTTTAGAAAAGGGGAGGAATTTGAGGAAAGGAGGGTTGAAGCAAGCTCGTTCAAGAGGGGATTTGGGGAAGGGGTGAGGATGGGAAGAGGTATTTGGGAGGAGAGAAGAAGCATTTCTCCCCAGCAGCGCTCGCTGAAGTCAATTGAAACGAGCAGGGAAAGTCCCTTTTTCTTCATACTGCTTTGAATTGCTCGGAGACTTTCCTCCCAAATCTCGTAAACCGTTCTGCGAAAATCATAGCGGAATTTGGGTGACTTCTCGTCTATGTCTAGGCAAAAGGAGGGGAAGGAGGGTTGGAAAGGATATCCCCTCCTCCTTTGAAACTCCTCAGGTAAATCATCTCGCCAGGGGAAGGGGAAGAGTTCCAATACGGGAATATAAAACCCAGTGAGGGGAGGGGATAGACCTGCTAATTCCTCCATCCAGAAGTTTGCGACCTCTATGGGATTCTCTCTTTTCTCAATCGCTGAGGAGGAGATGATGAGGATTTCCCATATGCCCGAGGGAGCAGACCATTTTAGATAGCCATCTTGATAAAATTGCTGCAAGTCAATGATTGTGGGTTGATTTGGGGTTCTGAAGGAGAGGGCTCCAATCCAGATAGGCTTATCTTTTATCGCCAACTCTATTTTCTCCCCCTCTTTGGCACCAGCCCTTGTCGCTTGCAAACGGGAAGTGAAGGGGGAGAAAGGAGGGAGAGAAATGAAGATGGGGATTTCCTCTTTTTTCGCTAATAGGCAGATTTGCTTGATTAATTCTTTCTGTTTAGGGGTAGCCTCAAGGATGATGCCCGAGCAGATGTTTTTCCAATAGGAGAGCGACGATGGGACTGGGAAATCTGAGTCCCTTAATCTCCAAAGGACGAGAGGGAGATTCTCTATCGGGGGGTTGATGAATTTTTCTTTGAGTTCCATTTCAAATTAAATATAAACAAAAACCTCAAAATTGAAAAGCGATTAAGGAGATGTGGTATAAATTCGTCGTTGTTCATATTGATTTGATAAAAGGAGGATGGATATTTCCAAGAAGGATTCACAGGGTGGCGATAGAAAATTAATTCGCAACTATGTGTATAGTTTTTAATGACAATTCCTTCCATAGCGAGGTCATAACCCCACTGTCATTGCGAGCCTTCTGCGAAGCAGAAGGCTCGCAATCTCGTATTTAATTTAATGGCAGCTAAGGGAGGAGATTGCCATCCCTTCTTCAAACTCGCATCTTGAGGGTATAGATTTTTTCCATGAGCCATTTTGCTCTTTACGTTATTTTAAATCCACCATTATTTTTCAAAACCTTTAACCCATGCCAGCGATGGCAAAAGGGGGATAAGCGGCGCCACTATTAATCCGCGATTACCTATCCCTCTCCGACTGGTATGATTATCCCGTAGTTCGTATATGACCATAAGAAATCTTCCAAATTGCCAACGGAGAAATTTATCCTCAATTGCTTCGTGTTTTCCAACCAGCCATACCAATTACGAGCGAGGGAAGGGCTGTGGTTTAAGGGGAAGCCGCTATTTTCCGGTCCAATTTCCCCGATTATCTTCCATCCACCCCTTCCTGAGCGTAAGTCCTCGCCCTTTATGCGGGCTATCTGAATATGTGAAGAGACGATAGCAATCTCCCCGGAAGGGGTTGATGGATAGGGATGTTGAGGTCTGACCAGATAGAAGACATCCTCTTTTGGGTCGTAGGCGAAATCAGCGTCGTTTAAAATGACCTTCATTCCTTCTTCTCTCTCCTTCAATCCCGCTGTTGGAACGAGGATGGGCTTTCCGAATTTGGGATTTCTCATATCTGAGAAATCAATCTCTATCATATATGTATTCGTTGACAAGTTCTCTTCCTGTTTTGTGTAAAAAAGGAGAAGCTTTCCCTTCTTGTCAAGGCTTATCACTGATGGCTGACCAACGCCCCAAGTGCGTTTGCTCCCCTCAATGATTGGGTTCCCTTCATATTTCACCCAGGGTCCCTCGGGACTGTGAGAGAATGCAACTCCTATCTGGTTGTGTCTTACTTCGGGCGAATAAGTCCCAAGATAAAAGAGGGCGTATTCATAGGATTTCCCTTGATAATTAAACTCCCCTTTCACTACCGCGGGGTCGCAAATATGGAGGCTATCCCAACCCTCCTCGCTTGGGGCAAGGGCTAACTGAGGAGCGGTCCATTTCTTCTTTGAGACGAGGAATTTGCGGTAGTAGATATGGTCTACAATCTGATAAGGGTCGGCATTCTGGCACCACCAGAAATGATGAACATCCTTTTCCTCAATTGAGAAGACAGAATAATTATAGAACTCGCTTCCCTTCGGGAAAAGCCTCCAAGCTTTAGGCTGGGGAAGGGAAAGATGCTGGCATAGAAGAAGCGCAAATATTGGCGGGAGTAAATTTCTCATTTCCATTTCTTCTGCACCTCCTATTTTAATGATATTTTTCATATCGGGAAAGGTTTATATAAGGGTATGTGGAAGAGAACTGATAGGAAGGATAGGGCGCCTGCCATGATGAAATCGCCGAGAATTAAGCCAAGGAAAAATGGGAGGGAGTTGCGATATACCTTCATTCCGCCTATTTTCAAGAGAAAGCTTTTGATAAACAAAGCTATAAGCATCGGACACCACATCCATTCCAGAGCTCCCGATTGGGCGATAACGAATCCCGCAGGATGGAAGGGGAACCAATGAATTTTCGTATAAGCGAGTTGAAGAAGGCATAAAACCGCGAAACCAACTCCCATCGCTGTCATACCGCTTATGTCGCTTTTTGCGGGAGATTTCAAGAAAGAGCTGAGGAGGTCAAAGGCAACTCTTCCCTGATATGTGCGCCATTGGTCTATCTCCGCGGAGGCGGCGCCATAGCGATAGTAAACAGTGAGGGCGATTAGCAGGCTGGCAAAGATGCTAAGTAAGGAACCTACAAAGATGGGGATAAGCAATTTTCTTTTATTTAAGCCAACGGAGTCGGAAAGACGCATCATCTCAAGATAGGTTGGCATAGGATGGGAGCGAAAATCTCCAAAAGAGAACCAGCGAAGATAGGCCAAGGAGGTGAGCTCAGAGGGTAAGAGATTATTCGTGCCCAACGATGCTCGCAGAATCCATGATACATCGTTTCCCGGATTCCATATCGGACCAACAGTAGCTCTGAGGCGAGAGACGGTGACGAGTGATAGGAAGAAGAGGGAGAAGAAGAAGATAGCGGTAAGCGGTCTCATCCCGAGCTTATAGGCGAAGAACACGAGAAAGAAGAGGGAGAAGGATAAACCGAGCCATAAGGAACGAGGAGAGATTATATTTTCGTCCTTTTCCCCCTTCAATGCGCCCTTGAGGGAAGCGAAAATCTCCCTCCTCGCTCCCCAAAGGGCGAGAAGAGCCAACGCTATAATCGCTCCCTGAGCCTGTTCGCCTTGAAAGGGAAAGCCTGCGGAAAAGGGACCAGCCCATTGCCCCTTAATACCCAGGATTCTCCCCGCTAAATTCTCAAATTTCGTGAGAAAAAAGAAGAAACAGGAGGAGAAAAGCACTTGTGTAGGAACGAGCATGGAGAGACCTATAACGCAGGGATAGAAAGTAAGCCAGAGCTGACCGATATCGTTATAAGGAGGTGGGAAACGTGAGGAGATTTCAGTAGGCAATACCCTTATCTCGGGAATATAGGGAAAGGAGAAATGAAGAGCATTAATGGATTGGAGGAGAATGGTCAGCACCGCTCCAAGAATCAGCCATCTTTTCGCTCTATGGGAGCGAGAGAACTCCTCGCCGACGAGGGCAAGGGGAAGGTAAATCATGGGGAAAGTGAGTCGTTCTTTGTTTGCCCAGCGGTTGTAGAAAAGCATAGCCAGGCAAAACATTGCGGAAAGGAGGGCAAAGATGAATAAGCCCCATAGGATTAGAGGAATTAGCCACTTTTTCCAGATTCCATCCCAGAAGTTCATTCCTCCGAGGAAGAAGCCATTGACTATATCTTCATCTCTTGGCGCAACCCAATGGGGTATAAACTTCCAAAAATCTTTCCAGCGGTTCTCCGGGCTGGCAAACCAAAAGGGTGCGAGCAAGGTTGTGACGAGAAACTGAACCAAGCCCATAGTTGCTATGCCCACAGTCGTGGCGAGGGTAGCATAGATTAAAGCTAATTCTTTGTTTTTAAAGGGACTGAAATGGAACCAAAGGAGAAGGAAAAGGAGTCCGAAAGTTAGGAGCAATAATTTGGGAGATTTATAAAATATGGAAAAGGAGAAGAGGATGAAGAGAAATAAAAGGGAGAGACCGAAGCGGTTGCCTTTAGCGAGCCATAATAGCAGAATGACGAGGAGAAGGAGTATAACGGCGGCCAGGGGGAGGGAGTTAGAGGCGAGGTCAGCGGAACGATAAACTATCTCGCTATAAAAGACCCAAACACAAGCGAGAGGGGCTAGTATCAGTGCAAAGATAGCAGCCCCTCTCTTGTTCATAATCTCATCTGGAGATAAGCCAATTTAATCTTTCAGGCTTCAATCCGCGGGACCACCCCCAAACTGAGACCAAAAGGTGACATTGTCGCTCCGCCGGAATGGGTCGAAGAGCTTTCCACAATTGTTAGCGATAGACATGAAGTTCATCCACTTGGCGTGTCCGTCGGCAAACACGAGGTTTTCACCTTCCACATGGCGAGTATTGCTCTTCAAGCGTCTTTCCGGTATACACGCAGCCTGACAAATATTGGCATATACAACTCTTCTACCTCCACAGGAGCCAAATGTGGCAGCATCTGCAAAAGCAACGGTTTCGGCAGGGGTTACCACCTCGGATTGGCGAACGGGTTTTTGGGACCAGTCGCATAGAGCATTCCGCATAAGAGGTTCTGCATAGGCGACGGTCACAAAACTTCCAACAAAGTCCTTTGGGAAAGTCCAAGGTGGATTGGGATACCATGGCACTACCGCACCATCGGGACGATGCCACGCCGCCACGAGAGGTGCTTGGACAGCTGAAGACGCTGACGGGCAGTTCCATACTTGAGGATTTTTGATATAGGGATGTAGTTGTCCTTGGGGCAAGTCATTTGGAGAACCTGCTCCTGGAGCGCTACAAGAGGTTACGAATGGATATGTTTCATCCCAATCTTGAAGATACATCATAAGAGCCTGTCCTATTTGTTTCATATGAGAAAGGCAGGCGGTTTTTCTTGCCTGCTCTCTTGCCCGACTGAAGACAGGGAAGAGAATCGCTGCTAGGATGGCAATGATAGCTATGACCACCAGCAATTCAATTAAGGTAAAACCTCTTTTAAGTCTTTCCATTAACATTGTTAGAGCACCTCTTTTTATTTTTAGTTTTGCTCTTGTTTGATACTATTTAAGCTGTTTTTTAATTCTAAGTCGGCAAGTGTTATCCTTACAGTCAAAATTATAAAGCTGGGATTGGTTCGCCTTTGCTAATCGCCTCCTTCGCTTTTAAAATCGTCTCCCGCTTGCTTTCAAGATACTGAATGAGACGATTGTATTTATCTATGTTGTTGTTAAGGAAGAAGGGAAGGTTCTCGGATAGCCAGAGCGTTTTGTAGTTCTCCCTCAACTGATAAAGCCTATCTATCAAGCCCTGCAGAATTTCTTTCGCTTTATCCAGCTTTTCTTTTCCTTCTTGAGGGTTCTCCCGCACAGATTCATAGATAGAGGAAACCTCAGCCATCCCCAATATCTTATCAGCAAGGAATAGAAGCCTGTTTCCAGCGAAGACGAGATAGGGAATCGCTGTCTTGTTCTTCCTCACCTTCCCTCCATCCTCCTGCAATATAGCCAAAGCTCTCTCCGCTCTCTTCTTTATCTCCTTTGCCTTTTCAATTGTATCCGCTCTCTTCAAGGATTGAAGAGGGTCTTCCCAGAAGAAGGCATCGGGAGACATCCCCGGCGCCATAAATAGATTCGTCTGGCTGAGAAGATTTATCGCCTCCACTATGCGTGTTGTTGAGCCGAAGAAGGCGTTATCAAATCTCTTGTCAAAATCTCCTCTATCAATGTTCCCTCCACACCAAGCTGCCTCGGCGCCGAAGACTATCCCATACCAGTTGTAGCCAAAGAGATTCTCTCCATCGTCATCCCAGGTCGTGTTGAGCATCCCGCTTGCCTTGAATTTCACTCCATCCCTCACGAAATTGTTTATATTAACAGTCGCATTCTCAAAATCGGGGAAGATGCGAGACCAACAGGAAACACCGGGGCAGACGAATTGCTCCAATCCCGCCTCATAGAAAGGCTGCAATCTCCACTCAAACGAGGGAGCACCGCCATAATCCCAATTGAGGACGATTATATCGGGAGGGAGTTTCGGTATCATCTCTCTATAATGGAGGGCAATGTCTCCCCAGAACATGACCCTCTTCCCTTTTTTCTTGAGCATTTCCTGAAGCCTGGTGATATGCCTCAGATAGAGGTTTGCTGGACCTATCTCATCCGCTATAGGTTTGCTCTTTCCTTGACCAAGGTCGTAGGTCTCGTCGCAATTTATATTAAAGAAAGGAGAGGGGAAAATCTCCGCCAATTCGTTATAAAGGTCGTTAAAAAGCTTATATGTTTCCTCCAAAGCTGGAGAGAGGCTCCAGGGGCTTTCCTCAATCTCTGCCAAATGGCGATACTGGGGCTTTCGGAGCAGTTTGTCGGAGTGACCGAAGGACTGAAGGGAGGGGAAGACCTCAACATGATATTTCCTTCCATAAGCGACGAGCTCCTTCATTTCCTCAGGGGATAAGCCCTCTCCGGGAGCGGACATATCGGGGTGGGATTTGAAATTGAAGGCATGAAGCTCAATGTAAGGGGTATACATGTTGAGCTTGAAGGCGCTCAAGGTTCGCACAATGTTCTTCATATACTCCAGAGTTGGTATGGGTCCTCTGCTCACATCATCGGTTATTCCTCGCCAGCGTAGCTTGGGATAATCAACAATCCTCGCACCAGGAATCTCGATCTTCCCCTTCCCGCCTCTCAACATCTGGCGGATGGTTTGCATTCCCCAAAAAACGCCATCCCTATCGTTGCCAATAACCGCTACATAGTTCTCCCCTACCTCCAATACATAGCCCTCGCGAGGAAGTTTGGGGACATCTATTCCTTTCTTTTCCACAAATGAGGCTATGTTCTTATCAAGGGAAGGAATGCCGAAGATGATGGGCTTTTCTACTTTCTCAATGAACGAAGAGGAAATCTCCTCAACATTCAAGTCAAGACTCTTTATATCTTCCCCAAGGATTTCCCCGATATTCTTGTCGCAGCCCTCCCCGACGATTATCGTTGCTTTCTTCTCTATAGTTAAGGAAAAGGGTTTAGTGGTCAAATATTGAGGTTGAGGAATGATGTTGAGATTCGCGGAGAAGGCGATAGAGAAAAGACAAAGCAAGACTAAAACAGACCAAGTTTGCATTTCAATGACCTCCTTTTAAATGAATTTCCTATAAATTTTCAAAGAGGAGGGAAGGTATGTCAAGAAGATTATTGGGGTTTAATGTAGACTTCGTTCCTTAATTTTGCATTTAGAAGGAGATTGCCATGCCCGCCTACGGCGGGCTCGCATCTATTGATATAGGTTTTAGTGCCAATTCCTTCCATAGCGAGGTCATAACCTCACTGTCATTGCGAGCCTTCTGCTTCGCAAAAGGCGTGGCAATCTCGTATTTAATCGTAGCTAAGAAATGAAATTCTAAGGTACTCCTTCGTCGGACTTGCGATGACAACCTCCGCTGTCATTGCGAGCTGTGTTGGCGCAGCAATCTTGTTTTTCTTGACTCCACGAAATCGAGATTGCCGTGCCTCCCGCAAGGGAGGCTGGCAATGAAAAAGAGATGAGATGACCTCGCCTCGTTTTCTTTTTGGATTTCAAAGGAAGAAATTAACGAGCCTATGGAAAATGGCAACGAGGATATCGAAGAAAGGACTGACGATGAAAAAGAATAGAAGGATGAAGCCGAATGTCTCAAGCTGTGCGTAGGAATAGGCGTAGCGGGGAGGAAGGATTGCCATTAGAACCTTTGAGCCATCAAGGGGAGGGATGGGGACGAGGTTGAAGAGAGCGAGGAAAAGATTGAGGACGAATCCTATTGCGAACCAATCAGAAAGAAAAGGGATGGAGTTCTTGAACAGATAATGGATGAGAAGGCAAGCGAAGGCGAGGAGGATATTTGCGCCCGCTCCCGCTAAGGAGACGAGGATCGTGTCCCTTCGGGGGTTTCTCAAATTATAGAAGTTAACGGGAACGGGTTTCGCCCAGCCGAAGCCAATGCCCATAAGCGCCGACATGAGGAACATCAATGCGCCCAAAGGATCGAAGTGAGCTCTCGGGTCAAGAGTTAATCTCCCCGAATATTTCGCGGTCGGGTCGCCGAGCTTCCAAGCAACCCATCCATGGGCATATTCATGAAGAACTATCCCCAAAATGAAGAAGGGAGCGGCGATTATTAAGTAAAACAATCTGTCAGCCATTTTTTATCTCCTTTAAAAGATTTTGAGCCATCTCTATCTCCTCTCCCTTCGTTTTTATCTTCCCGTCCAGCTTGGCATTGAAGAGCTCTCTCAACACTTTCCCTAAAATTCGCCCCTCCGGGATTCCCAATCTCTTCAATTCCTCCCCGTTCACCGCAAGACTTATATATCGTAGCTTCTCCAAGAAAAGACATACCCTTCTCTTAACCCTTATATCTCCCTTTACCTTGATCAAGATTATTGTTTCCAAAGGAAAATCCTTCAAAATCTCGTAAATCTCGCTCCTTTTGAGGTAGGGAAGAGACAATCTTTGCAAAGTTGAATCTAAATCTGCGATTGAAAGCAGCTTCTCCCTTTGGCTTGAGGTAAATCTCAGCCTATAGGCAACTCGCCTGAGCTCATCCTCGCTTAGATGTCCAAATAAAGTGAAAAGAAAGAGAAGCCACTTTTCTATGTTCAAACCCTCAAGGGGTTCCCTCTCCAATTTCTTCAGAGTTTGTTTATCCAATCTTGCCCTGGGATATATTGCTTGAGATAAGCCTATTTCCTCCATTCTGAGAAGGCAAGGGATTGGGTTTTCCTCCAAAAGGAGTATCAATTCTTCACGCAAGCGGTCGCCAGAGAGAGGGGCGAAGGATTGAGCCCTGATGGCGTCTCTCGCCAGGTTCTCCGTCCATTCGTCCATTTTGAATCCGAGCTTCGCTTCCAATCTTATCGCCCGCAATATCCTCGTTGGGTCCTCCCAAAAGCTTAAACT
Organism: bacterium; assembly: GCA_014360495.1. Lineage (NCBI taxonomy): Bacteria > bacterium. Next base: position 43,778 of record JACIXR010000009.1, read on the forward strand.
ATGCAGGACCCTAATCCTTTTGTTCTGCAAGTCATCCCATCCGCCGAAATAATCTATAAGATAACCGAACTCCCTCGGATGAAGTGAGAGGGCGAGGGCGTTTATCGTGAAATCCCTTCTGAACAAATCCTCCCTTAAAGAGCCCGATTCAACTGTGGGTAGGACGCCCGCTCTTACATAAAATTCCCTTCTTGCGGTTGCGAAATCTATCTCCAGACCATCGGGAAGCTTCAATGTAGCGGTGCCGAATCGCTGATGGGTTGTAAGTTCTCCTCCCATTTCCTCCTTGACTTTTCTGGCAAATTCTATCGCCCTCCCCTCTACCAATATATCCAAGTCCTTAACCTCCCTCCCCAATATCATATCCCTCACAACCCCTCCCACCAGGTATGCTCTCGTCTTTTGAGAAGCAGCCAACTCACCTATTCTCTGAAGCAATCCCTTTATTTCTGCTGGTATCTCCTCAATTATGCGTTCGCCTTTTAGCTCTTTATATCGCTGACCATAAAGAGCGTTTATCACATCCTGCCTTGTTATTATCCCCAACAGTTTCTCTTTTGAACAAACCAATACCCTCCCTATATTTTGCTCACTCATCAACTTGATAATTTGGGAAAGGCTCGTTTGAGGATGGACGCATATCGGCTCTCGGTAATGGAAGGCGGATAAGGGCTGTTCACCCATACTATACTTCACCAGCCTTTCCGCTTCCTTCCTCGTTATTACCCCCACGATTTTTCCACGCTCGTTTATCGGAAGCCCGCCAAAGCCGAAGCAGCGCATAACCTCCAAAGCTTCCCTAACAGATGAGGAAATGGAGATAACCCTAACTGGGGAGGACATTATGTCCCCTGCCTCAATCTCCCATCTCACCCCTTTGGGGAGGAGGAAAAGAAGCCTCTGAATAGCTTCTTCAAGAGGCATTGAAGTCACTGCGGAGGCGGCATTTCTATGTCCTCCACCACCCAACTTTGTAAGCACATCGTTTACTTTGAATACCTCTCCCTTGCTTCTCCCCACTATGTAAGTTTTTCCCTCAACCTCCACTAAAAGGAAAAAGGCTTCTAAATCCTCCTTTTCTAAGATTGAGGTGGCGATCGGGGCGAGGTTAAAGGACATCTCCTCTCTTTTCGCTCCCGCTATTCCCACCCTTACCCCCTTTACATTTTCTACCCTGAGGTTATTTCTCAATTCCTCTTCCAGTTTCCTCTCTTCCTCCGAGAGAGTAGGATGGAGAAAGGGAACAAGATAAGGGATATTCGCCCCACAGGAGATGAGATAGGCAACCGCTTGAGCATCGTTTTCTGTTGTGGAGGAATAAGTTAGAGAGCCTGTATCGGTGTAGATTCCCAACGCCAAGAGAGTAGCTTGCCAAGGAGAGGGGATGAAGCTATTTTCCCTCATCATATTCACAAGGATAGTCGTTGCTGAGCCGTAAGGCTTGAGCAAACTCTTTTCCACATTTATTTCCCCTCGGGATTCAAGATGATGGTCAATAATGGTTAAGGGAATGTTTCTTCTCCTTACCTCTTCTCCGATGTTTCCTGTCCTGCGAAGTGAACTGCAATCAACGAGGATGGCTTGCTTAACTTTTTCCCAGGGGATTTCCTCCTTAGAATATAGGGGCAATGTATCAGCGTAAAGGGAGAGAAGCTCGGGAGGGTAGGGGGAACCTTCGGGATAAATTGGGAGGGAATCGGGAAAGAGCAGGTATGCTCCTAAGAGGGAAGCCAGGGCGTCAGCGTCGGGCGATTTATGAGTGAGAATTAATTGCATTATTTGAGGTGAGGGGGAATTAAATCCGCTTTGATGAGGTCTTCGTAGGTTTCCCTTCTCACAAGCAAATCCGCCTTACCCTCCCTCACTAACACAACTGCAGGGCGAGGGAACCTGTTGTAATTGCTTGCCATAGAGTAGTTATAGGCGCCAGTTGATTGCACTGCCAATATATCGCCTGGCTCTAAAGGAGGAAGAAGGATATCCCAGATGAGGACATCTGTTTCGCAATGTTTTCCCGCTATTGTATAATTTATCTGGGGAGATTCCGAAGCCTTATTAGCAACAATAGCCTCGTATTTCGCATTGTAGAGTTGGGGACGGGGGTTATCGGACATCCCGCCATCTATCATTGCGTATATCCTCTTAAGGAGTCTACCATTTTTGCTGAAGCTTACCTCTTTAATTGCTCCCACAGTATACAAGGTAGTTCCTGCTTCACCAACTATTGAACGACCAGGCTCAATTAGAAGAATAGGCAGAGCGAGCCCATTAGCTTTTGCTTTTTTCTCAATTGTCTTGCTCAACCTCTCAATGAACTCCTCAATTGTAGGGGGGTGATGGGAAGAGAGATATCTTATCCCCAATCCACCACCAACATCCAGTTCCCTTAATTCCACTCCCGTTTCCTCTTTTATTTCCTTCATAAAATCCATCACTATTTCCGCTGCTTTTAGAATTGGTCCAATCCGCAACATTTGTGAACCTATATGACAATGAAGACCAAGAAGCTCCACCCCTTCCATCTCCAGCGCCATTCTTATGCCCTCCATTGCCTGACCATTTTTCAAATTCAAACCGAACTTCGTATCAACCTGTCCAGTGCTGATGAACCTATGGGTATGGGGGTCTATGCCGGGGGTTACTCTTAAAAGGATTTTTGCTTTCTTCCCTTTCTCAATACACAGCTTATTGAGAAGCTGGAGCTCGTAGAGGTTATCAACAACAATTCGTTCCACAGCGTTGTCCAAGGCTAAAGCAAGCTCTTCAAGGGATTTGTTGTTGCCGTGAAGGAGGATTTTTTGAGGAGGGAAGCCGGCGCGAAGGGCTGTATAAAGCTCTCCTCCAGAGGAGGCATCAAGCCACAACCCTTCTTGTTCAATCAATTTACAAATTCCTAGGGTGAGGAAAGCTTTTCCAGCGTAAACTACCCTGCTTTCCTCTTTATAGAATTCTTTCAAGGAATTCGTGTATCTTCTGCAATTCTCCCTGATGAGGGTTTCGTCTAAGACATAGAGGGGTGTGCCGAACTGCTTTGCTAAATCAACGCAATCGCAGCCACCGATCTCAAGATGTCCTGCTTTGTTTATTCTCTGGGTTCCTAAAAGCAAGCTATCACCTCTATTGTTAAATTCTTCTTTTTAATTATAAAGATTTTAGCTTAATTGTCCAAATGTTTCGTAATTCTAAAAACGTGTATCATCATATAACATTTGAGACTCCTTAGGAGACTTCCCATATTGCTTGGCTATTAACTATAAAGGAGAATATCCCTTCCTTGGAGTTTTATCTCTTTTTGAGAATCATGTTTATTTGAACGCCAAAAGATTCCTTTGCCGCTTCTGCTTTCTTTATCTATGCCAATTTGAAATAAGGAAGCAAATTGACCAAGCCACAGGCTGATAGCGCTTTGGTGAAGCGGGGTTTTATACCGTTCGCCTTTTTCCAAAGCCTAATCACTTTTTTGAGGGAGTTTTTCTTGGAAAATTCGTTTGCTTTACTGAAAAAGCTTTCGCTATTTTTCTACTGTCCATCGCATGATTTTCATTTCTTTAACACCACAATGTAATCGTGGGTTGTTTCCTTCTCCAACAGAAGCTCTCCTTTTCCCTGCACTTTTCCTTCTTTTATCCACTTTCCTTCATCTAAATCGTAAATCAGCACCTTATAAGTTCCTGTAAGATTTAATTTAATGGAAGCTGTCGCTGGTTGAGGGTCTCGCAAGTAGCAGGGTCTTCCGTCTCCGAAGTCCTTTATGCCTCCCATCGCATTTCTCAAATAGATGAGAACCTGCCTTCCATCCTCACTCATCAAGTAGGCGGATTGGTAGCCATGGGAGGGTTTACATGGGCTTGGAGGGAGTGATATATCGCGGGGAGGCGAATCAATCTTTAGACAAATCCTATAATCGTTCCTTTCCTCGGGGATGAAGTCAAAATCCTGCCCCTTATCCAACATAAACCAAGCCCACTTCATACAAAGTTCCTCTGCATTTTGTTTAGGGATGACCAAACCGATTTCCGGCTTCTTCCTCTTGAGTTTTTTGAAATCTAATTTAGCGAGAACTTCCTTCGCCTTACCGAATTCCATTACCTCTCCTTTCAGCTCTGGCGCCCAGAGGAAAGCTCCACATTCTCCATTCGCTATCGTGAGCCAGATTTGGTCCCTAACACCCCTAACTGCCTGCTCCTCTGAGACTTTCTTCACTCCCGGCTGCCACCTATTTTGGTTTATTCCGCCCTCTCCCGTGAAGCGAGGTTTCCCCACCAATGCAGACCACTTGCTTTTCGTATATATCACCGTTCCATAATCAGCATAGGGAAGACCATCGTTGTAAGGATGATAGGAAAAAAGGTCTATCTTTGTTTCCCGCCAAGCGAGGGGGGTCTGGAAGTCGGAAGAGAGTGGGTCGGCGAGAACAAGTCTCCGGGGGTCTAACTCCTTTATGAAATCAACCATTTCGTTTATCCAAGCTACGGGAGGGTTGACCATTTCATTTTCAAGTTCATAGCAGAATATTTGGGATTCTGAAGCGAGTTGAGGGATGAGCTTGCGGAGGTAATCCTTTTGGCAAGCGATGGCATCGGGGTCGGTATATTTATCCTTCGCCAGTCTCTTTTCAACGAGGAATCGCTTTCTGTATTCGGGAAGAACGCTCAAATCCTTTCCCTCATATTTGGGGAGGACTATCTTCTCTAGTATTTCCCTGTTGACATAGGGAGGTTTATCAAAGTCCTCAAATAGAACGACATCAAAGTAGATGCCCAATGGCTTGGCGAGGGCGAAGAGATGTTTGACAGCCTTTAGCTGAACCTCGTCAACATCGCCGACGATGTCCATATTGCGGAGCATCAATCTGAGGGCGGTAACCCCAGAGCGATGGCAGAACTCAAGCCAATTCCTCACAATCTTCTCTGTTTCCTCTGACCAAGGGTAGCCTTCCTTGTAGGGGTTTGGACCACAAGGGAAGAGGTCGTAGCCTTGCAATGTTTCTTCTCCTTCCTTGACAACAGCTGGCCAATTAGCGTAGAAGCCTCCCAAGGGGAAGAAGGGACGTCCATCGGAAAATGCGAGATAGCCGGAGGGAAGCAGGATTATTGAAGGTGTTTCCTTCGCCATTCCCAAGAAGGAAGAGGATGCGATGAACAACGGAAGAAATATTTTAAAAGGAGAATTCATTTTCCCTTTGCCTCCTCATAATGGGATTTTATCTCATCAGGGGAGAGGGCATAAGGGTAAAGACGCACCTCGTCCAGATATCCATTGAAGAAATAAACCTTGTCTGGGATTTCATAGCGTCCCAAATAGAGAGGAGATGAGGAGGGGCGAGGTTGTCCCTCGGCGTTTTGGCTCGCAACCTCGTTGCCATCTACATATAACCTGAACTTAACGCCATCATAAGTGGCACAGAGGTGGAGCCAGCGATTGAGAGGTGGGCGGTATTGAGAATCGAAGTCGCCCACACCAGCTATGCTGAATCTTATTTGCCCTCCCAGAATCTGGAGGAAGTATCCATGTTCCCTCCAAATCCCATATCCAACCAAAATCGGCATCCCCTCTGTGGAGAGAACCTTCGTCCAGAGCTCAATCGTCAGTTCAAATTGAGGATTGAGCTCTTCCCTATGGGGATACATTACCCAGTTATCGCCATTGAGATAAATTGAGCGACCGATTCCCTCTTTGGCGAAGACGGGCGGAGAATAGGAAAAGCCCTCGCCACCCGGTTCTGCTTTTAGTGTTCCCTCAAAAGATGCGGAGAAGATGGGTGTTGTAGGAAAGGGAAGGGGAATAAGGGAAACCGTCAAGGAAGGCTCGCTTAGCTTTCCATTTGGAGCAATCGCCCTTACCCTATATTGAACTGATTCACCTGGCTTTTCCTTTAACCTTATAACATTTTGAGAGAAGTAGTTAGGTGGGGAAATCTCCTTGGCTAATTTGAACTCGTTCCCCTCAAGTTTCTCCAACCTATAGCCGATTACATCCGCCCCAGCTTTATCCCAGACCAGCTTAATTCCGCCCGGCAAAGCTTCCCCTCTGAACCCCTTTGGAGAAGATGGAGGAGGGAATTGGGCAATTTTCACGGTTAGTTCGCTCGCTTTTTTGCTTTTCCTTCCCGCTCTATCAATGCTGAATATCCTATAGCGATAAGTTAGCCCTTCTTTGATATCACAATCCTCAAACCAATTATCCCGCACCTTAGAGAGCAGATTCTCCTTCTCTCCATCAAAACGATATATTAAATAGCAATCTATGCCAGCATCATCTTGACCTTCATCCCAGCTGAGCTGAACGCTGTAAATCCCTTTCTTCGCTTTAAGATTAGAGGGAGGCGAGGGAGGGAATTTATCAATCGGTTCCTTGAATTCCTCTCTCACAAAAGGCGTCCAGATAGTTAAGGCGAATGGACGCGCGGCTCCCTCCTTTGGGTATGTGAATCTCGTTTTTGCTTGCTTTATCTCCAGATAAAATAAGAGAACATCTCCTCCATTAACGACGGGAAGTTCTATTTTATATGTATTTTTCAATTTTTCCTTCAATATCTCGCTCTTCCACTCCTTTTCGCTAAGGAGTTTATAGAAAAGCGTTATCTCTACCGGCTCATCGCTTATCAATATCAGGGGAAGGGAGAGTTTTTCTTTTTCCCCGATTGTTGAGGGGAGAGATGGCAGGATAGGCTTAATTTTCTCCGGCTTTAGATGGGGAAGGGGAATCTCTTTCCCCAAAATATTTTCTATTTTCCGCTTTTTCTCCCTGAAATCCCAGAAAGCCTTTGCGTTAATCGTGGCGAGGACGCCGAGCTCGCCTCTGGAAGCAATATTTTCACCATAAATTTTCATAGCCTGGGCGAAGGTTGAGATGGGAAGAACGGAAAGGGCTTCCTCGGCTAAAAGTTTTGCCGTTGATGGGTCTCCCTTTATTCTTGATTCCTCCATTTTCCCTAAAATTGTGTTGAGGGCAAGCATAGCCCTTGCTGTTTTATGATAGAGAATCGCCCACTCGGCTGTTTTGATGTAATAATCCAATCTTTCTGCCTCATTCTCCCTGTCCATTTTTTTCAATCTCTGCTTCAAATTGGACAATCTCTCACTTAACTCCTTCACTTTCCCCACTTTCTCCTCCTCGCCGGCGCTCCAGCTGAAGCCTCCACATTCCGCTTGCCCAGCCCCACCTATCCAGCGATATCCCAGCTCTTGCAGGTTTCTCAAGATATCCGCTAATTCCTTCCCCTCATTTCCTCCCACTAAAAGAGAGGCATAGCGGTCATAAAATCCCCTGAAGCTGAGATTTGGATGCCAAGGAAATTGGCTGAAGAATGAACAGGTTTCTTCTATTCCCCTTGTTCGCCAATGAATGGCGAGGATTCCCTGACAGCCTTTCTTCAAGGCATCTCGCATAAGCTTCTCATATCGCAAATTCCAAGGTTGAGGAAACCATTGGTCCCCATCGAATTCAAACCAGGGAATAGGCCATCTTTCCCTTTGAGGTGAAAGCTTTCCATATGCGGAAGCGACATCATCCGTTGGATTGATGTTGTCAAGGGCGGAGAAGATTATATCCTTTGGCAGAATCTCGTCCATACCGGGGTAGAAATCGCTGAAATGGAGCCATTTATCGCCTCCCCAACCGCTGACAATCAACCTCACTTGGGGAGCGATATTTTTAAGGAAACGATGAGCAAGAAGGGAATACAAGGTCATCCTTGTTGCTTCAGCGATTCTTCTTGGGTCGTTGAGATAAGAGAAATGCTTTTCCCATCGCCTATAATATGCTCCAAGAGGGGAGCGAATAGGTGGAGGTTCGCAGCCGTTTAAACCCATGCCCTCAGGTTCCCAAATCCAGACATAATCCAAAAAAGGATAGGTTTTGAGGAGGTTTTCAATTCTCACCTTCAATCTTTCCTGCTCAATGGGATTGGTTGGGTCGCCGGAAACCTCAAAGCCGAGACAGACCTTTATCCCCTTTGATTTGGCATATTTCAAGGCTTCTTTGAGAAGCTCCTGCGCCCTTTTAATTCCTTCTTCCCTGCTTTTGTAATTCAAGGATGGCTCAGCCCCGAAGAATTCATCTGAGAAGTAGGCGTCCGTGCCGAAGGCGAACTCGCTTGTTTTCATCGGATGGGTTCCCCAATTCGGCTGAGCGGTGCTTGCTAATGGCTCCCCTCCGATGAGCTTTCCCTCAAAGGGATAGGCACAGAAAGGTTCAAAATCGTAGGAATGGAAGCCGAGGAAGTTGAGCTTCTGCTTTGCTAGCTGGTCTATGTAGAATTTGTAGTCTTCAATGTTCCAAGCGGTGGGACTATCAAAGAAGTTGAACCAGGGAAGGGTCCCCCTTATTGCAAAAGCGGGCTTATAAATCTTGTCAAGATTGGGGATGGTGAGGGGCTTCTTGGGAGGGAGGAAATCGCCGGCAAGGTTAAAGAGGACGCCATAACCATCCTCTAGCAGGGTATAGACAGCATAGAGAACAGCCACAGGTGATTTGCCCGCGAGCAGACAAATCGTTTTCCTGCCATCCTTTATCGTCTTCAGGATGAAGCCATCTTGGGGGAGATTTGAGAGGGGTAAGCGGTTCTTATGAAGATATACTGACAGGAGCCTGTTATTTTGGGGAGTGCCAAGGAGAAAGATCTGCGAGAAGCGGTCGGAGGTAGCTTCTTTGATAATGGGGATATTTTCGCCCGATAGGAGATAGAGATATCTCTTGAGCTCTTTACTTGCCAATTTCTCCAGCGGGGAGGCTTTTTCTCCCTCAACGATGGCGAATTGGCTTGCTTTAGCGAAGAGGGGAATGGCAAGCAGTAATGTGATTAAAATGCTAATTCTTGGTATTGAAGCCGATTTGCACATCGCCCTTGCTCTCGTTTATGATTTTCTCTCCTCCTCTTAGGCGGTTTGCGAAGATAATCGCTGTTTCCACCTTCTCGCCTAGATAAATCTGATTTTTACCACCATCCATAAAATCGCAGGCAATTATCGTGATATTTCCGCTGAGAGCCTTGATAGCTGGGGCGTTTTTATCCTGTTGCGCCCAGCCTATGAAGTGGCAGGAGTTGAAGGTGACCTGACCCTTGCCCTCTACTATCGCGTGGTTATCGGTTGTCTCTATTCCCCAGAACCCACAGTTGGTGAACTTCACAGGACCGGTATTTGTTGGCTTTATAATCACTCCCGCCATAAATTGACCGTTGAGGAAAGAGATTCCCGCGTGGGCTTGGCAATCCTCCACCAAAACCGCGGTCGGTCCTATATCGGAGCCACATTGGGTCAAAACTACATTGGGGGCGCCGTCCTTTGTGTGGATGAAGTGGAAACCGACTTTGAAGGAGATGGCGAAGCAATTTACCATATATTCCCAATCCGTTCTTCCGATGATGAAAGCCTCCCCGTTTTCCCTTGAGAACTTGTTCAATCTTCCCGTGGCGAAGGGCCAGAAATGAACATCCTCCACCCTGCCGATATCAAAGCACTTATCTATGAAGAGACCCTTTAGGAAAGCCTGACCATAAAGACCCTTTATGTAATGCCTTCCGCAGGGGAAGGTGCCGAAATCAACTGCTTGATAGGAGTTAACGAGGAGGACATCCACTATTGAACAGTTGTCGCCTCGCCCCTGAATCGTCCAAGGGAAGGGGATGGGGTTTTCCCCATCCTGCTCAGGATAGTAAATTACCAAACCCTTGATGGTAGAATTTCTCTGGAGAGTTATGAAAGGCGTTCCCTCGGTGCTACCCTTCCCCTCAACGGCGAGGAGGGTTGAGCCGAAGCCCAAAGAGGTGGTTGGTGGTGCTTTCGCAACCCCTTCAAGGGTAACATTGGGAGGGATGACGAGATGGGATTTTATTAAGTAATCTCCTGGGGGAACGAAAACGATTCCTCCCTTTTTACCTGCTTCATCCAAAGCCTTTTGGAAAGCCTGAGTATCGTCGGTTTTCCCATCTCCTTTAGCTCCGAAATCACGCACATTTAATTTTCCATTACCGTTCATAGATTTCACCTCCTGTGAGAAACAAAGGCTCGCTAAAGAAAGGAAGACGAGAAACAGTAGAAGTTTATTCATCATCTTATGAATATTGCCCATATTTCCGAACAAGCTCCATAACTCTCTTATACTGTTCAAAAGAGACATTGTTCGGCACGGAATGGTCGGAATGGTAGATGTATCCTCCTCCTACCTTCGCCACTTCAAATTTCCGCCTAATCTCCTCCTCTATCACCCTTGGGTCATCAGCCGCCATTGCCCTCACATCTATACCGCCCATAAATGCTATCCTATCCCCGTATTTCTTCTTCAATTCTATTAAATCCATTCCCGCTTTGACCTCCAAAGGTTGAAGGCAGTCAATCCCTTCTTCAATGAAAAACTCTATCAAAGGAGCGACATTTCCACAGGAATGAAGTAAAACTGGCATATTTCTCTTGTGGAAGAAATCACAGAGCTCCTTAAATACTGGATGAAGCTGTTCCTTGAAATGGCGAGGTGAGAAGAGAGGACCATTGCGATATCCGAGGTCACAGAAAAGAAAAGCTCCATCAAACACATAACCCTTATTCATCATTATCTCGCACATATCCATCGCCAACTTGGCATCAGTCCAATACATATCTATAACCCATTCGGGGTCATCTATTATAAGCATCAATAGCTGAGGGGAATAGATGTAAGATTGGAGTTTATCGTAACCTACCGCCGCATTGTAGGTTATAAATCTTCCCTTTTCCCTGTGATATTTATAACCAGCTTCCAATCCATTCCAATCGACCCTATCCTCAGAAGGAACGAGCCTCTCCTTTATCCTAAGCCAATCCTCCTTCGTCTTTACCGCCCAATCTATTATCTCCGGCGTTGAAGTATAATCACGCCAATTCTTCCTCACGCTTCCAAATGAATCTCTCACTATGATATATTCATCTGTTTCCTCCAGAACCTCAACGGGCAGGCGAGGGGAAGTATCGGCCCCAAATCCTGCCATCTCATAACCGAAATAGTCTTCCACGCTTACATCAGCTGGCATTCCCTCCTTTCTCCATCTCTCTATCGTTGCCCCCCAAGGACTATCATGGATTGGAACCCTGTCTGGCTCCTTGTGTTGAAGAGCGAGCATTATCCTTTCACGACCAGTCATAAATAAGCACCTCCAATTTTTAGAAATTTTTGTTTTTAAAATTTAAAGAAATCCCCTATAAAGTGCAATAGATAAATTTTTCAATGTAAGCGTTCCAACTTCCCCTCTCTATAAAGCCAAAGGCTTTTCCCTTCCTTCAGAAATGATATACCTCCAGGATATTCTTTTCCCTCCACTTTCAGAACTATCCCTGCCTCAATGTTTCTTCCCTTCGCGTAGAATCCATAGGGGGCAATGACGAGCTCGGGAGAAAGGGGATAGGGTTCGGGGTCGGTATTGGCGATTATCTCTATTTTGGGAAATTTCACCTTCATAACCCCGCAGCCATTTCTGCTACTTGCGGGGCGAAGAATCTCAAAGCCTTTCAAAGGTTCAGCGAAGTAGAGTGAGGCGACTTTCTTTTGCAACAGGCTTAGCCAATGTAGCCAATTGAACCTACTCTCGTCGTCCAAGCCAGAAGGCCATATCGCGTAGCTCAACCCATAACCCAGAAGAAGTGTCCAGGTCAGTGTCTCGTTGTTGGTGACGAACTGTCCCAAATCGTGATGATAAAAGCCGACTTTATCATGGGCGAGGAAGATAGCTAAGGGATAGAAATGCCAGGCATCGGGAGGGTATCGCTCGCGATAAAGGGTAACCCAAGCGGGACGCCACCATTCGTTTGGGAGTAGGAACCATGTTATCCCGCAAAATAGGGTTTCCTCGTTCATCACGCCATCCCAACCTCCTTCAGTCGCCAGGGGCACTATCTTACTTGTTTCCTTTATTATGTTTTTCCAGCCTTGGGTGTAAGCATAGGGGGTTGGTGAGGCGGGGTTGATGTCGTATATCCAGTTCCTTGCCCCGATTTGGTCTTGGAACAATATATCGCTGGGGTATTCCTTGGTGAACTGTTCCCTAATCCTTCTCTCCGCCTCCCTAACGGCGGGATGCCAGGGACAGATAGCCCATCCCCAATTGTTTCCGTAGACCTCCTTGATTTTCTCACCCTTCAAATCCCTTGCCAAGGGGGCATCGCCTTCTCTCAAGAAAGTGGGACCCTTGGGGTCATCGCACCACCACGTTGGATTGGTATACGGCATAACCAAATGACCTAGCTTATGGAGGGTATCGTAGAACTTGCGGAATTCCTCAGGTGAGCCCTTGCGAGGATTGGGAGGAAGGTGGTCGGGATATTGTTTGTCAAATCCACCGTGAAGATAATCTGCGAAGTGGACGAGGGAGGGGACGGGAAGTTTCACCGCTTTTTCTATCTGTTCCAGAAACGTTCCTCCCTCATATTTAACCAAGACGCTATTTTTCAGTTTCTCGAAAAGGGCAGGTGATAATTTTTCCTTTAATTTCTTCTTCAAACCATTGATTTTGCCGTACTCCTCCAAGGCAGATAATAAAGGGACGCCGATGCTCAGCTTTACTGAAGGGGACTTCCAAAGGTCTCCAGCCTTCACATAGGTTCTCCATTCCCTACGCAAGAAGCAATTCTCGTCCTCCCTGCCCACATCCATGCTCACGGGAACGAAGATTTTCTGGTCTTGAATTCCATAGATTGCGATTGAACCATCGGGAGTTTCCAGATAGAGGAAATCGGAGAAGGCGGGTGGATACTCGGTATGCCAAAAGCCTCCTATCTGGGGAACGAGCTCAGAATAGAAAGAATAACCGCCAGTTTCCCACCAAATTCCTCCCTTTTCCAGATATGCCCTTATCAAACTCAATATCTCCCTCCATGCCCCCTTCTCACCGGTGGGAATGAATTCACCATAGGGATTGAGTATAAGAGGATATTCTTCGGGTTTACTTAAAGCATCTTTCAATTCGTCAATCGTAGATATTTTCTTCAGTTGGAAAGAGGGAAGGAGGGCTGGGAGCTTATTCTCCCATTGAGGAACGAGGATTTCGCTGAATGCACCGCCCAACGGTCCCCCAGAGATGTCCAAGATAGCAATTGCCTTTGCTTTTGAGTTATCCTTCAAAAGATGTAAAACGGTTCTTTGGAAAAGGAGGAAGATGACATCCTCGTCTTCCCTCCTCGCCCATCCGCCGATTCGGAAAAGCAAACCAGCGCCGATTTTATATCCCGCAAGGAGAGCGCCGTTGGGGGAATCAACGAGCTTTATTATCTCTTTTTTCCCTTCGGGCGGTCTATTGACAATCATAGTATGACCCTTTATCTTTTCTTCTACATCCTCGCCCAACCATTCCTTCCCTAAATCAGTCAAACTTATGGGGACAGGGCTATCATGAACGGGACGCATCATGCATCCCTCACCTACAAGCGTTCGCAATCCCTCATCCCCGATTAGCTGGGGCGCAAGTCCCATCTCACCTGTGAAGAACTTCTCATTGAAAACCAAGCCAAGCCCCTCGGGAATATAAACATCTATCTTATCGGGTGGCGGGAAATTGAGGATAGGCGAGCGGAGGGTAAGGATGGTTTTGTTTTTTGGATGAAGAGAAAAAGATATAATGATGCCTTTCCCTTCTCCCTTGACCTCTGCCTCAACATCGGCATCGGGATGCTTGTAGGAGAGTGTGATAGAATTGTTTTTCTCTTGCCACAATATATCCTTGGGGTCAACATCAACTGATGAAAGCGTTGTTCCGTCAAGGAATTCTATTTGCCAAAGGGGGGTGTTTTCCCTTAGTGGAAGGATTTCCTTTTTTGTTTTCCTATTTAGGAGCGAAATAAAGGAGCCATTGTGGGAGAGAGAAAGGATGTAGGTCTCACCGTGAAGCGGGGTTGTTGCTCCTCCAGAGGTGAGGGAGAAGAGAATTGCCGAGCTTATGAAAATAATCTTCCACATTGTAAGATTAAACACCTCTTTCTTGAATAAATTACCCGAAGCGTAGAATAGACCTCCTCATCACGGCGAATAGGATGCTCTCCATTAAGCCAAGCTTTGAGGGAGGTATCCAAACCATTGAGCATTCCCTCCAAGCGGGGTCCAGGGCGTTTACCCCTTTTAGGGCAAGCCGTCTTCTTTTCGTCCCTGATTTCATTTTCACATCTATTATTTTAATGGAAAGGGGTAAATTTGTATATTAGTTGTATGATTCCATAACATTTGAGACTCCTTAGGAGATTTCCCTAGCGCTCCTGCTTGATAATCTCGGGAAACCGTAAGAGAAGCCAAATCTTGAGACAATATCTATACCGCAAATGAGGAAAATCTTTACGCTATTGAGGAAAATCGCGATGAAGTCAATCTGGACTAAATTCCGGGGCATTTGGGGTAAAAATTGCCACTTTTCAGCCTTTTCTCTCCTATTTCTGGGTTTTTAGGTCTTCTTGAGAGAGGTCGGAGCGCTGCAGGGTTATAACCTGAGTCTATGTATATCTACCTCCATCTGTAGACTGTGTTTCTTGAAACGCCAAAGCTTTCTTTGCCGCTTTTACTCCCTTTATCTATTAGTATTTTCCCGCCAATTAACTACTGTGAGACGAAGGTCAATAAGGGCTTATTATCTTAACCAAGCAGTTCCGCTGGCGAAGAAGTAAGCTCCGATGAAGATGAGGACAATTCCTCCCACTTGAGTGATGATTCTCTCATATCTCTCCAGCTTCTTCTTTCCACCAACAGTGATGGCTCCAACGAATAGATACCAAACGAAGTCCGCCAAGATATGTCCTATGAAGAACGCAGCTACTCCCAGGATTCCTTTTTTTACCCCCATCAAGAGAAAGTTCAGCCCAATCGCAAACCACCAGAGATACCAGTATGGATTGGACAAGGTGGCTATTCCGCCCAAAATGAAGGAGTTTCCCGTCTTTTCGTTTCCCTCTCTTTCTGTTTCCTCGCCCCTCCACATCCCATAGCCAAGATAACCGAGCGCTATCCCGCCTATTATTCCTATCACTGAGACAATCAAATTGTTTTGAGATATCATCTTCGCAGTGAAAAGAAGTATCGTTAGCATAATTAGCTCCAAAACCCCATGAGCTGCAACCACTATGAAGGGTGTTTTTATCCCCTCCCTGAGGGATTTAGTGATTGTGACGACAAGAAGGGGACCGGGGCTAGCTGCCCCAACGAAGGCAACAGTGAAGGAGAGGATGAAGATGGTGTAAAGGGAAGGGGTGTTGCTCATTGGGAGATTATTACTTTGTCCCTCCTTACGGAAAGCGCTTTACCGGTTTGGGGGTCTATTTCCAAATAAAGAGAGCAGACCATTGCTGGTCCTTCAGCTACCTCGAATTTCCTCGGCGTCGTATAAAGAAATCGCTCAAGTACCTGTTCCTTCTTAACTCCTATTATTGAATCAATCGGTCCCGTCATCCCGATATCAGTGATGAAAGCGGTGCCGTTGGGGAGTATTCGCTCATCGGCTGTGGGAATGTGGGTATGAGTTCCTATGACAGCTGAGACCTTGCCATCCAGGAAAACCCCTAATGCTCCCTTCTCCGAAGTCGCTTCAGCGTGGAAATCCACTATTATTATCGGCGTCTCTTTTCTCATTTCCTCTATAATCCTTTCCCCCACCTCAAAGGGGGAATCAATAGGTTCCATAAATATCCTCCCCATTAAATTTATAACACCTATCTTATATCCCCCTTTAGTGGTGAAGATGCCCGCCCCCCTTCCCGCTACCCCTTTAGGATAATTTGCGGGTCTAAGGATGCGGGGGTCGCTTTCTATTATCTCGATTCCTTCCTTCTTGCTCCAGGCGTGATTGCCGAGCGTAAGGCAATCTATCCCCATTGAGAAGAGTTCTTCAGCGACATTCCTCGTTAAGCCAAAGCCGCCAGCTGCATTCTCAGCGTTGACAAGCATAAAATCCACATCTTCCTTCATCTGGTTGATATAAGCCTTCAATGCCTTCCTTCCACTCCTCCCCACCACCTCCCCTAAATGAACGATTTTTATTGCACCCATATACTATCCTTCCCCAAAAGAGAGGAAATCTCGTCCATAAGCCTTGTTGAAGGTTTCACTTTCAACTCATCCCCAAGTGTGTAAATCTCTTCTCCGTTATTTGTGCGAATGTGAACGATGACCTTCGTATTCCCCTTATGGTATAAAATAAGATTTCTCAATAACTGAAGGTTTGTGTCATTTAGGTGTTTTTTCTCAATCCTTATGTGGAAAGTAGCGTCGGGTGGGAGTAGCAAGGGTTCGCCCTTGGAGGAAAGGGGGATTATCTCCTCAGCCCATACTTCGTTCTCTTCCTCATCGCCTTTCACCTCAGAGTGGACCTTCCCTCTTATAACGAGGATTGCCTCCTTGTGGAGAAAACGAGAGAAATCTTTATATATATAGGGAAAGACCCTTACGGGGATGCTTCCATAAGTATCCTCTAATGTTATGGTCGCCATTTTTTCTCCGTTCTTCGTATCAATGTGTTTAGCTTTCACCACTATTCCCGCCACGCAGACCTTTTCCTCAGAATGCATTTCCTCAATCTTAATTGAGGGGGTTGGACGATATTTTGCCAAAGTGTCGGCTATTTGAGCTAGGGGATGTCCGCTTAGGTATATACCTAAGAGTTCCTTTTCCATAGCAAGAATTTTCTCTACGGGATACTCATCAACCGAGGGTAGTTCTATGCTGATTGGGGGAATCTCTTCCTCTTGAAAGAGGAGGCTTTGACTTTCGTTCTCTTCAGCTTCCAGAACTGATAATATGTTGGGAAGTCCTTCAACAAGTTGCTGACGCTTATAGCCGAGGCTATCAAAGGCACCTGCCTTAAAGAGAGCTTCCAAAACCGGGCGAGAGAGCTTCGCCCCTTTCATTCTCATACAGAAATCTTCTATAGAGCGGAATTCACCTGCCTTCTCCCTTTCCTTTACTATCTCTGCTACCTGTCCTTTCGCTACCCCTTTTATAGCAGTCAGGGGGACTCTTATGCTATTGCCTTCAACTGAGAAATATAGTTGGCTTTTGTTGATATCTGGTGGAAGAAGCTTTATGTTAAGGGTACGACATTCCTCAGCGAAGAAGGCAAGTTTATCCCTGTTCTCCATATGGCTTGTAAGCAAGGCGGACATATATTCAAGAGGATAATGAGCCTTTAGATACGCGGTTTGGTAAGCGAGAAGAGCGTAAACAGCGGAGTGGGATTTGTTAAAGCCATAGGCAGCGAAGTGAGCCATCTGAGTATAGATTTCCTCTGCAACCTTCAAATCCACTCCGTTATTCTGCGCTCCTTTGAGGAAATCATCCCTCATCTTTTCCATTACATCAGCTTTCTTCTTGCTCATCGCCCTCATTAGCGTTTCACCTTGAGACAAGGTGAAACCGGCGAGGCGGGCGGCTATCTGCATAACCTGCTCTTGAAAGACAAGCAACCCTCTCGTCTCTTCTAGGATATCCCTAAGAGCGGGATGGAGATAGCTTCCCTTCTTTTCTTTCCTCTTAACGAATTCCTCCACCATTCCAGATCTTATTGGTCCGGGGCGATAAAGAGCGATTAAGGTTATCAAGTCTTCATACCGAGATGGCTTGGCTTGCCTCAAGAGGTTCTGCATCCCTGCGCTCTCCAATTGAAATACGCCAACAGTGTTCCCTTTTGATAGCAAATCAAATGTCTGCTCATCGTCTAATGGGATGTCCTTAAGGTCTATTTTCTCTCCTCTTAATTCCCTAACTAAGGAGATGCAATTTTCCACGACCGTCAGAGTGCGTAAGCCGAGCAAATCCATCTTCAAAAGCCCCACTTTTTCAAGGGCGTCTTTATCATATTGGGTTGTCAACCCAAATCCTTCTGTTGAGCGTTGGAGGGGAACGAGCTCCTCCAGAGGTTCTGGAGCTATGACAACACCAGCTGCATGGGTGCCAGCGTGGCGTGCTAACCCTTCAAGGGAAGTTGCTATCTTCAGAAGCTGACGCGTTTTCTCATCGTTTTCGTATAACTCCGCAAGCTCCGGGCTCTTCGCAATTGCTTCCTCAATACTCATCCCCTGAGGTATTAGCTTAGCTATTCTATCTACTTGAGAAAGAGGGACCTCTAAGGCTCTCCCCACATCCCTTACCGCTGCGCGCGCAGCCATAGTGCCAAATGTTATTATTTGTGCCACTTTATCTTTTCCATATTTATTTATAACATACCTTATAACTTCCTCCCTTCGCACATCGCAGAAATCCAAATCTATATCGGGCATACTCACCCTATCAGGATTGAGGAACCTCTCAAAAAGAAGCCCATATTTCAAAGGGTCCAATTGAGTGATTTCCAGGACATAGGCAACCATACTTCCTGCTGCTGAACCCCTCCCCGGTCCAATTGGAATGCCCTTCTCCCGTGCCGCCTTCACGATGTCCCATACTATAAGAAAATAGCCAGCGTATCCCTTCTCAATTATGATTGATAGCTCATATTTAAGGCGTTCCTTCGCTTCCTTGGGACGAGTCGGGTAGCGTTTGGGAAAATTATCCCAGCAGAGTTTTTCCAGATAGGATTCCAAGGTGTAACCCTCGGGGACTGGAAAATAGGGAAGATGTGGTTTCTCCAATTCCAACTCCAGATTACATTTCGCTGCTATCTCCAGGGTGTTTTCTATAGCTCCAGGAACCTCGGGGAAGAGATTAAACATCTCCAAGGGGGTTTTGAAGTAGAATTCAGGCGTGCTAAAGCCGAGCTTTTTCGGCTTGCTGATGGTGCTTCCCGTGCCTATGCAGAGGAGGATATCGTGGATTTTCGCATCGCTCTTGCGAAGATAATGGACATCGTTCGTCGCTACTAAGGGAATGGAGAGCTTCTTCCCCAATTCTATCAAAGCTTCCTTGACCTTTTTCTCCTCAGGTAGTCCGTGGTCTTGGAGCTCAAAATAAAAGTTCCTTTCCCCGAAAATCTCCCTCAGCTCGAGGGCTGTTCTTTCTGCACCTTCAATGTCATCATTTAATATCTTGCGAGGGACTTCACCCACGAGGCAACTCGTAAGAGCGATAAGCCCTTCGCTATATTTTGCGAGGATTTCCTTGTCAACCCTTGGCTTATAATAAAATCCTTCCGTGTTAGCGAATGAAACGAGCTTAATAAGGTTCTTATAACCCTGGTAATTCTTCGCCAAGAGAACGATGTGTGTGAAGGAGGCATCTATTTGCCCTTCCTTATCGGTCGCCTTGCGAGGAGCGACATACATCTCGCAGCCAATTATTGGCTTTATTCCATTCTCTTTACATTTAAGATAAAAGGGAATCGCTCCATAAAGAACGCCGTGGTCAGTGAGGGCAAGGGCGGGCATACCGAGCTGGGAAGCGTATTCCACCAACTCGTCTATCCTGCACATCCCGTCCAAAAGGCTGTATTCCGAATGGGTATGGAGATGAACGAACTGCATAGCTCCTCCTTTATAAGATTATAAAGAAGAGCTTGAGGAAAGCAAGGGGTTACTATCGCAAATAAAGTTTTCCACCCAAGAGCTTGAAGAGAAGAAGAGTGGAGAACGCTATGAAGACGAGAATCAATGTAGCTGCAAGGGCTATTTCTATCCTCCCTATGCTCAGATTCATAAAAATCGCTATCGGGAGAACCTCGGTCTTTAAGGGGGTGGCACCAGCTACGATGATTATAGGGGCGAACTCTCCCATCGCTCTTGCCCAAGTCATTATTAATCCCGCTATTATGCCATTTCTTGCCAGAGGGAGAGTAACCTTCCAGAAGGCGAGGGGTCTGGAGCAGCCTAAGGAACGGGCGACATCTTCATAGCGAGGGTCAACATCGTCAAATGCCGCCTTACACGCCCTCACCGCGAAAGCGGCTGCGATTGTGAACTGGGCAAGGACTATTCCATAGACTGTGTGGACGAAGCGAATCCCCAACCCTTCAATCCATCTGCCAAAGGGTGTGCCAAAGAAAACGAGGATGCTTATGCCAGCTACCAGGGGAGGAAGGACTATCGGCATATCCAAGATGGTATCCCAAAGGGTGGGGAAAGGAAACCTATAGCGGGATAGGGCATAGGCGGAAGGGATAGCTATGATAGCGGACAAGAAGGTGGTTGTAAGGGAGGTTATAAGGCTTAATTTGATGGCGAAAAGCATTTCCGCCGAACGGAAGGCTCTCCAAAGGTCTCCAGGCTTGGGGTAAAGGGCATCGGCGACGAGGAGGGCTAAAATGAAGGCGAGATAAAGAAAGAGAAGAGAAGAAGTGGAGGTCTGAAAGAAGAGTTCCTTTTTAGCGGCGGGAGAGGCTTTCATTTCTCTTTCTTTTCGTTGTTGTTCACAGTAGCGAAGCCGTGCTTAGCGAAAATCTTCTTCCCTTTAGGTGAAAGAACGAAGTTAAGGAAATTCTCTGCCTCATCAATGTGCTTGCTGAATTTGAGGATTCCAAGCGGTATCGGCGAATCAATTCTATACTTTGGGTCTATGGGGATGATATCAATGGAGTCTCTAATTCTATGAGCTGTTGCGTTCCAGATAATGGTCGCATCTAATTGCTTTAATTTGATGGAATTGCCAAGCTCCGGTTCCTGCATAGCCAAATATGCTGTCTTCTTCCAAATCTTATCCGCTAACCCATTCTGCTTAAGCACCTTCTCTGCCCTCTTGAATATCTCGTCGGATATATGTCCAATCGCGCAGGCATCCTTGTTGCCCAAGCCAACTTTTATATCTTCCCTAAGGAAATCCAAAATAGACTTCACGCCTTTAGGATTACCTTTCTGAACGGCTATCACGGGAATGAATAAGGCTACGACTTTCCATCTATGGATGAAGCCTTTATCAATTGCTTGGTCCATATACCACTGCTCACCCGGCATATAAAGGTCTCCCTCCTGCGCGAAGGTAATTTGGGAAAGAAGGCAGGGGGAGCCCGAGAATGTATATTCTATTTTAATGTTGTATCTTTTCTCAAACTCCTTACCTATCTCAAGCATAGGTGGGCTTATAGCTGCTCCACAGTAGACGAAAAGCTTTGTTCCCTTCTTCCTTTGAGCAAGGAAAGGATGCATTAGGAGAAGGAGAGGGATTAAAAAAACCAGGAAAATCGCTCTTCTTCTTATCATTACAGTAAAGAGATTTTAAAGTTTTTTTGTGTCAAAAAAGTGAATTTAGTTTGTCAAAATGAAGTTAATAAAAGTTGAGGGTTTTGGTGCGGAGGGCGGGATTTGAACCCGCACGGACGAAAAGTCCACTGGATCCTGAGTCCAGCGCGTCTTCCGTTCCGCCACCTCCGCAGAGCCATAAATAATTATAATAATAAAGCAAAGATTGTAAAATGACGATGTTCTAGGGAGGCTTCCCGAGAGGGAAGCCTCACAATGATAAAAAGAGATTCATTCTTTTTATCGCTTGACTTTTCTTCGTTGGTGTTTTAAAAGAAATTAGCTTTAATTTAGGAGGTGTTTGATAATGCCAAAAGTAGTTGTTATAGGTTTTGATGCCCCCATAACGAAATCCCTTCTCAAGCTTATGGATGAAGGTGTGCTACCCAATCTTGACGCCCTGAGAAAACGGGGAGTGTGGATGCAAAATTGTCTCGTTCCCCATCCCACAATCACACCTCCCAACTGGACAACAATCGCCACCGGCGCTTACCCAGGAACTCACCAGATAACCTGTTTCCATATTCCCAAGGAAGACGGTTATCCCGGTTCACCGCAAACCTGTATGCAGGCTTTCCGCTCGATTGATGTCAAGGCTGAGACGATTTGGGAGGCGGGAGAAAGAATCGGCAAAAAGGCAATCGTCCTCAATTACCCTACCACTTGGCCTCCCCGAATGAAGGACGGTATCCAAATCGGAGGTTTTGGTCTTCATGTAACGGATTGGAGAATGAAGGAAGATGGGGAGGGATTAACTGGGTGGAGATGGCTTATAAATCTCGCCGACCATCAATGCGCCGCAAGTGAGGATTTGCCCCTCGCCGATAAAATCACCCCCCTACCTGCAAAAGGATGGAAAAATCTCCCCGATGGCGAATTCCTTGAGGCGGAGATTGAGGTCGGCAAATACAACAACCTCTTCCCCGTGAAACCGATAAAGCTGTTTCTTTTGATTGATACAAAAGGGGGCATTGTGAGGGGCTATCTTGATAAAAGCGAGAGTGAGCCTGTTTTTGAAGTTAAGAGAGGGGAGTGGAGCAAGAGGGCGAAGTTAACTTTCCAAACGGAAAAGGGCGAAAGGGATGCTTATTTCAAGGTAAAGTTGATGGAGCTATCGCAAGATGGAGGAGCGATCAGGCTCTATTTCACTACATTTTGTTCTGTTGAAGGGGCTTGTTATCCTCCCGAAATAGCGAAGGAGATAGAGGGTAAAATTGATGAAGGGCTGCCTTTGAGGGCGATGGAAGACGCGGTAACTTTGGGCTGGATTGATTACGAGACCTATGGGGAGATTTTGGATATGGAGAATAAGTGGCTCGGCGAGGTAGCAAATTATCTAATGAAAAATAAAGAATGGGATATCTTTTATATGCATGCCCATGCTCCCGACCATACTTACCATTTAATCCTCAACAACCTTGACCATTCGCCAGATTCCCAATTGAAAAATAGATTAGCTAAATTGGAGAGGAACTTTTATATATCCCTTGATAGAATGGTTGGAAGGATTAGGGAGGGAGCAGGGGAGGACGCTATAATCGCCATCGTCTCCGACCATGGCGCCTGCCCGACCCATCCGCAATACAAGGCTTTGAGCATTAACAGGATTCTCGCAAATAAGGGACTTTTGAAATTCAAGGAAGATGGAAGCATAGATTGGGATAATACCCTCGCTTTTGAAGACCGCTCGGTTTACATATGGGTAAATCTTAAAAGCAGGTTTCCCTTTGGAATAGTTGAGGAGAAAGATTACGAAGAGGTGAGGGAGAAGATTATTGAGGCGCTGTTTTCCTACAGGGACCCGGGCACGGGAAGATGTCCCTTTGCGTTCGTCCTACGCAAGGAGGAGGCAATTCTTTTGGGCTTGAGAGGCGAGAGGGTAGGAGATATAGTTTTTGGGACTTATCCT
Source organism: bacterium (assembly GCA_014360495.1). NCBI lineage: Bacteria > bacterium. The sequence goes on from JACIXR010000009.1 coordinate 66,791, forward strand.
GAGGCGCCAGGCGAGCACGGTCGCCATATCACTTCAGGGGAGTATTCAATAGGTTCTATGAAAGGGACATTGATGCTTTGTGGACCAGGGATAAAGAAAGGGGTCGTTTTGGAGAGGCAAGTGAACATAGCTGACCTCGTCCCCACGCTTTGCTATATCACTGGTTTGCCTGTACCCAAGCAATGTGAGGGAGCGGTTATTTATCAAGCATTGGAGGATGAAAACCTCCCTTGGAGGGAATATCAGAAGCTGGAGGAAAAATATAAGAAGTTGGAGGAAACGATAAGGGTTATGCGTTCTCTTACCCATTCATATGAATGAATTTTGTTAAGGGAGGAAAGCGTCATTTCTCAGATTGCGGGGCTTCTGCACTGCAGAAGCCCCGCAATCTCTCATTTGTGGTGTCAAGAAAGGAGATTGCTTCGTCGCTTTGCTTCTTGCATCTATGGGTATAGGTTTTTAGGAGCTAATCACAATTAATCCATTTATATTTCTTTCTCTCCTTGCGGGAGGCTCGCAATCTAATATGCTCTATCACTCGCCATGACAAAAAGAGATTTCTTCGTCGTTCCATTCTATGGAGAGCCCCGCGATCACAGCGAAGTTCTATTCTCAATCTGCTTTTTCTCCGCCCTGTTAATATATTCCTTATATGGCACAAGAGAGAATTCGTTAATTAACTCTTCCATCTTGATTGCATCCGAAAGAGGTTCAATTGTGAAGAGGGCTTCATCCCCGAATGTCTCAATCCTGACTTTATCTCCGTATTTCCTCCTTATCTTCCTCGGCTTATCTTCCTGAAAATCCCAGTGGAATACGCCAGTATCCAATTCAATGTCCTGCCACACCCAATGGAAGAATCTATCCGTCTTAACGAGCCATCTACCCACCTTATCTATTATCCCCGACTTTAGCTCCCAAGTTGAAGCGACGATGTAGACATTGTTTAGAAGGGCGATGGAGTTTAAAATTCTTCCCGCTGGATAGGCGGAGGAGAAGATAATCATCTTAGCCCCTTTATCAGCGAGCTTCTTCCAATAGAGATGCCAATTTGCGTCAAAGCAAATCTGGAATCCGATTTTCCCGAACTCTGTCTCTATCGGTTCCTGTTCCTCGGCGCCTGGGCAGACACCATCCTCCATCTCTGGCTCGGTTGGATGGATTTTATCGTATTTCCCCACGATTTCTCCCTTTCTATTGAACAAGAAGCAGGTATTGAATACATTTCCCTCTCTTCTATCATAGATTGAACCCCCGATGTAAACTTGATGCTTTTTGGCAAGCTCGCTGAGGAATGCTTTTACTTTCTCTATATCCTGAACATCTCTCGCTTTGACGGGAACGCCGATATAGGGGAAGACCTCGGGCAGAGCGACGATATCGGGTTTGATATCCTTTATGCTTTCCATTAAATCCTCAACATATTTTAAATTTTCCTCCACCCTGCTTGCTCTCCTATACTCAAGCGCCATAGATATAGTCGCAACCTTAATCCTCATAATCCTTGACCTCCTTTCGTATAATTTATCTTGACAAATTGAAGTGTAAAAAATATAGTATATAAAAAGTTAGAGGTCAAGGATATGAAATATCTTGTTCTATTATTTTTATTTGTTACTTTTTCTCTTTCCTTTCCTCAGACCCTTTGCGTAACCATCCCTCGCTTAGAGACACCCCCGACGATAGATGGCGAACTAAATGACACCTGCTGGAATACAGCAGTGAGGATTCAGCTCGCCCATCTCTTGGGAAAGACGGGAGAACCTTCCCAGAAAACCGACGTCCTTTTAGCCCATAACGATTCCTTCCTGTTCATTGCCTTCATCTGTTATGAGAACAAAATAAATGAGATTGTAGCGAATCAGAAGCAAAGGGATTTGGATGTATGGCGGGATGATTCCATTGAGATATTCCTTTCTCCCAATCCTCCCGATTATCTCCACTTCATAGTCAATCCGATAGGAACTCAGCAGGACGAAATCAATAAGGAAGCAAAATGGAATGCCCAATGGGAGGCGAAAGCGAAAATCCTCTCCGATAGATGGCAGGCTGAAATAGCCATTCCTTTCTCATCTATTCCCTTAGCCAAAAACACCCCCTCCGAGTGGCGAGCGAACTTCTGTCGAGAGGAAAGACCAAATCAAGAACTTTCAAGCTGGACAAGCTTGGAGAAGAGTTTTCACGAACCACATAACTTCGGGGTCATTTCCTTTACTTCTCCTCCGCCTTTCCCTCAAATTGCCGAGGAGCAGATGAAAGAAGCAGGTGAGAAAGTGAGGGATTATCTTATGAAGATATTGGGAGAAGCGAACAAAAGCAAGGGAGAGATAGCGAGAATCGTGAAGGAGAAAACGCAAAATCTCTTGGAAGCTCTGGATAGGGGAGAAATTGACCCACGCGCGTTCAATTTCTCTTCCTTAGAACCCCTTGTCCACAAGATGAGATTGGCGAATAAAGAGGATACACCATACATTGTTTGTGAGGAAAGCACTCTAAGCAAGGTCAGGAAGGACAAGCCCTTTTCGGGAAAAGCGACGAGCGAGATTTCAATTTACTGTGCCCGAAACGAGATAAGGTCAGCTCAGCTGGTCATCCTCCCCCTGCAGAGCGATTTAAAGGATGTGGAAATCTATTTAACTCCTCTGAAGGGCAAGGGTGGGGAGATAAGAAGGGAAAATATAAGCATAAATTTAGTGGGATATGTTGAGATAAAGGAACCAACAAAGGGTGCCGAGCCGGGAATCTATCCCGACCCACTCCTTCCTTACAAGCCTTTTGATGTCTCTCTTGAGAGCATTCAGCCCATTTGGCTGACCTTTTCCGTTCCACCCTCTGCTAAATCGGGATGGTATGAGGGATGGCTTGAGATAAGACCTTCAAATGTTCCCTCAAAGAGGGTGAAGGTTCGCCTCTATGTCTTCAACTTCTCCCTCCCAACCACTCCAAGTCTTAAGACCTGTTTTCTCCTTTGGACAAATTATCTTCCCAAGTTTCACAAAATCTTGGAGGCGAGCTGGGGTTGGTTTGAGTCTCCGCCTCAGCGTTGGGGTTCAGTCTCGTTGAGCGATGACGCTTTTGAGGGGCAGCATTCCCTTATCGCTCCGCCGACGGAGCTCCGCTGGAGCAATATCCTTGCCCCCTATCAGGGGACCTGTGACGAAAATACTTATGTCTCCTTCGCCTACAAATCAAACGACGAAGGGACCACATTCCTTCTTATGGGTACTTCTGAGGGAAACAAATTCTTTACCCCGAAGGAGCAGGAGAAGGGAAAATGGCATAAGGTGAGAGTAAGGGTTGTTGATTGTGGAGTACCAGTGGGAAGCTCTTATACATTGCAGTTTGTCCACGATTACGAGGGCTGTAAGCATACATTTCTCATAGATGATATTGAGGTTTACAGAGAGAAGGATGGGCAGAGGGAAGTTCTTTATAGAGAAGATTTTGAGGGCTTCTCAAATTTGACGCTCGGGGAGTTAATTAGAAGATATCGCCTCAATATGTTAGAGCATAAGGTTAGCGATTGCAACATAATTTCTCCGAAAGTAGAGATTAGCGATGGAAAAGTCAAGATTGACTGGAGCGAGTTCGATAAGGAGATAAGCTTTTATGTTGATAGGGGGCTAAACGGATTCAATATAGCTTGGCTGAGGATTCCCGGTGGTTGGGGCAAGGTGGGGAAGTTGGACCCCGAGCAACTTGAGATAAGCGCGGAGATAATAAGACAGACGGAAAAGCACCTTGCGGAGAAGGGATGGCTGAAATACGGCTATATTTACACAATTGATGAGCCTAGCAGGGAATATTTTCCCATAATAAAGGAGATATTCTCCTTCGTTAAGGAGAACGGTCCCCATCTCCGCAGACTTTTGACATTTGGCTACGGGGCAACTCGTCCCTGGGAACCCGGGGCTAAAGGACTTCCCGCTTATTCAGAAATAGCGGATAATGTTGACATACTCGTGCCCCATTCCGATTGCTTTGACTACGATTACCTGAAATCCCTCAAGAGAAAGGGAAAGGAGATATGGATGTATGTTTGTATCTCTGCGCAGAAGCCTTACCCTAATATCTGGGCAATAGATTATCCCGGGATTGACCATAGGATACTCTTTTGGCAATGCTTCAAATATGATGTTGATGGATTCCTCTACTGGGCGATAAGCTATTGGGAGAAGAACCCTTGGGAGGACACGCGTACATATCCAGGCGGAAATGGGGATGGTTCCCTTATCTATCCCGGAGAGGATGGACCTATAAATTCAATAAGATGGGAGATAATCAGGGAAGGGATACAGGACTACGAGTATCTCACGATTCTTAAGAGAAAGGTAGGGGAGGAGAAGGCCAAGAGATGGTTGGAGGGGATAGTGGAGGATTTAACACATTACACAATGGATGCAGATAAGATAGAGAAGCGAAGGATTGAAATAGGCAAGATGATAGAAAGTTTCAAATAGAATTGCAACGAATTGTAAAAACTCTGCTATAATTTTCTTTATGATATTACGAAAAGCGAAGATAAATGATGTCAAAAAGATATACCACTTAATCAATCACTTCGCTCAGAAGGGGGAGATGCTTCCTCGTTCCCAGAGCGAGATATACGAAAATATGCGAGATTTCTTCGTTGTGGAGGAGAATGGCGATGTGGTCGGCTGTTGTGCACTTCATATCCTCTGGGACAATTTGGCTGAAGTGAAATCATTAGCTGTGGCGGAAGAACATCAGGGGAAAGGCATCGGGAGGATGTTGGTTAACGCTTGTTTGAATGAAGCGAGGGAGCTTGGAATAAACAAGGTGTTTGCCCTCACATTCAAGCCTGCGTTCTTTCAAAAACTTGGTTTCCGCCCGATAGGTAAGGACGATTTGCCGAGGAAAGTCTGGGGAGAGTGCATAAAATGTCCCTTTTTCCCAGATTGTAAGGAAGAGGCAATGATAATAGAATTAAAATAAAAAATTGACTTAATTTCTGTTTCTCTATAAAATTTTGAAAAAATAACCCCAAGGGGGTGTTTTAAATGAAGAGAAGAAGCCTTTTTCTTGTTGCTATTTTTTTACTTGCTGTTTCTCTGTTTGCCCAGGAAACAGCGAAGCCGCCCTTTTCTCTTCTCTGGAAATACACGACGACCTTCCTACAAGGTAGCATAGTCCAGCCCCTGGTGGATGGCGAAACAATTTATTTAGCCGCGGGAAACGATGTCTATGCGATAAACATCCAGACAGGAGAAACGAAGTGGCGATTCACCTTGCCCGCTGGTGTTTCTCTTAGGGTCACTCCGCTTCTTTACAAGGACAACATACTTGTCCCGGCAAGTGATGGTTGCATCTATGTTTTGGACAAAACTGGCAAACAAATTCGGCTCATTAATGTGCAGGCTGGGGGCGCGGTTTGTGCATCTCCCACGGTAGTGGGGAACTTCATTGTTTTCCCATGCCTTGACAATACCCTTTATGCTGTTGACCCAGAGACGACCGATGTGAGCAAGATGCTCAAATGGAAATTCCGTGCTGGTGATGATATCCCTCAAAGCGCAATTTATGGCAAGGGCTTAATCTTCTTTGAATCTTCCGACATATATCTTTACGCCCTAACCGAAGATGGGAAACTAAAATGGAAAATTCCCCTTCCTTCTTCTCAAATTTCCTCTTCTCCTGTTTTAGGCAAAAGATATCTTTATGCGACAGCGGGGAACTATATTCTATTCGTAAACCCCCTCACGGGTCGTGAGATTAGAAGGGTTACTTTCCCTGATTTGATAACTGCGACTCCCCTTTTGGTTGATAACATCCTCTATGTAAGTTGTAAAGACGGAAAGCTTTACGCTATAGACGCAACAAATGGAAGGCCAATTGAGGGCTATAAGCCCTATGACGCTGGCATATCCATAACCACATCTCCGATGCTTTATGGAGACTACATCTATTTCGGGACGGCAAATGGATTGCTCGTTGCTATAGATAAAAAGGGAAAGCTCCGCTGGCAATATAGGACTGCTCCCGCCCTTACCTCTCAGATTTCCCTTATATATCCCACAGCTCTCCCCGCGACGCAGCAATTTCCCATCTACTCTGCACCCCTATGGGCTCAAGGGTATCTCTTCGTCATAAACGACTTGGGAGTTCTCCACTGCTTTACCTCCGAACCTTTAGATGTTTCACCTCCAATTATAAGCGATATCTGGCCTGAGGGCGGTCCTATGTCCGGACTTCCCGTTCCCCTCACAATCACCGCCGTCCTCACCGATGAGGGCTCAGGCATAGATAGCATGAGCATAATAGTAAAAGTGGATGGCAAAATAATCCCACCGAAAGCCTATAAATTCGACCCCAATACTGGCAAGCTACAATGCGATTACAATCCCTCTGGGGCGCCGGGCATCCCTATTCCAGAAGGAGAGCATACTGTCTCTCTAAAGGTTTCCGATTGGTTCGGCAACTCTGTGGAAAAGGAATGGAAATTCACGATAGATAATTCCCTTGCTCCCGGAGCTGGCAGGGGGCAAACACCTACGATTTATTATCTAAGGTAAAGGAGGAAAAGAAATGTATATTTGGGCTATGCTTTTTGCTTTGCTGTTCGCTTTCGGGATGTGTTGGGTGGCGATATTGAACAAGGATTTAATCACAATCACCCTTCCTCCGGGAAACTATCAGCTCCAAGCCTATGTATGGGAGGTATTCCTTGTCTCAGCAGCCGCTGCCCTAATCTTGGCTGGCATAATCGCTCTATGTAAGGGGGCACAGCGCAGAAGATGGGAGAAGGAAATAGAAACAAAGGTTACCGATATGGATAAGAAATTGGCAGGTTTAGCTGGAAAGATTGAGGATTTGGAACAGAAGCTCGTCTCCCCACCCCAAAAAGTGGAGGAAGTGGAGGAGGCTACTTCAGTTAAGGAAGAGGGATAGACTTGCAAGAGATTGAAGCTTGGATTTTATTGAGCAAGTTAGAGATAAGCCCACGCAAAAAATTAGCGCTTCTCCAAGCCTTCAATTCTCCTCAGGAGATATTTAAGGCGAGTAGAGAGGCTCTCTTAAGGGTTGAGGGTATCACGGAGCGGAATGTGGAGAAAATCTTCGCTCTGAGAGATATCGGCGTGGATAAAGAGAAAAAAATTATGGAGAAGGTTGGGGCGGAAATAATAACCATCTTTGACCAACGATATCCACCGAATTTAAGGGAAATATACGACCCACCGGCAGTCTTATATGTTAGGGGGGAGATAAAGGAGGAGGACAAATTCGCCGTTGCGATAGTTGGGACGAGGCGACCAACCGAATATGGTAGAAGCGTTGCTTACAAATTGGCGAGCGAGCTTGTGCAGAGAGGATTCACAGTTGTATCGGGATTGGCGAGAGGAATAGACACTTTCGCTCACAAAGGGGCATTGGATGGAGGTGGGCGGACCATAGCGGTTTTGGGATGCGGAATTGATATCGTTTATCCCCAGGAGAACAAGGAGTTAATGGACAGGATAATAGAGAAGGGTGCTGTGATAAGCGAGTTTGCACCTGGTGTTCCGCCTCAGCCCTGGCATTTCCCCGAGAGGAATAGACTGATAAGCGGGTTGTCTTTAGGGGCGGTTATCGTTCAAGCTCCCGAGGGCTCGGGAGCTCTCATCACAGCCAATCTCGCTCTTGAGCAGGGGAGGGAAGTGTTCGCGGTGCCAGGAAACATAGAGGACCCTCGCTCTAAAGGACCTCACCAGCTTATAAAAGAGGGAGCGAAGCTCGTGGAGTTAGTTGATGACATAATAACCGAGCTCGGCATTCCCTCCCAGATAACTCATCCTTCTCCGACACCCACCCCCAAAACACCCAGCTTATTCTTGCCCCCCGAAGAGGAGCAATTGCTCAAGCTCCTATCTCATGAGGAAAGATACATAGGCGATATAACAAAGGAATCGGGGCTTCCGCCCTCCCGAGTAGCCTCCATATTGACGCTTTTAGAGATTAAAGGATTAGTAAAACGCCTCCCAGGCGACCACTTCATCTTAGCGAGTTGAAAATAGAAGGTAGAGAGGGTAAAATATAAATATTATGGAGAAGAAGGTAATTATTGTTGAGTCGCCGGCGAAGACGAAGACGCTGAAGAACTTTCTGAAGGACGGCTTTAAAGTCACGGCTTCTATGGGGCATATCCGAGACCTCCCAAAGCGAGCATTTGGAGTGGATATTGAAGATGGCTTCACTCCCAGGTTTGTTATTATACCTAAGAAGAAAGCCGTCGTTCAGAAACTAAAGGATGAGATAAAGGACGCAGATGCCGTCTACATTGCCTCTGACCCCGATAGGGAAGGGGAAGCGATAGCCTGGCATCTTGTTCAGGTCCTTAGGCTCAAAAATCCCCTCCGCATAGAGTTCAATGAGATAACAAGAGATGCGGTCCTTGAGGGATTGAAGCATCCTCGCCAAATAGACATGAATAGGGTTTACTCCCAACACGCCCGCAGAATCCTTGACAGAATCGTCGGCTATAAGCTTAGCCCCCTCCTCTGGGATAAGCTCGGTTTCAAGACCCTCTCCGCTGGTAGGGTTCAGTCTGTTGCATTGCGCCTTATCTGCGAGCGGGAAAGGGAGATTCAGGCTTTCGTCCCCGAGGAATATTGGACGATAACCGCTCGTTTGACCTCCCAAAGGGAGTATTTCCCCTTTGATGCCATTTTAATCACAAGGAATGGGGAGAAGATAAGCATCAAGAACGAGGAAGAGGCAAATAAAATCCTCCTAGAGCTTGAGGGGGCGGAATATAGGGTTAAAAGCGTCAGGAAGCAGGAGCGAAGAAGAAATCCACCACCACCTTTCATAACATCAACTCTTCAGCAGGAAGCTTCAAATCGTTTGGGCTTCACGCCGGCTCGCACTATGAGAATAGCTCAACAGTTATACGAGGGAATAGAGATTGATGAGGGAACGGTGGGTCTAATCACTTATATGCGCACGGATTCCGTGAGGATAGCGGAGAGCGCTCTTGCCGAGGCAAGAGAGTTCCTTAAGCAGAATTTCGGCGAGGAGTTCCTTCCTCCCGCTCCTCGCAGATTCAAAGTGAAGGAGAGCGCGCAGGACGCCCATGAGGCAATTCGTCCTACGAGCGTTTTCCGCACCCCGGAAAGGCTTGCTCCCTATCTCAATTCCGACCAGTTGAAGCTTTATACTTTAATCTGGAAAAGGTTCTTGGCTTCTCAAATGAAGGAAGCAATTGTTGACCATACAACCGTTGATATATCCGCAAAGGACTTCATCTTCCGGGCAACGGGCTCGGTTGTAAAATTCCCGGGCTTCCTCATAATCTATGAGGAAAAGAAGGGGGAAATAGCCTTGCCCGAGCTATTTGAGGGCGAGATATTGGATTTGATAGAGTTGATTCCCGCTCAGCATTTCACCCAGCCGCCACCCCGCTATAACGACGCCAGTTTAGTCAAGGCATTGGAACAGAAGGGAATAGGAAGACCATCCACATATGCTGTGATAATACAAACCCTTCTTGATAGGCATTATGTTACGCGGGAGAACCGTCAGCTCATTCCTACGGAGATGGGATTCAAAGTCAATGACCTCCTCGTAGAGCATTTCCCCGATATCGTTGATGTTTCCTTTACCGCTAAGATGGAGGAAGAGCTTGACGATATCGAGAGGGGAATATTGCGATGGGATTTCGTCTTGGAGAAGTTTTACGATTCATTCTCCAAGACCCTGAAACAAGCTTTTGCGGTTATTGAGAAGGAGGAGAAAAAAGAGGAAAAGCTTGATGAGAAGTGCCCCCTTTGCGGTGCTCCCCTTGTCCTAAAATATGGTAGGTATGGTCAATTCATTTCCTGTTCAAATTTCCCTCAATGTAGATATAAGCGGTCAATCACTCCATCCCTGGGAATTAAGTGTCCTATGGAGGGGTGCGATGGGGAAATTGTGGAGAGAAGGACAAGGAAGGGAAGGCTTTTCTATGGATGTTCAAATTATCCCAAGTGCAAGTTCGCAAGCTGGTTGAAGCCAACTGATCACGTTTGCCCGAAATGTGGATTTATTTTGGGGGAGAAGAGGACGAAGGGAGAGGTTGTTAGCCTCGTATGCCTGCGGGAAGGTTGCGATTATCAAGAAGAGGTGGGAGCGAAAGAGGAGATAAAAGCATCGGAATAGTTTGGCAATGTCTTGGAGCGAGCAATTTCTTGAGCAAATTCTTAAGGGAATTAAGGATAATCTCCCAATAATAATATCAAAAGGTGGGAAAATTGTTGTTCTTGTTATCCTCTTTTGGATAGCAAGCATTATCGGGAAATCCTTGATTCGTAAACTCACCCAACCTTTAGAGAAACGGGAAGACCCTTCCTCAGCTAGCAGGGTGAAGACGATACGTTCGCTATTGGGTAGTCTCTATTCTCTCGTCTTGATTTTCATATTGATTTTGATGATTTTGGATATAATGGGTATAAAGACGACGCCCATTTTGGGAGCGGCTGGAGTCTTAGGTGTAGCGGTTGGTTTGGGGACGCAGACATTCATAAGGGATGCCTTTTATGGGTTCCTCATAGTTTTGGAGGACCAATTTCGGCAAGGAGATGTTGTGACAGTAGCTGGGGTAACGGGAACGGTTGAGGCAATGACCTTCCGAACGACGAAGATAAGAGGGGAGGATGGAAAGCTCTATATAATCTCTAATAGCAGCATTACGCAGGTCTGTAATCATTCTCGTGGAGGTTTTTATATCTCTCTTGAGGTTGCAATATCAAATGAGGAAAAGAGGGGGAGGGTGGAGGAAGCGATAAAAGAGGTCGGAGAGAGATTGAAAAATATATTGGGTGACGATTTGCTCTCCCTACCCAAAATAGAGGACTTGTCTTCCTTTGATTCAGCTAAGACGGTATATCGCTTATCTTTGATTGTGAATCCGAGTAGGAGAAGAGAGGCGGAGTTAATGTTCAGGGAAGTAACTCGGGACACATTCTTTGAAAAGCAATTGAAATTGATATGAGGAAGGATTATACTTTTTATAGATGGTGAAATTCTCCAAATTACAAGCCACAGGAAACGATTTCGTCTTAATAAATTGTTTTGAGGAACAGCTGACGGATGTTCCTCTTGAAGTATTGGCGAGGAACATCTGTGATAGGCATTTCGGGGTTGGCGCCGATGGGTTGCTCCTCCTTTTGCCCTCTAAGATTGCCAATTTTCGTATGAGAATCTTCAATTCCGATGGCTCAGAGGCGGAGATGTGCGGGAACGGCATCCGCTGCTTCGCCCTATATCTCTATGAGCACGGGCTTTGGGAGGATAAGAACATTGATATAGAGACCCTTGCGGGCGTTAAAAGGGTGAAAATGTTTTTAGAAGGAAAGAAAGTTGAAGGTGTGAGGGTTGGTATGGGGAATCCGATTTTCCAAAGGGAAAGCATACCTATCAAGGGAAAGCACAATCCCTTGAATATGAGTTTGAGAGCTGGTGGGAGAAGATGGGAGGTATCCGCGCTCTCTATGGGCAATCCCCATTGCGTCATTCTCGTTGACGATGTTGAGCATTTCCCAGTGGAAAAAGTCGGACCGGAAATAGAGAAACACCCACTATTCCCTCAAAGGACTAATGTGGAATTCGTGGAGGTTTTGAACCGAGATGAATTGAAGATAAGGGTTTGGGAAAGGGGCGTTGGGGAGACGCTGGGCTGTGGAACTGGCGCTTGCGCCTCCCTCGTCGTTACTGCTTTAAAGGGGTTGACGAATAGGTCAGCGAGGATACATTTAAAGGGTGGAGACCTCATTGTGGAGTGGCAGGAGAGCGGGGAGGTTTTCCTGAGCGGACCAGCTGAAGAAGTATTTCAAGGAGAGTTTAAATTGGAGAAATTTCTCGGAAAAAGGTGAGAATATGAAGAGTAGATTGGAAAGAGTTCCGCCTTATCTTTTCAGTCAACTCGTAGCCGCCCGCAGAGAGGCGGAGAAGAAGGGATTGTCAATAATAGATTTGGGAATCGGCGACCCCGATATCCCAACCCCTTCACATATCGTTGAGAGGATGAGGGAAGCAGTTCTTAATGGGGATTATCATCGCTACGATGAAAGTGATAAAGGATTGCCGATTTTTAGGCAAGCGGTGATAAATTGGTATAGGGAAAGATTTGGGGTGGAGTTGGGGATGGAGGAAGTCTTATCCCTTATCGGTTGTAAGGAAGGGCTTGCCCATATAATTTGGGCTTTGGTAGAGAATCCCGATGACATCGTTCTCGTTCCCGACCCTGCCTATCCCGTTTATAAAAACAATACCCTCTTGGCGGGAGGAACCCCTTATATAATGCCCTTGAGGAGGGAGAATGCCTTCCTTCCCGACCTAAAAGCTATCCCCAAGGAAGTGGCGAGGAAAGCGAAGCTTATGTTTCTTAACTATCCCAACAACCCAACGGGGAGCGTCGCTCCGAGGGAATTCTTTGAAGAGGTTGTTGAATTCGCATTGGAAAACGAGATAATAGTCTGCCACGATTGCGCCTATTCAGAGATATATTATGATACTCCACCAATCTCCTTTTTAAGCGTTCCCGGGGCGAAGGAAGTCGGGATTGAATTTCATTCCCTCTCCAAGACTTTTAATATGACGGGATGGCGGGTGGGATTCGCGGTGGGAAATGAAAAAATAGTGAGCCTCTTGACTTCCTTCAAATCCCACATAGATTCAGGGGTGTTCATGGCTATACAGGATGTAGCCGCTTATGCCCTTGAGAATCCCAATGGGCACCCAGAGAAGATGAGGGAGATATATAGGAGCAGGAGGGACATCGTTGTTGAAGGATTAAGGGAGGCTGGATTGGAGGTTTCCCCTCCACCAGCTACATTTTATATCTGGGTTGCCCTTCCCTCGGGGATTTCGTCCGCTGATTGGGCGGGGAGGTTGCTGAACGAAGAAGGAGTTGTTGTTACGCCTGGTAGGGGGTATGGAGAGTATGGTGAGGGATATGTAAGGATTGCCTTGACGGTTAAAGCAGAGGATGTGGATGGAACTCTCAGGGAAGCCGTAAGAAGGATAAAGGAATTTCTCAAGAGAGGTGAAGGAGATAGATAAGTTGCTTGAAAGAGTTTCACGCAGAGGGGTAGCCAACGAGAAGGCTATTTTAGTCGGCTTGGAGCGGGGGGACGATTGGCAAGAAAGAATGGAGGAACTGAAGGAGCTTGCTATCTCGGCGGGGGCGGAAGTTGTGGGGGAGGTGAGGCAGAAGAGGGAGGAGCCAGACCCGTTTTACTACATAGGTAGGGGGAAGGCGGAGGAATTGGCTGTTTTGATAAAAGAGTTGGACGCGGATTTGGTTATCGTTGATGCGAGCCTGAATTTGGTTCAGCACCGCAATTTAGAGGAAATCCTTCAAACGAAAGTCGTTGATAGGACTGAGCTCATCCTTGATATCTTCGCCCAAAGAGCTCATACAAAGGAAGGAAAGCTTCAAATAGAGCTCGCCCAGCTCACTTATCTACTCCCTCGCTTAACGGGAAGGGGAGTTTTCCTCTCTCGTTTGGGAGGTGGAATTGGGACAAGGGGTCCGGGAGAGACGAAGCTGGAGTATGATAGGCGAAGGATAAGGGATAGAATAAACCAGTTGAGGAAGGAGATAGACGAGGTGAGGGAGCAGAGGGCGAAGAGGCGTCTCTGGAGGAGGGCGGAGGACATACCAATAGTCGCCCTTGTGGGCTACACAAATGTCGGTAAATCAACCCTTCTAAACGCCATAACGAAGGCTTCCGTGTATGTTGACGACCGCCCCTTCGCAACCTTGGACCCAACAACTCGCAGGGTGAAGTTGAAAGGTGGAGGAGTTGTTCTCTTCACGGATACGGTGGGATTTATCAGGGATTTGCCTCCCAACTTGGTAGCGGCTTTCAGAGCGACTCTGGAGGAGGTTAGGGAGGCTGATATCCTCCTCCATGTAGCCGATGGAAGCCATCCGCGAATGGCTGAGCAGATAATGACGGTCAATAAGATATTGGAAGATGTTGTCGAGGTGGGGGAGAAGAAGATGGTTTATGCGATAAATAAGATGGATAAAGCCGATATCCACGAGGTTATGGCGAAGCTGCCAGCGGGATTATCCAATGTTTGCTTCATCTCCGCACTTCAGCAAAGGGGCATCTCGGCGCTTTTAGAGAAAATCGGTAAGATTTTGGAGGAGGAATTCTGTCTCGTTGAGCTCACTATTCCCTATGAGAGGGGCGATATCCTATCCCTGCTTTATGAGAAGGGAAGGGTTCTTGGGGAGGATTTCGGAGGTAAGGGAATAAACATCCTCGCAAGGGTTCCTGTGGATTTAAGGGATAAAATTTTGCTTCTTACAAACAGCAAGGGGAAATAAAGGCTTTCGCTATAAAGACGGAATGCAGAGGAAATTTATTTCTTCACATAAAGCAAGGCTAAGGGAAATTCGCTTGACTTTATTTTTATTTGTTTTAATATTCCCCATCATCACCGAAGGAGGGAATCCGATGGAAAGGAAAAAGTTTGAATCCGACCCGCATCGTCCTATTTATCATTTCCTTCCTCCAGCAAATTGGATGAACGACCCTAATGGGTTAATCCAGTGGGAGGATGGAACCTATCATCTTTTCTATCAATACAATCCCGATTTTCCCCAGCCTGCTAATATTCGTTGGGGACACGCAGTGAGCAGGGATTTGCTCCATTGGCAGGATTATCCGGTCGCTCTTTCCCCTACACCTGGCGGACCCGATAAAGACGGTTGCTGGACGGGATGTGCCGTCAACGATAACGGCACGCCAACCCTAATCTACACAGGCGTTTTCCCTGAATGCGTCTGTATAGCGAGGGGGGATGAAAAATTGCTCACCTTCCAAAAATACGAAAAGAATCCTGTCATAGCAAAGCCTCCGGAGGGGATGGATGTAACGGGTTTCAGGGACCCATATGTTTGGAGGGAGCCAGATGGATGGTATCTCGTTTTGGGCTCGGGAATCAAGGGGAGGGGAGGACTTGCCCTTCTTTACCATTCCAAGGACCTTAGGAATTGGGAATATCTTCATCCACTTTGCGAAGGAAAGGAAGAGGAAACGGGCTTTATGTGGGAATGCCCAAATTTCTTCCCCCTAGGTGAGGACAAATATGTTCTCATTACCTCTCCTATTCCTCTTGGTTATCCAATCTATTTGATGGGGAAGTATGAGGAGCATCGTTTAAGCGTTGAGGGGATTGGGAAAGTTGACGGATGCGAGCATTCCTTTTACGCACCACAAATCTTTCGGGATAGGAAGGGAAGGTTGATTATGTTTGGATGGTTGAGGGAGCTACGCTCGGCTGAGGCGCAGAAGGAGGCTGGCTGGTCGGGGGTTATGTCCCTTCCACGCCAGATTAGCTTAAAAGATGGTGAATTTTCGGTTGATGTAGTTCCGGAGGCGGAGAAGCTGCGGGGGAAGCGGTTAAGTTCGTTATCAAATATAGAGCTTCAGGGCGATTCGTTCCTTCCATTGGAGAATGTTAAAGGTGATGCCCTTGAGATAATCGCTCGCTTCCGTCAAATAGAAGGGAAATCTTTCGGAATCGTGGTGAGGAGGTCGGAGGACGGAGAGGAAGAAACGCTTATCGGCTACGATGCAGATAAGAAGGCTATTTTTGTTGATGCCTCCCGCTCTTCCCTTGACGATTCTGTAGCGAAGCCCATTTGCTATGCTGGTTTGGAATTGAAAAGTAACCCCCTCAGCCTGCATATATATGTTGACCGCTCTGTGATAGAGGTGTTCGTTAACAGTAAAATCGCTTTTGCGACAAGAGTTTATCCAACTCGTAGGGATAGTTTAGGAGTTGGGCTGTTTTCTAAAGGCGGGAAGACCGAATTGGAGGAATTGGAGATATGGGAGGTCTGCACTATTTGGAAATAAAGAATTAGGAAATCCGGGCTATTCGTCCATTCTTTAGCTCTATTTCCATATCAATGGGTAAGGGGAAGAGGTTTCTCTCCGTCGTGGCAATGAACACTTGTTCCATACTTCGCAGAATTTCCCCTATCTTCTTTCTCCTTTCCTCTTCAAGGTCTGAGGTGAGGTCGTCAAAGAGGAAAACAGGGGAATCGCCCAAGAGTTGCTTTGTGTAAATATACTGGGCGAGGCGAAGGGAAAGCGAAAGAGTTCTCGCTTGTCCAAGTGAAGAGAAATATCTCGCATCCATATCGTTTATCCCTATTTCCATATCATCTCTCTGGGGTCCTATCAAGCTCATTCCTTTCTCCCTCTCCTCTGCTTCCATTTCTTTCAATGCCTTCAGTATCTCCTCTGCCGTTTCTCCCGTCGTTGCGGAGTAGCGGAGCCACGCTTTTTCCCTTCCCTCCGTGATTCTCATATGTACTTCTTGGAAATAAGGAAGGAGCTCCGCTATGAACTGCTTTCTCATTTTTATAAGAACGCTTGAGAGTTGGGCGAACTCCTCGTTCCAGGGCTGCAGTTCATCCTGTGAGACCTCGGTTTTTAAAAGGGCGTTGCGCTGTGAGAGAGCCTTGCGAAAGGAAGAAAGGGCGTCTCTATAGCGAGGGAAAAGGAGGGAAAGCTCTTCATCTAAGTAATCCCTTCTCCTCGCGGGTTCGCCCCTTACAATCTCCTTATCCTCATCCCGATAAAGAATGGAAACACATTTTCCTGTTGCCTCTCCCACTTTTCTGAACTTGTAATCAACCTTCACAGCTTTTCCCTGCTCACTGATATAACACTCAATTATGTAAATCCTTCCTTCCCTTGACACCTCCCCCCTGATATAGGCTCTTTGAGAGTTCTTGTTAATTAAATCTGAATCCTCTCTTGCACGAAGGGATTTAAGGACGGAGAGGAAATGAAGCCCCTCCAATAGATTGCTTTTCCCTTGTGCGTTTCCTCCCTTTATAAGGATTATCCCTTTTGAGGGGTTTAGCTCAAGGTTGGTGAAGTTGCGAAATGAGCGGAGGACAATCCTCCTGATGAACATTAGGTTGGGTGCATTGGCATAACCACATACACCCAATCCTCTCCTTCGCCCTTCTCCATTTTGGCTGCCTGAGTTGGTTCGTTTAAGGTAAGTCGCACATTTTCCTCATCAATAACCTTTAAGCCGTCAAGGAGAAACTGAACATTGAACACATAACTTTCGCTCTCCCCCTCAACCATAGCAGGAACCTCTTCCATAAATCCTCCCATAGCTGGGGCTTCTGCTGAGATTATAATCCTATCCTTTTGGATATCCAGCCTGACCCTTTCCATATTCTCCCTCGCCACTATCCTCGCTCTGTTGAGCGCTCGCATTAATTCGCTTTTTGCCGTCATCAGTTGGACTTTCCCCTGCGTGGGGATGACTTTATCGTAAGCGGGGAATTTCCTCGTTATCGCGCGGGAAACGAGGCGGAATTTCACCTCCCCTTCTTTTCTTCCCGTTATCGCTATGAGGTCGTTATGGGCTATGATAATTTCGTCCTCATCATCTATTACCCTCACCAATTCAGCGAAAGCCTTCTCCGGCAGAAGGAATTGAAAATCCTCCCCTTCATAGGGGAAACGCTGTAGGGCGAGGCGTGAGGCATCGGAGGCGACGAAATTAAGTTGACCTTCCCTTGCATCTAAGAGGATGCCCGTGAACTCTGGGCGTATGTCCTCCTTCGCCACGGCGAAGGAGACCTTGGAATATCCTTCCCTCAATTGCTCGCCACTGAAAGTGAAATGCTTCGCGAACTCCTCAGCGGGTGGAGCTGGGAATTCTTCTCTCCATATCTCCAATATATAACTTGTCTTCCCCGCTGATATGCGTACTCTGTCATCCTCCATCTCTATCGCCACTTCATCCGCATCTAATGAGGAGACAATCTCCTGAAAAGTTTTCCCTTTTATGAGGAAACTTCCGATTTCTCCCTCAAAATCTATCGCTTCCTCAATCCACATCTCGTAGTTGGAAGCCATAAGATGGAGCTTGTTCTCGACCGGGAAAATGTAGATGTTGGAAAGTATGGGAAGAGTTCTCTGCGAGGTTGTGAGGCGCACCACATGACTGAGAACCTTTGAAAGCTCGTCCTTGTTAAGAGTTGCCATAATTACATCCTCCTTTAAATTTTCGTTCTTAAAAAATTTATACTTTAAAACCTTGGAATTGGCAATAGATTTTTTCTGAATAATGATATTACAACAAAGCCTTCCCAAACTTATCCCTTTAATTTATACTCATAACAACAAATTATTCATAAGGAGGTAAAATCTTATGCGAGTGAGAATCGGCGTAGCTGGAACTGGCTCTATCTTCAGAGGAGCTCACCTCCCAGCGTATCTCTCTATCCCTGAGGCAAAGCTCTACGCTTTCTACGATAGCGTTCCTCAGAAGGCTGAGGAGGCTAGGGAAATCGCGAAGAAGCTTTACGAGGAAGAAGCTAAAAGGGCGGAGGAAATGGGGAATATTGAAAAGGCGAAAACCCTTAGAGAGGATGCAAAAGATTTTCGGGTCTTGTCATCCTTTGAAGGGCTTTGCGAGAATGTGGAGCTCGTTGACATCTGCACACCTCCGAATACACATAGCAAGCTCGCCATAGAGGCACTTGAAAGGGGGGTAAATGTGATGTGTGAAAAGCCGATGGCGCTCACCTATCTTGATTGTCTTGAGATTTGCGAAGCTGTGGAGAGGACGGGAAGGCTTTATCAGCATAACGAGAACTTCATCTTTGATTCCCTATGGTATAGTCTGCGGAAAACTGTTGAAGGAGGGATAGTGGGAGAACCTCTTTTAATGATTATTCCCGCGGCTCACGGAGGACCGGAGTGGGCAAGCTGGTTCTGGCAGGGGGAGATTGCGGGTGGCGGTGCCCTTCTTGATAACGGAATTCATGCCATCACCTGCGCCTGGTTCATAATCGGTTTGGATAAGGAGCCCGTGATGGTTGAGGCTGTTCCCCCCGTGGGGATTAGGACGATGATTAAGAAAAGGATTATTGAGGGGAAATATGAGGAGGTAAAGGTGGAAGATAAAGGACATATACTCATAAGGTTTGAGGATAAGATAACAGGACATTGGGCGAGTGCACTCGTTGAGGGTTCTTGGTATTATCAGGATACTCCTCAGATGAGCTTGATTGGGAGCAAGGGGATAGTGCAGATAAAATTCCCTTGGGAGGAAGGAGGTCCAGCTTTAACATTCATTGATGGTAAAGGAAACAAGTTCTCCATTCCCGTTGAGGGAGTTGGAGGGTTCGTGGGGGAGATAAGGAATATGGTCAAGTGCGTTTTGCGGGGAGAACGCTCAATTTCGGATGAGAGGATGGGAGCGGAATCCCAGGCGATAGTTGGTTCGGCATATATGTCGCAGGGATTGGGAAGAGCCGTGAGCTTGAAGGAGTTCAAGGAATTTGCCCTGAGATTAAAGGAGGAGAAGAAGGATAAGGCATCAGCAGAGCTTCTTCGTCAGCAATTGGAATGGATAGCGCGATAAGGAAACAAGAATTTATAAAAAGAACACCTTATAGGGAGGTTATTTAAAGAATTTTTCACTGTTTCCCTTGCCCATAGAGGTGGGGAGGGAAGCAATCTCGGTCCCACTTGTCAAAATAAAACAATTGCAAGCCCCCTTAGGGGCAAGCCGTATCTATCGGTAAATTACAAAATTTTTAGGCTTCCTCCCTATTGTGGGGAATAATTGAATAATTTCAAGAGGTAAATTTTATTTGAGGAGAGATTTGAAAGGAGAAGATATAGTTAAGTTTAGGTTAGAAGTAATGGAGTTTTCCGATAAGTATGGAGTAGAATCAGCAAAGGAAGCTTTTGGCGTTTCAAGAAGCACAGTCTTTGGCTTTTATAGTCAAACAATATGGGAAATCTCCTAAGGAGTCTCAAATGTTATGGAATTATAAATAAATTTGATAATCTCTCTTAGTGCCTATAAAATATTTTTTATGAAACCTTTGCCCTGGTTATTATCCTGGCTCAGGCGATACATTTGGTATATCCTCTTGGGGCTTGTGGGTTCCCTGGGAGGTGGCATTTTGGTTAAGGTCGTTGCGGACCTATCTGGGGAAGCGATAAATGGAGTTGCCCAAAGAAACTTCCAACAAGTTCTAAATGTATGTCTTAAAGGATTGGTCGTTTATTTCGTCATTGGTATCTGCCAATATATGGGCGCCTATTTCCTTCCCCGTGCCTCAAATAACATAGGAATGGAAATTCGTAAGCTTCTCTTTTCCCGCCTCATCGGTTCTCCGGTTTCCCTCTTTCACAAAAGAAGGGTTGGGGACCTGATGTCAAGGGTTATTGTTGATGTGGGAGTGCTTGAAGCCAATATACCTTCTGCGGTGGAGAGGCTTGTTGCATCCCCTATAGTTGCTCTTTTTCTTTCCGTCGCGCTCTTTGTCCTCAATTGGCAACTTGCCCTCCTCAGCGCCATTGCCCTTCCGTTACTCGGCTACTTGATTAACATCGCAGGGAAAAAGATGAGGAGGGTTCAAATAGAGATTCAGCGAAGGCTCGCTGACCTGAACACGGCTTTGGAGAATTCTTTCGCATTCATCAAAGAGATAAAAGCCCTCTGCGCCGAGCATTTTGAGGATAACAAATTCAAGAACCTTGCGGAAAAGACCTTCGGCTCTATTATGCGAGGGGTAAGGTTAAGGGCGCTCCTTAGCCCTTCAATACAATTTTTGGGAGCGGTTGGGGTTATAGGAATAATCCTATTCGCCGCTTGGCAGATAGGAAAGGGGGCAAACTTTGATGTTGGCAGGTTAACAAGCTTCGTCGTCCTTCTGAGCTCCGTTTATCAACAGATGAGAGGGTTAGGGGATGGAGTTATGGCTCTCCAGCAGTGCTTAGGTGCTTCTACCCGCCTGATAGAGCTTTTGGAAATGACCTCCATCCCCGAGAGAAAAGAAGGGGTGAAAATTCCCTCATTTAGAAAGGAGATAAAGTTTGAAGATGTTTCCTTCTCCTATAATGGTTCCGAAGTTTTAGAGGGAATAAATGTTCAAGTTAGGAAAGGGGAGATTTTAGCGATAGTCGGTCCCTCGGGAGCCGGGAAAACAACCTTTGTTGACCTCATTCCCCATTTCTATGACCCAGTAGAAGGGAAGATAGAAGTTGATGGAAAGGATATAAGGGAAATAGATGTTCTCTCTCTTCGTCGGCAGATAGCAATCGTTTCTCAGGAGCCTTTCATCTTTGGGGGAACGATAAGGGAAAATCTTTCCTATCCAGAGGAAGTATCGGAGGAGGAAATGAGGGAAGCTTTGGAGAAGGTAGACCTTTTGGATTTCGTTTCCTCACTTCCAGATGGGTTGGACACAGTAATAGGGGAGAGGGGATTAACTCTTTCTGCTGGGCAGAGGCAGAGATTGGCGATAGCTCGTGCCCTCTTACGCAAGCCAGCAATTTTGATTCTGGACGAAGCGACAGCGAACTTGGATTCAATAGCGGAACAACGTCTTCTAAACGCTATCTCCCAAGGTGGGTATACGGTCATCCTCGTCGCCCACCGCCTATCAACTGCCCGCATTGCGGATAGGATAATCGTTCTCAATCAGGGAAGGATAGTGGAGGAGGGAACGCACGAGGAACTACTAAAGAAGGGAGGGTTATACGCCCGGTTATATGAGCTTCAATTAGGACAAAATGCGGAGAGTAGTTGAGAAAATCCTTTCATTTTTAGCTCCCTATTTAGGCTGGCTAATCCTTTGGTTTGTCACAATAACTTCGCGCTTGATAGTCGTTGGAAGAGAAAGGATTAAGCCTGGCTCAATCCTTGCCTCCTGGCATGGTTCTTTTTCTCTTCCCGTTTTTATCTTGCGGAAATTGCATCTAACTTGCATCGTATCCCCTTCCGAGGATGGATTGCTTCTTGAAAGATTCCTCCTGCTGAGTGGGTGTAAGGTGATAAGAGGTTCAACGCGAAAGGGAGGGGTAACAGCGCTTCGCAAGGCGAGCGAGGAGCTTAACAGGGGAGAGATATTGGGGATAACTCCCGACGGACCGTTGGGACCGCCTCGCGTTCCCCATAAAGGGGTTCTCTTCTTAGCGAGGGAAGGACATCCAGTGATTCCCGTGGGCGTTTCCGCCGAACCCGCCATTCGTCTTAGAACATGGGATAAACACCTTCTACCTCTTCCTTTCTCCCGCATAGTGGTTTCCTTCGGTGAGCCGATTTTTTTGAAGGGAGGGAAGGAAGAAATTGATATTATAAAGGAAGCGATAGATAGGGAAGAGGAAAACGCAGAAAGGCTGTTGAAAAGCGAAGGAAATTCCCTCTGGGAAATGCTCTTCCCTATTTTGCTCTACAATATCGCCATTTTTCTGCTTTCTCCCTTCATTCTCTTAGCCCTTTTCCTGAGGGAGGTAAAAGGAAAGCACTTGAGGGGATGGAAGGAAAGGTTTGGTTTTGTCCCTAAATCAAAGGGAGGGGTCTGGTTTCACGCTGTCTCAGTTGGAGAAGTTATGGCTGTTAAGCCGATAATAGATATAATCACTTCCCGAGCCCCTGAAAAGAAAATATTCCTCTCCACGATAACGCATACAGGAAGGGAAACAGCAAACAAGCATCTTTCTTCCCTTGCCACAATCTTCTTTTTCCCTTTTGATATCCTACCTTTCCCCATTATAGCCCTGAAGAGACTCAAACCATCTCTCCTCTGCCTGGTTGAAACCGAGATATGGCCAAATTTGATTTTTATAGCGAGATTGATGAACATACCCGTTCTCTTGGTCAATGGTAGGATATCCGATAAAAGCCTTCTTTCCCTCAGGGCACTTCGTTTCTTCTTTGCTCCTTTCCTCAGGCAAATTAATCTCCTTATGCAATCCGAGAGAGATGCGAGGCGGGTGGAAATGTGTGGTGGGAAAGATGTAAAGGTGTTGGGAAATACTAAGTTCGACCAAGTTAGCGGGCTGAGGAGCATTGAGAAGTTGGAAGGTCTGCGAAGAGACCTCGGTATAAGTGAATATGAAGAGGTCCTTCTTGCCGGAAGCACACATCCAGGGGAAGAGGAGAAGGTTTTGCGGGCTTATTGGGATGTCAGGCTCTCTTATCCCGACCTTCGCTTGATAATCGCCCCTCGTCATCCGGAGAGAATCCCACAAGTGGAGGCGCTTCTCGCAAGAGAAGGTTTTTCCTTTGTGAGGAGAAGTTCTCTTCCCACCCTAACCTTAGACCCCCATTCCATCATCCTCATTGATACTGTCGGAGAATTATCAACACTTTACGGTCTCTCAACCGTTTCCTTTGTAGGGGGTAGTTTGATTCCCAAAGGTGGACACAATATCCTTGAGCCATTGGTATGGGGGAAACCAGTGCTCTTCGGACCCTACATGAACAATTTCCGCGATATAGCGGAATTGGCGAAGAGAGAGGGGGTGGGGATAGAGGTAAGAAACGAGAAGGAATTGGGGGAGAAAATCAAGCTCCTTTTATCCCTTCCCTCCTGGAGGAAGGAGATAGAGGAGAAGGCATTGGCTTTGATAGAGAGGATGCGCGGTGCAGGAAATAGATATGCTGATTTCATTTTAACTCTCCTTGCAGAGCAAAAATAAATGAGGATTGAAGAACTCTGGAGAAAAGCGATTAGCGGGGAAAAGGGCTTTTTCTATGACCTTTTTCGTTTCTTGCTACATATGTTATCTTTTCTTTATCTCCCTCTGTTCGTTCTTTTCCGGTGGGCACAGAGCCTTCGTCCAGTGAAGCTTCCCTGCCCCGTTATCAGCATAGGGAACCTAACCCTTGGCGGAACGGGAAAGACTTCCCTCGCAATTCTTTTAGCGAGGCGTTTGGAGGAGATGGGATATAAAGTTGCAATACTCTGCACAGGGTATGGCGGGAAAAGCCAAGGGAAAGTGAGGGGAAAGGGAGTAAAAGAAGTGGGGGATGAAGCTTTTCTCCTCTCTGCGAATCTGGAAAAGGGGGATGTCTGGGCGGGAAGGGATAGAGTGAAGATGGCGTGGGAAGCCATTAAAGAAGGGGCAGAAG
Organism: bacterium; assembly: GCA_014360495.1. NCBI lineage: Bacteria > bacterium. The sequence continues at coordinate 90,698 of JACIXR010000009.1, forward strand.
TGATAATATTGGACGATGCGATGCAATATTTCCGCATAGAGAAGGACCTTGAAATAGCGATGCTTAACGCTTTCTCTCCATTTGGATATGGTTATCTTTTTCCTCGTGGTTCCCTTAGGGAGCCTATCACCGGTTTGAGGAGAGCGCAGGTCATAATCTTAAACAATGCGGATGCTGTGGATGATAAAGGGGAGATAATAGAGAGGATAAGGAGAATAAATCCTTCCGCCCTCATTTTTGAGGCGAATTACAGGTCCAAAGAGCTTACAGAGACAAGGGAAGGAACAATTAGGGGATTGGACTGGCTAAAAGGGAAAAAGGTGATGGGTGTGGCTGGCATAGGATGTCCAGAGGGATTTAGGAAGACGCTTGAGGGGTTAGCGGGAGAGGTTTATTTTAAAGCTTTTCCCGACCATTACGATTTTAAAAGAAAAGACATCATTTCCCTTTTGAGTGAGGCTAAAATGAAAGGGCTTTCCGCCATAGTGATGACGGAGAAAGATGGAATAAAGATAAAGGAATTAATGGGAAAGGAACTGCCACAGGAGGTTCCTTTTTTCGTTCTTCGGGTGGAGCTTGTCATCTCCCCGCACGAGCCTTTTTGGAGAAAGATACGCTCAGTTTTGTTTTAAATAGAGTGCACTCTTTTCAGTTGTCAATATATTGCTCATAAAATATAATTTTTAAATGGAGGTGTTGCGATGAACACTTTCAAAACGTTCTTGTTTATGCTCTTTCTTACCCTTCTCCTTGTTGCAATAGGGAGCATCTGGGGAAGGGATGGAATGCTTATAGCCCTCTTTTTCGCTGGAGGCTTGAATTTTCTTTCCTACTACTTCTCTGACAAGCTCGTTTTAGCTATGTATGGAGCACAGGAGGTTTCACCATCCGACCCAGAGGGACAGCTATTGTACCCAATAGTGGAGGAGCTATCTGCATCCGCAGGAATACCCACTCCTCGCGTTTACATCGTTCCCCATAGCTCACCTAATGCCTTTGCAACGGGTCGGAATCCCCAGAACTCCGCCGTCGCTGTAACGGCGGGACTATTGAAGCTTCTCAATCCCCAAGAAATAAAGGGAGTTTTAGCCCACGAGATATCTCATATCAAGCATAGGGACACCCTTATTGCTGTGATAGCTGCTACATTAGCTGGAGCAATAATGCTGCTTGCCCGTATGCTCTTCTTCTTTGCCCCCGTAGCGGGAGATGACAGGGAAGGGAATATACTGGCGGTAGTCGCGATGGTTTTCCTCGCGATCTTCGCTCCCCTTGCAGCTCTTCTAATTCAGATGGCGATATCTCGCTCCCGAGAATACGCGGCGGATGAATCGGGAGCAAAAATTTCGGGCAATCCTCTTTATCTTGCCAGCGCGCTTGAGAAACTGCAGGCTGCAGCGAGAATGATACCCCTTCCCGCCTCCCCAAATACAGCACATCTCTTCATAGTGAATCCTTTAAGGGGTGGGGATTTCATCGTTCGCCTCTTCTCCACCCACCCTCCAATAGAGGAGAGAGTGAAAAGGTTGAAAGAAATGGCCTATTCAATGGGGGTAAGGTGAGGAGAAGAAATTCGGATATCGTCCGAGGATTATAAAAAGAAGAAAAGGGGAGTTTGGGGACTATTAATAGCTGTTGTTTTGGGATTGATTGCTGGACTTCTCATAAGGAAGTATCTCTTTTTCACTGCTGTTGTTACATTAAGCTCTATGGAGCCTACCCTTTTGCCTGGCGACCGTTTGCTTGTTGAAAGAGTAGGTCCAAATAGTGCACTTCGAAATGGAGAGATAATCGTCCTGGAGGACCCTTTTCGTAAAGGGGAAACAATCATTAAGCGACTCATTGCCCAAGGGGATAGTTGGGTAGCAATCTATCGGGGGACGGTTTTCGTCAATGGGCAGCCTTTATATGAACCCTATATACAGGAGCCTCCCCTTTATATCCTTCCACCTGTTTATGTTCCGCCAGGCTATATCTTCGTTTTGGGGGACAATAGGAACCGAAGCGAGGATTCCTCAGATTACGGACCGATTAGAAGGGATTTGGTCAAGGGAGTGGTGGTAGCCATCATCTGGCCATTGAAAAGGATAAAAAGCTTCTACTAAATTTAAAGGAAAGGAGAGAAGAAGATGAACAAGGGAATTCCTTTCTGGATGGCTTTATCAATAGCGCTTTTGTTGGGAGTTGCAGGGCAGATAAGTTTGAAATGGGGAGTTAGGCAAGAAGGGAAGTTGGCGGGATTTAACATTCAATTCCTTCGCGCTTTCTTTAATCCCTGGGTTTTGTTGGGGTTATTTGCTTATGCTGTCTCAAGTCTTTTTTGGCTAATCTCCATTTCCCAGGCGGAGCTTTCCTTCGTTTATCCCTTCATCAGTCTGAATTTCGCCCTCATAGCCCTTCTTTCCTGGCTCATTTTCAACGACGCTATGGGTCCGTATAGGCTATTAGGAATATTCCTCATCTGTCTTGGTGTGATATTCGTTTCCCTGAGTTGAACGGTTCCCATTCGCTTCGTTCCTCTCAATTGGCATTAGGCTCGGAATGAGGGAAACGAGTTCAAGTTTCTCATTTATGAGTTTTATAATATTAAAAACATCGCTATGCCAACTTCTCGGAAACATTCAAAAAAGCCTTTGGTGAAGCATTTAAAGGGCGATTATTTCTCCCTTCTCGCTCTCTTTTGCCTTGCAATCATTTTAATGGGAAAGGTTTTTCTCGGCTATGCCTTTCTCCCCGCTGATATGCTCTACCATTTCCAGCCCTGGGGAGAAACCAAAATGCCCGAAAAAGATTATCAATGGAATCCCCTCCTCTGGGATAGCATCGCCCAATTCTATCCCTGGCGTTCTTTCCTCGGGGAAAGCCTAAAGAAGGGATTCCTACCACTCTGGAACCCTTATCAATTCTGCGGAACCCCCTTCTACGCCAATGGGCAATCAGCAATCTTCTACCCCTTCAATTGGCTAACCGCTATACTGGGGAAAATGTTTATGGGAATAAACGCTTTCCTCCATTTGTTCTTAGCCGGTTTCTTTCTCTATCTCTTTCTGAGAAAGGTAAATGTCTCTCCCTTCGCTTCCCTTGTAGCCTCTACTTCCTATATGTTGAGTGGTTTCGTTACCGCTTGGCTTCCCTTGCCAACGGTTGCGAGCTCTTTCGTCTGGGCTCCCCTTTCCCTATTAGCTATTGAACTCTCATTTGAAGGTAAGCTCTTTAAATCGTTCATCCTCTCTGCCCTTTCCATATCCCTCAGCGCTCTCGGAGGGCATCCTCAATATCTTCTTTATACCGTTTGGCTTTTCCTCATTTATATCGTCCTTCGCCTCCTCTGGGAAAAGAGGGTTTCCCTTGCCCAACCCTTCACTCCTCTCATTGGTGCAGGAATCGGTCTCCTTCTCTCTTCCGTTTCCCTTCTTCCTCTATTTGAGTTTTCCCGCCTTTCACATAGAGCCCCCACAGTCGATTGGTCCGCCTATAAAGCCTACATTTCCCTTTCCCTCCCATTGGAAAGGCTACTTGGTTTATTTCTTCCCAACTTCTTCGGGAACCCCGCCAATGGAAATTATTGGGGGGCAGGGGAGTACATAGAATATGCTCTATATATTGGCTTGATACCTCTATTTTTCCTTCCCTTTGCCTTTAAAGATAAAAGGAAATTCGCCCTTCCTTTGTTGATAATATCGCTTTTATCTCTCCTTATGATGATAGGCACTCCCCTAAACATCCCATTTTACTTTCTCTTTCCCTTATGGAGCAAGACCGGCTCCCCCGCTCGCTTGATAGCAGTGTTCTCGCTTTGTCTTTCCATCCTCTCGGGGATTGGGTTGGAAAACGCGCTCACAATAAATATCTCAAAACGCTCCATTTTACTCGTTGCTTTAGCTATCATAATCTTCCCTTTCATTCTTTTCCCCCTATCGGTTAGAGAAGAACCCTTTTGCATGGTCAGAGCTGTTTCTCCTTCTTTTCCTTATCTGGATTTCTCAAAACTCGTTGCCATCCCTCTGATTCTCTATTTAGTTTTCCATTTCAAAAAGAAAATGCTTCCCTACATTCTTCTTCCTCTTCTCCTTTTCGACCTTCTCCCCATTTCCCTCTCTCACCTTTATTTCACCAAAAAGGAGGATGTCTTCCCTAGATTGGAGGGGATTCCAAAGGATGGTATCTATAGGATAATGGCGATAACTCCCAATTGGTCCTTATACAGATATCCTCACGCTTGCCTTCCTCCCAATACCCCTATGCTCTATCGCCTATTTGATGTAGCGGGATATGATAGCCTTTTTCTCCTTTATTATAAAAACTTTCTTGATGAGCTTGAAGGTAAGAACAGCGCTCCCGTGGAAAACGGTAATATGCTTCTTCCTTCATCCGTTAAGGAGGAGAATCTTCGCTTATTGGGCGTGAAATACGTCATAAGCCCGATTTACATAGACGCTGAGCATCTGCGATTGATAAAGGCTGGAGAAACGAAGGTCTATATCTATAAAGGCAATCCCCTGAGATTCAATTTAGTGGATAGGGAATTTTACCCTCAGGGGAAGTTGAGATTGATGAGCTACGAGCCAAATAGAGCAGAATTTGAGATTGAAGCAGAAAAGGAAGGCTATTTCATCTTAAATGATACATTTTATCCGGGCTGGAAAGCCTATCTTGATGGAAAAGAAACGAAGATTCTCCCATTTCATGTCTTTAGGAGCGTTTCCATCCCAAAGGGAAGACATAGCCTCGCTTTTGTCTTTCGTCCTTTCATTTACAAATTAAGCTTGTATAGTACCCTTCTTTCCCTCCTATTGATTTGTTCTTTTATTTCCTTTAAAATATTTTTAACAAGGAGGTGAATTGAAATGAAAAAGCTATTGGTAATATTTATGGCCTTAGCGGTTTGTATTGCGTTAGGGGCTAGCAAAAACCTGTTGACTTTCAAGGTCCTGGATGAGCCATTCAGCTCTGTTGTGAAGATGATTGAGGAGAAAGCGAAGGTGGAGATAGTTGTTCTGAATCCCATTGAGGGCAAGGTTTCCTTGGAGGCGAATAAGGCGACGATTGAGGAGGTTTTGGACGCACTTACACGCCAGGTGTCAGCGAGATGGGTGGAAGGATATTTAATCACGACTAAGAAATGCGAGATGCCGAGGAAATTGGGAGGACCATATGTTTCCTTACAAGTTAAAGAGGGGACACAGGCGAGCGATGTTTTCAAGTCCCTTGAGGAAGCGAGCAATGTCAAGATTTTAGTGAACCCCGATGTTAAGGGAACGGTTCCCTCCCTCAAGTTCAAGAACCAGAAATTGGAGAGGATACTAAACAGGATTTGTTCTTCCCTGGGTGTATATTGGCAGAAAGTTTATATAGTAAGCAAACCTCAGGTAGTGGTTGATTGGGAGAAGTTCCTATCCGAGCAAAGTGGAGGGGAACAGGGGCAAGTCCCAACTGGAGAACAAGGACAGCAGAGGCCTGGTCAAGGATTCAGGGAACAATACCAAAGATTCCTCCAACTCTCTCCTGAGGAGAGGGTAAATTTGATGAGCAACTTATTTGACCGTCTCTTTTCACTTTCACCTGACCAGAGGGATAGGATAATTCAAAGGGTTGCGGTGTTCCTCGCCAACGCTGTGAGTGGTTTTCTTTCCCTTCCACCCGAGCGTCAAAGGGAGGTAGCGAGATTCGCTATGCCGATACTGGAGGCGGGGGCAGCCGCTTATAATCGCCTGCCAGCCGATAAGCGTCAGCTTTTGCGACCTTGGGTGGATGCCTTCGCTCCCTTGGAAGGATATCGTCCACCCCGTTAATTTAAAAAGGGGGGATTGAAATGGCGGTTAAGCGAATCCTTATGCTTGTAGGGGATTTCGTTGAGGATTATGAAGTGATGGTTCCCTATCAGATGCTGACGATGGTGGGGCATAGAGTGGATGTTGTATGCCCTGGGAAAAGGGCGGGGGAAACAGTGAAGACAGCAGTGCACGACTTCACGGGAGAGCAGACATACAGCGAGAAGCCTGGGCACAATTTCCTCCTCAACGCGACATTTGCTCAAGTTGAGCCGAGCGAATACGATGGCTTGGTGATTCCCGGAGGGAGGGCTCCCGAGTATATCCGTCTCAATGAGAGAGTAATCTCCATAGTTCGCCATTTTATGGAGAAGAAGAAGCCAATTGCTTCAATCTGCCACGGACAGCAGGTTCTCGCGGCTGCTGGGGTTTTAAAGGGGAAATCCTGCACAGCCTATCCCGCAATTAAACCCGATTTAATCAATGCGGGAGCTAAATGGGTTGAGCCCAACGAGACCCTTTCAAACGCGGTCGTTGATGAAAATCTCGTTACTGCTCCCGCTTGGCCAGCCCATCCGGAATGGATTAGGAAATTCCTCGAGCTTTTAGGAACAAAGATAGAGCCGTAAAGGAATTAACTTCCTTCTTCAAAAGGAAGTTTCTGTTCGTTGGAGGATTTCGGCTTCCACTCTTTGCCTTTGTTCAATATATGTCTTACTTGCCAACCGTTTATAGTCAAAGCCGAGGAAATGAACCTTCTATGGCAACGCCAGGGGAAAAGCTCGGCGCAGACTATCGCTACTCTCTTTATCAAAGCCCGACGAATCAATTTTCTCAACCCCTCTTTGAATTCCTTAGAGCTCATATAAGCTTCGTAGCCGGTTGAACGATAACCACCCAATTCCTCGCCCATCCAAATGTAGGAGAAACCGAGTTCCCTTAATCCCCTTTCAAAATTTTCTTTCTTGAACCATTCAAACTTGCTTGTGGGAAACCTCCGAACATCTATGATTTCCTCTATTCCATAAAAATTTAATATACAAAGGAAATCTTTAAAGTCCCTATTTGATGTGCCAAGGGTGAATATTTCCTTTCGGCAGGCGTTAATGAAGCTCTTGAATATATTGAGAAAGACTTTGTTTTCCTCTATCAACCTCTCGGGATGAAATTGAACCCCCAATACGAATTCCTCCCCATTGCCCTCAACGGCTTCAATAAATCCATCTTCGCTCCAAGCGGTTGCCTCCAAGGTGGTGGCCAAATCCTTTATAGCTTGATGATGGCTTGAATTGACCTCTATTTGCTCATATCCTCCTAAAATCTCGTAAAGGAAGCTCCCCTCCTTAATCCTTATCAAATGACTCAATTCTTGATTGTTGCGGCTATGTCCTTTAATATCTTGATGAAGGCTTCCGCCAAGAGCGACATTTAAAACCTGAATCCCTCTGCATATCCCTAAAATCGGTTTACCATCTTCCCTGAATTTCTTTACTAATTTTATCTCCCACTCGTCCCTTTCCCTATCTATACTATTGCTCCCTTCGTTTTCTTCGTTATAAAAGCTTGGGTCAACATCACCCCCACCAGCAAGCAAAAGTCCCCTGATTCCCTCAAGTTCCTCCGCGCTATCTGGAGGAAGCAATACCGTTTCCCCTCTTGCCTTTTCAATCGCCTTTATATAGCGCTCCTGTCCTTTCAGCTCCCCTTTGCCTTTTGCGATGCCTATCCTGATTTTCTCCATAATCATCTCGTTCCCATTATCTTATGCATTTGGGGAAGCACCTTAACTACGGAGAAAATCCCTCTGGCTAGCTCCTGCATCTTGAGCAATTTCGGCTCGGGTGGAGGGAATATATCATCTATAGGGGAAACAGGTTGGAGGATTATTGGAAAATCCCCTTCTTCTCGCAAGCTTAATAAAGCTTCCTCAAGTTCTTTCAATTCCACTTGGGAAGTTATAACGAATTTTATCACCACTTCTTTCTGTTTACTTATTCGCAAGAACTCTTTATGTGCTTGGGAGTAATCCTTCCCCTCCATTGTTGACAGGAGTTTGTAATCCATGGAGATTATGTCAATCCATCTGATGATTTTCTCCAATTCACTTGGCAAAGTGCCGTTCGTCTCAAGGGAGATAGGGAGGTTGAGATATCTTGCTTGAGGGAGGAAGATGGCAAGGAAATCACCCCAAATTAGTGGTTCGCCTCCGGTGAGGAAAAGGGAATGATGAATTCTCTTGTTTTCCAAAAGGGGAGCAATAAGGTTGAGGAGTTCCTTAGGGGACAGAGGATTTGGAAAAGGGTCAAATTCCCTTTCACCCGCTCGTCTCTCCACGAGACAAGTGGGAGCATTTTCCAAGGCGAACTTGGTATCGCAGTAAGGACAGCGGAGGTTGCAACCACAGAAACGAATGAAAAGCTCCCTTTCCCCCACATACAATCCTTCTCCCTGAATTCCCGAGAAAATCTCGTATAAAAAAGCCTTTGGGAGCTCAAACAAGGTTTCTAAGGCACCCACCTAACCTTGCACATAGCAAGTTTTATGTCCTCAAACTCATCTTTATATCTCTTCATAACCTCTTCCCCAAAGCCAATTGGTTCTATTCCCAGTTCCTTAAGACCTATAGCTGGCACGGGCGCCCCCTCAGGGTCTATGTTTATTCCGAGATGGATTTTCCCCGATATAGGGGTTTTAGTCGCAATTGAGACGGATAATTTCCTGTTATCAACGAATAAATCATCGCCTTTCCTTTCTGTTTTGCAGCCAAGATTTTGCAGAGTCTCCTGAGCACATATCACCAGAATCCTTTGAAGAAAAATTATTTCTCTAATATCAACTCCGAAATGCTCGCATATGAAGTGGAGCATTTCCTTAGCCTTTATTATCTCCCCTTTCGTGAAATCCTCCAAGTCCACCATTTCCTCCCTTTTGACATCACAGGGACCTAAGAAAAAAACGATGCTATCGCCGATTATATTGAAATTCCTGTAAGCCCAGTGGGAATGGATTTGGCTCCCATCGTAGAGGATTTTATCTTTTACGAAAAGGGTTTTGAGCATTCTCTTTTATCCCTCCAGAGCTCATAAATTCCCGCTAATTTCAAAGCATTTATGAATCTGAGACAAGATTCGCATTTTCCACATATTTCTTCTCCTCCCAAATAACAAGGCCAGCAATATTCCAAGGGAGCGTTTATCTCCCATCCCAATTTAGCTATCTCCCATTTCTCCAAATTTTGGGTAAAGGAAAGAAGCTTTATCTCTTTGAGTGAAGCATAGGGGAGGAGGGAATTGAATTTCGCGACGAACTCCGGGGAATTATCGGGAAATGTCTGGGCTTCCTCTTTGTTGAACCCGCAAACGACAGCATCAGCCTGCATCTCCTCAGCGAAGGCGATAGCGATTGAGATAAAAACGAGATTTCTCGCCGGGACCCATACCTTTTCCATGGTCTCACTTCCAGCTTCTTTCACATCTTTTAAAAGGGGAATTTCTCCCTTTATAATCCCGCTTTTACTCAACTCCTTGAAAAAGTGAAGCTCAATGAGCTTGTGAGGCACTCCCATTCTCTCGCAGATTAGGGCGCTGCTTTTAATCTCCTTATGACTCGCTATCTGACCATAGTCATAGGTCAAAGCGAGTATGACATCTCCTTTCTGAGAAGCGAGTTTCAAGTTTACAGTTGAGTCCAAGCCACCAGAAAGAAGAACTATGTATCTTCCCTCATTCCTCATAATAGGCGGCGCTATTTTGATTTTCCCAGACGGTCACTCTTTTCAAATGGAGGTGTGGGGGGAGATTTTCCTTTATTTTCCCAAATATGAAGCGGGCGATGTTCTCAGCGGTGGGATTAAGTGAGCCTAGCGGGGAATCCTTGTTGAGGAGGGAGTGGTCTAACTCCTCAAGGATTCCCCGCAGGAGTTCCTTCCCTTCCTTGAAATCCCAGAGAATCCCTATATTATCCAAATTTTCCCCCTCTATTTGAACTTCCACCAAATAATTATGTCCGTGAATTTGCTCACACTTTCCCTTATAACCCCTTAAGTAATGGGCAGCGCTGAATGTATCCCTTATTATGATGCCATACATTTATTCCTTTTTCAGCCAGGGCATCAGCTTTCGCATTTCCCTGCCGACTTCCTCCAAGGGATGTTGAGCTTCAATCCTCCTCAGAGCATTGAACATAGGCATTCCTGCTTGCCCTTCCAGAATCCATTCCTTGGCGAACTCCCCAGTTTGGATTTCCTTCAAAATCTGTTTCATTTCCTCTCTCACAAGCTCATCAATGATGCGAGGACCCCTTGTCATATCTCCATACTCCGCTGTATCGCTGATGCTCTTGCGCATATAGGCGATTCCGCCCTCGTATATCAAATCGACTATGAGCTTGAGCTCGTGGAGACACTCAAAGTAAGCCACCTCTGGTTGATAGCCAGCCTCAACAAGAGTTTCCCAACCGGCTTTGATGAGGGCGGTGACACCTCCACAGAGGACGACCTGCTCGCCGAAAAGGTCTGTTTCCGTCTCCTCCTTAAATGTCGTCTTAATGACTCCAACCCTTGTTGCGCCTATGCCCTTCGCATAAGCAAGAGCGATATCCCAGGCAGAGCCAGTGGCATCCTGTTCAACTGCAACTAAGCTGGGGACTCCTTTCCCTTCCTCAAACATCCTTCTCACAAGACGCCCCGGTCCCTTGGGCGCTACCATAAAGACATCAATCGTTGAGGGAGGCTTTATTTGGTTGTAATGGATGTTGAAGCCGTGAGCGAAGCCCAGAGCGGAGCCATCTTTGATGAAGGGAGCGATTTCCTCCTTCCAGATGCGTGGCTGGAGGGTATCGGGGGTGAGAAGCATAACCACATCAGCCTTCTTCACCATTTCCTTCGCTTCTCCTACCTCAAATCCCGCCTCCTTTGCTCTTTGCCAAGCGGGAGAATTTGGCAGCTCGGCAACGATGACCTTCAACCCCGAATCACGGAGATTGAGGGCATGTGCTTCTCCCTGATTGCCATAACCAACGATGGCAATCGTCTTACCCTTCAATACTTCCAAGTTCGCATCCTCTTCTCTAAAAATTTCTGCCATAAATCATACCTCCTTTTTATGTGGTTTTAATATATATGTCAATAAATAGCCGAGCAGAAAACCTATAGCGATGAACAAGAAGACATTGAACAGAAACGCTTTCACGCTGTCAAACCCGAGTTTGTCCAATATCAGGCTATACATTCGCCAAAGTAGGAGGTTGAAGGGACCGATAAGACCGAAGCCAATTCCCCAGCAGAGAGGAGTTAACCTCTTTTTGAGGGCAGAGAAAACAGCGCCGAGTAAGAGCCCTAAGAAGGGCAGAAGAATTGCGATATATTTAAAGACTGCTTCCACTACTTCCTCGCTTATAAGTTCCTTCTCAGGCATATATTAGATTATACCCCCTATTAGTGCTTTTGGAAAGATTATACACAATTCTGTTTAATTAGAGATTGCCACTGGCTCCCTACGGGAGCCCTCGCAATGGCAGGAGAGGAGATTGCACCACCCTCCTTTTGCGGGCGCCAATGAAATCGCAAGAGGGGGAAATCTTTTTCTATTTCTTTCCCGCTAATTGTTCTATAGCCTTGGCTATCGTCTCTCTTATCTCGTAAACTTTTTCAGGGTTCGGTAGAAGCTTGGTTGATAATCTACCGCCAGCATTCGGTATACTAACCAGCTTGCTCGCCATCTCCAGTGCCTTTTTACCTACTTCTCCGTTCTTTGCTTTCTCAGAGAGTTCCCTCAAGATATAAAGGTACTCATAATCCTCCATTCCCTCTCCCGCCTGCTCCATCCTTATAGAACTGACGAATCCATTGAAACCTATAAGCTTCCCTGGATAGGCGAGATAGCCATCTCCATTTGGATAGCGGATGTAATAGAAATTGGAAGGGTTATCGCTTTGAGGGATATAAGCGTGCCAGCCGAACTCATATGGATTGTAAGTTATCCATTGTAGCTCCCAAAACTCATATGCCTCAACCCCGTAATGGAAGCAGAGATGGGGAAGAAGCCTCTCTATCGCACAGTAGGGTGTATCTATGCACATATGTCCGTCAGTTGTGAACCACAACCTTGCCTTTTTTCTCATTATCTCCTTCATTCGTTCTGGTGGTACATCGCCAGATGGTCCGATTCCCCAAACATTTATATACCCATCCCATTGGGGTTGATGATGCCAAGTGCTTGCATATATCGGTATTGAGGGGTCAACCTCATGAATCATATCGCAAAGCGCCTTCATCTGAGGGATAATCTCGGGAAGCCAATCATGAGGCTCATCGGAGATATAGAGAACGAATTTCTTATCCCAGCCTTTCTCCTTCAAATGTTCCCAAAAGACTCTCAAACAAGCTTGGAAAACTTTCTTGTATTCTTCCCTCAGTTTGCTCCTGTCAGCTTCCTTATAGGGATAGTCTCCTGGATAGGGCTTTTCACCCCATCTCTCAGAGGGAGGGAAACCCCAGCCGAAAAGATAGAAATACCAGGGCGTATAGGCAAAGGGTAGCTTCAGTTCGTTGAAGTAGTATTCAGCCGATTTATCAAATTCTTTGAAATCGGCAATCACATTGCCGTTTTCATATCTTAAAATGGGTTCGGGATAGATAAATCCCGGGCAGAGACGCCTCTCCGCCATAAAAGCCCAGAACAAAGGCATTGTTTCCTCTCTTGTCTTTCCTGGCAAGACGTATTTCTCACCTACCCAGCATGGATAAATCGCGCCGCAATGGATTTCATCGGGAAGGGTGAAATTCCAGATATGGACGGTAAAGGGAATCTCCTTAAGCACTTTCCCGCCCGCAAGAAGCTTTATCTTTCCCTGATAATCGCCTGGAGATATGTTCTTTGGGGATTTGAAGGTTATCCAAACAGGCTGGGTCTCGTTTGCTTTCAGCTCAAATTCCTCAATTGGCAACAATGGGTCAGGCCACCATCCAGGCCAGCCGTCTGCTTGAGGTGTGTAAGTGGGGAATTTTCGGTGCCAGGGAGGAGTTGTGCTTGAGTAATAACCGCTGGGATGGTCTATCGGGACATAGCCCACCACATTGATGGTGAATTGCCCCAGCTTCTCTCCCTTTTTATTCGTTGGCGGAGTGACTACCACCTTCACTTTCCCAATAGCCTTCGGACTTCTAATGGCTATTTGAAGAGGTTCCCTCTCGTTTCTCGCCATTGATATCTTAAAAGGCATAATTTTTCTCGGAGGGACATCCTCTTTGAAAACCTTAACGACTGCAGGAACCTGCCAGATTGTCAGTTCCTTTATATCCGTTTTCCCTTCCAAATTGCCCATTTTAGCCTGCTCAACCTCAATGAGTAGAACACCGTCGTGCCACAGGGTGCCAGTAGCGAACATCGTGAGGTGGAGTTGGAAGAAGGCACAATCATCGGGCATCTTGAAGATGCCGAACATATTCGTCCAATCTCTCGTTCCCGAGATTGGCTCGCCAGCGCTCGCAAACTTGACGCTTTTGCAGAGCTCACCTTTAGCGTTATGATAATGAGCGTGTATAACCACTTCACCATCCCTTATATCTTCGCACTTCAACCAGGCGGAATAGAGATAGGTTTTTACCGGCTCAACAGGGACGCTCTGCCTCCAGCCAGTCCAAGCTTTCTGAACGCCGTGAGGTATATAAATCTTACCACAACGATTTCCGAATAAACCGGGAGAATCAATGCCAATCTTTGTCCCTGGAGGTTGTGTTCCCTCCGCTCCTCCCTCCCAAAAAGAAGGCAGTTCATCCCCCTCTTCAAAGCTGGGATTTTTAACCAGATTTGCCTCGCTCATCAAAACCTGAGAATAGCTCAGCTCCTTTCCCCTTTTTATTCTCTTATCAGAGGAGAAATAGAGATAGAAGATTTTGAGGGAACGAGGAGGAAGGTTGGCAGGGAAGAGAAGCCCACTTTTCAAACGGACGAAGGGGATTTCCCTATCACCATCTATGAGGCGAAACGATTCCTCGTTTAGATTTCCCCTCAGGCGAGAGGAAAGAAAGGCAAAATTGAGGAAAACATATCTCTTTTCCTCTTTTTGTGAGAAATTGAAAACCTTTAAGGGAACACGATAATCCCAGCTTATGTCATCCTTCGGATTATCATCAAACCATTCCCCTTTGGGGATAATTTCCCTTAAATAAAGTCTCTCCGGCTTGGAGACGAAAACGACCCGAACCGTTGGCGTATCCAAACATTCAAGGCTGATATCGTCAAACCAAGCTGTGCCAGTTCCATAGAGGACGGTTCCAAACTCTCCCATATTCGCTTCTTTAGGGGCGGTGAACTCAAAGACTATCTCCTTCCAATCGTAGGTTCCTTCACCAGCGTTTATGACTTGATTGAGAATCATCGGATTCTGCTGATTCCCAATATGGACATACCAACCCGCTTGCCCCTTCACATCCTTCGCCTTTACCCAAGCGCGAAGCCTATATCTCGCCCCTCCGTAAATATGGATGCTTCCTTGCCTATAGGCTATCCAAGTCGGCTGCGCTCCCTCAGAGACAACCGTTTTCAGACATTTCCTCCCGGAATGGGGATTCTCCGATACCCAAAGTAGGCGATGGGAATCATCTTGAGGGTCGGCTTTCCAGCCAGCCGGTTCATTGTCCTCTCCTTCCTCTGCTCCACCATTGCGGATGTTGGAAGCGGAGGAAAGGTAATCGGGAACTCTCCAAGCTGAGGGATTATCAAAGTAGATGTAATAGCTGACGGTTGAACGGGGAGGGCATTCCACAGGAATGACGAGCTTGCTTCCCTGTGGGATGGTGCCTTTTCTCAGCTCCTCGCCTTTGGGGGAAATCACATTGAAAAGCATCTCCGTTCCCTTCTCGTCAACAACCCTTATCTCGTCAATCTTTCTATCAATGAGATTTGCCTCCCCTTCCTCCTTTCCAACTTTTATTTCCACGGGAACACCCATATGCGCCTCCTCACCCTCATTTCTGACTTCCACTTTCACCCTCTGACGCCAATAATCCCCATTTGAGAGATAGAGATTGTTATGCCAGTTTGTATTAGCGAAGCAAAGAAGGGATAAAAGGGTTAGGAGGGGAAGCTTAATCATACCCTTCACTCCTTCCGCTCATATATTGCTCATAGGCTTTCTGGGCTTCAGGGTTAGAGGGAAGGGAATCCTTGTAACTTCGCACTTCCGCGATTATCTCCGAGGGGACCTTGGGGCTCCCCTCCATCACAATGATGACGGGTTCAACTATCACATTCCAATCGCTTGGCTTCATAACACGTGCTATTCTTTCCTCGGGAGAGAGCTCATCAATTGGCCAATAATGGTTGTCAATGAAATGGATTCTCACCACTCCAACTGGTTCTTCCTTGAGAACGAGTCCGAATTCATATACCTCAGAGAAATCTTTGAGGGTGGCATGGGAGATGAGGACGATTTGGAAACCCAAAGATTGGAGGAAGTTAAGCAGGTTATCCATATCAAAAGCTTCCAAAATAATCTGCTCAAACTCCTCATTTTTCTCGTTATTCAATTGAACTCACCTCTGTGATAGATTTACTATATTTTGTGTTCATGGAAAAAATAGTCAATACCTTGTATATTTGGAAGCTCTTAAAAGGCTTTCCTTAAAGAAAGCCTCGCAATTAGAAAGATGTAAGGTGAACGAATCAGCCCTTTTGTTATTGCGAGATATAGCTAAGCAATCGCTTTTTGCCCTTTTCTTTAAAACACGAGATTGCCACGGGCTCCCTGCGGGAGCTCTCGTAATGAAAAAATGGAGATTGCCATTCCTCTTGCTATGGGAAAGTCTTGCAACTTAGTTGCATTGTTGGAAATCCGCTCTCTTGTCTTTTAATCAACTCAGGAAAAGATTGCTTCTCCATTGGTAAGGAATTTCTATAATTTTGTAAAAAAGTAAATCTTTCCGCGATCATTCATACCTCTTCCAATTCTCTTGGAAATTCCTTATAATCCAAATTGAAAAGATGAAGATTCTCAAAAAAGGCAGAAGCGAAGAGGAAATAATAGCGAGCTTCCATCAACCCAGTGAGGGGGATAAAATCGCCCTCCTTATTGCTGTTTTCCTCTTATCAGGACTCTTGATTATCCTCATCCTACTCTTCTCAATGGACTCCCTTCTCCGTTTTCTCTCCCCTTCATTGCTCATCTTGTTTATTGCTTCTCTCTTCTGCATCTTACTATACATCGGCTTCTGCTTCGTGGATAAAGCGAAAATAGGGTATAGTTTGGTACTCACAAATAAAAGAATAAAATATCGCAAATCCTCTATGGATTACGATAAAGTTAAAGGCATTTATTACTGTCCGCATAAGAGGGAGGAAAGGTTCATCATCGGCTACCTATCACAAGGCTTAGCTCTTGTCTCACGCTACCTATCCCACGGCTTCGCCCTCGTCTCAATTTCGCCCGAAGATTTGAGGGAGCTCCTCGGGCAAAATAAAGAAGAGATTGCAAATCGCCAGAAATTGATATTGATAAAAGACGGTCTCTTTTTTATCCCCATGGATATTGAGCGTCTTCCTGAACTTTTAAAGATGCTCTCTCGCTACATTCCTCAGGCGGAACTCGACCTTGAAACCTTCCTCTTCAAAGATGTATGTGAGGGAGGCTACTTGCTGGCGAATTCAAGCGACCTATTTCAAGCGGAGATTTACGATGGGAAAAGCTCCTTGCCTGCTCTCCACAATTTTTTCCTCGGTTTAAGAGACCTACTGCGTTTCAATCTCAGCTCAGCCTATCAGAAATTGAACAGAGCTTTCTCCTATGGGGAGTTGAGGGCGAGGCCATATCTCGCTTTAACCCAGTATCTCCTCCAGAAATACGACGAATGCATCTCGCTTCTAACTCATGCCTCCCCTGCTCTTAACGCGGGAGAAAGGCTAATACTCGCTTCTTCCCTTGCGAAGCAAGGGAGATGGGAAGCAGTTAGGGAGATGATAGAGGAGCTCCCTCAGGGATTCAGCCAGCGTTTCCAGCTCGGCTATCTCTGTGCAAAAGGGAATTGGCAAAGGCTTATTGAATTAGGGGCAAAACAAAAGGATGGAGTATCTTTGAATCTCTGTCTGAATTGTGCCAGGCAACTTCTCCTAAAGGGACCAATTAAACCCCCAATGGAAAAAGTTCCGTCTCCTCCACGAGTTAGTTGGAGATACTATCTTGGATACTTATTGACCATCTTAAGCGGTGCTGCCCTCGCCTTGCTCAAAAGCTGGCATAAGGGCTTTGGTGTCCTCCTCTATTTCCTTGGGTTATTCCTTCTTGAGTGGTTGCCAAGGAAATATATGACGAAGGAGCTTTTCATCTATTTAATATATCAACTCAACCTCAAATTCGCCTCTCCCTACTGGTGCACTTACGCCTATCTTGAGGAGCTTGAGATAGGAAAGAAGGAAAAATCTTTGCAAAAAGGAGGCTTGGAAAGTGAGCGAGGATAAGCTTGCTATTGATGGAGGTCCCAAAGCAAGGGAGAAACCCTTTCCTCCCCGCTTCCTCATAGGTGAGGAAGAAAGGGAAGCCATTCTCTCCTATCTTGACAGAGTGATAGCAACAGGGGAGGGAATCGTTTACAATGGTCCCGAGGAGGAAGCCTATTGCAAGGAATTCGCCGATTTTCTCGGTGGTGGGTATGCTGACGCTGTAAGCTCGGGAACCGCAGCTCTCTTCGTTGCCCTCCATGCCCTCAATCCCGAGCCATTCAGCGAGGTAATCGTTAGCGCAGTAACCGACCCCGGCGGCATGATGCCAATAGTCTTCCTCAACTGCATCCCCGTAATAGCCGATACCGCTCCAAACAGCTATAATACCTCCGCTGAGGAAATTGAAAAGCTCATCTCACCTCTAACCTCTGCAATAGTGGTCGCCCACATTGGCGGTGAGCCAGCGGATATTGAAAACATCGTGAAAATAGCAAGGAAACATAATATTCCCGTAATTGAGGATTGTGCCCAATCCCATGGTGCAAGACTTAATGGCAAATATCTGGGGACTTTCGGCGATATAAGCGTTTTCTCAACTATGTTCGGCAAGCACTACTGCACGGGTGGGCAAGGAGGAATCCTTTTCACGAAGGACGAAGAGCTTTATTGGAAGATAAGAAGAAGCGCTGATAGGGGAAAGCCCTTTGGACTTCCTCCCGGTTCAACAAATGTAATCGCATCTTTAAATTTCAATTTGGATGAGCTTTCTTGCGTCATTGGGAGGGTGCAGTTGAGGAAATTGCCCAAAATTGTGGAGAAAAGGAGGGAAATCGTAGAGAGGATAAAGGAAGAGATTGAGGATTTGGAGACAATTTCCGTTCCCGCTTGTCTCCCTGGGGCTGAGCCGAGCTATTGGTTCTTGAGGATTCGCTTTCATAAAGAGAGATGCAAGGTGGATAAAGAAAAGTTCTGCCAGGCTCTCATTGCGGAGGGATTGCCAATCACTCCCTCCTATATATCTGCCCTTCCCCATTTGATGGATTGGTTCAAGAATCGTTCTGTATTTGGGACATCAGGTTATCCGTGGGCATGCCCCGATTATAACGGAGACCCCAATAGGGAATTCCTCACTCCAAACGCCTTGGAGGCGATAAAGAACCATTTCAATGTGGCGATTCACGAAAGCTGGGGGGAGGAAGAAGTGAGGGATATAATCAAGGGTTTGAGGAAGGTTTCAAAGGCTTTTGCCTTATGATAAGCGTTTTTATCTCCCTTCACCTCGCTACAACTCGTTCTTCATTTGCGGGAGGACGAATCCCTCTATGAAGAGGCAGGCACATTATAAAATTATCAAAGATGAATTAAAGAATAAGCATCATCTTGCTTTCCTACCATACACTTTTGGAGTAGAATTTAATGATTTATGAAGCGGCTGATAATTCTCTTATTCATCGCCTCATTACTTCTCGCCAAAAGGGTAGTTGTTGTCTCTTTTCCAGGGATAACCCTTGAGGATGTCCTTGGGAAAGGGTTGAGAAACATTGAATATATAATGGAAAACGGAGCAATAGGGCTTGCTAATTGTAAGTTGAACAAGCGCTACCCTTGCGAATCGGCTTATCTTTCAATGGGAAGCGCTCGCAGGCTTGTCCCCAAAGAGGAAGCTCGCCTCTGCCTTTCCCCAAACGAAATGTTTCAAGGTGAGAAGGCAAGCGATGTTTTCTTGAGAAATTGGGGGGTTCAGTCTCCTCCTAATTCCCTTATCCATATCGGCTTCCCCTACATAGTTAACAGCAACTCTTCCCTTAAAGGGAAAGCAAATTATCATCTTTTGGGAGATTTGCTCCAAGAGAAGGGAGTGAAGGTAATCCTTTTAGGGAATGCCGATACTGTTAGCGGGATTCATAGAGAGGCAAGCTGCGTGCTCCTGAATTCAAGGGGGATAATCAGAGAAGGAGAGGTTGATAGCAATTTAGTGAAACCAGACCCCTTCTTCCCAGGTGGACTCCGCACTAACTTCTCTTCTTTAAAAGAGAAATTGAAAGGTTATCTTTTACAAGACAATGTCTTCATCTTGGTGGAAACGGGAGATTCCCTCCGAGTTGACCTCCAATATCCTTACATAAGCCAGGCGATGCGCGCTACCTTCATAGGAAGGATTCTTAAAGATGTTGACGACTTGATAGGGTTTATAATCACCTGTTTGAGGAAGGATGATTTACTCATCCTCATTTCTCCCTATCCCGGAATGTTCTCCTTGAGTAAAGGCTTCACTCTATCTCCCATCATTTTTTCTGGCGCTGAGATGAAGGGATTGCTGACATCCAAGACGACCAAGACGATTGGCGTAGTTTCTCTTTACGATTTCCCGCCCACAATTCTCTCCTTCTTCTGTGGTAGCGAGCGTCTCTATTTGGGGAGAAAGGTTGTGGCTAAGCCAGTGGAAGGACAGGTTGAAAGACTCCGACAAATTCGCAGGGAGAGCCAGCGCAGTTGGACAATCCATAGAATTATAAGCGGTAACATAATAGGTTTAACGGTAGGCTTCTTTCTATTAGCCTTCTTTCTTCCTATTTTCTTCCCTGGATTTCGCTATTTCTCCCTCTTCCCCTTTATCCTTCCTCTTGGCTTGCTCATCCTTTCTCCTTTTCCTCTCAGTGGACTTCAACTCTCCATCTTCCTCCCTCTACTGTTAATCCTCATTTTCTTTTTGTGTCTTCTCAAGCCTCAAAAAGCCTTGCTCTATATCTCCCTCGCCTTATCTTTCCTCATACTTTTAGACATACTTCGGGGTGGGAAGCTAATGGGTGTATCAGGAATTGGGCATGCAGTTGAGGAAGGGGCTCGTTATTACGGAATTGGAAATGAGTTCGCTGGATTGGTAGTGGGCTGCTTGCTACTTTTAAGCTATTATCACCAAAGATTTTTAGGAATCCTGATAGCTTGGGTTGTTTTTTCTCTTCTCATAGGTGCTCCCTGGTGGGGAGCGAACTGGGGAGGTTTTCTCACGGCTATATCGGCTTTCTCTTATTTCCTATTATCTGAAGTGAAAAGGAAAAGGGAATTTTACATTTATGTTTTCGTTTTTTTCCTCGCCTTGTTCTCTTTTCCCATCGCCTTTGATATATTCGCCAAAAGCACTCATATAGGATTGGCTTTCAGAGAACTGCTTCTCGGCAGGGTGGGGGATTTGCTCGAATTGGTTCAAAGGAAGGTTATGACTAATGTCAAGCTTCTGCGCTTCAGCGACTGGACGATGCCTTTGGTAGTTCAAATCGTCCTCCTTCTAATCCACTATATAATCAGCTATATAATTCCAAAGAAAAAAGCCTCAGGCTGGTTTAAAGCGGTCTTTCTCTCTTTGCTCATCGCTTTCGCCTTCAATGATTCTGGTGTGGTGGCAAGTGTGTTCTTGCTAATCCCCATTACATCGTTGATTCTATTAGAGGAAATACCAATAGAAAAAATAAAAAGAGATCTGCTTGGCTTTAAGGGTTAGCAAGGCGAAAGTAATGAAGCATTCAGTAAATCTGGTTTAGGAATTCCTGGAGAAGGCGGTGGCGGATGTTTCCCGCTATCGTCTCGGCAAAAGCGAATGTATCTTGACGCCTATCCGGAAGCATATCAGGGGAAATCTCTATCAGAACAATTCCTCTTGCCACAACCGCTGAGTTTCCGTTCGGTAATCTTCTTGCCCCTATCTCCCAAACTTTAAGTTCTTTATCTAATAAATTATCAAGCGTTTCAGCCATCTTTCCCGCCGCCTGAGCACCGGTCGCGCTTGGAAGCTGGACTATTAATTGCTTATCTATATACACGGCAACGCTGTCACCCATATGCTGAAGCCGAACAACGAATAACCCAGCTGCTCTTCTTCTGTTTATCTCCACTGATGAGGACTTGAGAAAAGAAAGAAGTTTGGAAACTCTTTCCTTCGCATATGGATGGGTTTGCAGAATGCCCAACTCTTGCTTAACACCCCTCTCCTCCATCCTTGCAAGCTTCTCAAGGAATGTCAATATCCCAGCAGGATTATATTTCCCCGTTTTTATGAGGTATTGTGCACCCGATAAATCAGCGTCCTCCTCCAGAGTTTGCCCGTAGCTGTGCATCTTCGCTATCTCTATCAACTGAAGACCGAGGTATATATTCTCAAAGTCGTTTCCTTTGGCTCCCAATAGGGCAGCTAACAAGAAGGGGGCGATTTGCTTTTCTGTTTTAGCCTGTTGTTCAGCTAATTTGATGAAGTGGTGGCGGGCTGCGTGGGCTATTTCATGCGCTATAACACCAGCAAGCTCGTCATCAGTGCTGACGAAGGAAAGAAGACCGGTAGTGAGATAAACGAAGCCTCCAGGTAGGGTAAATGCGTTTATCTCATCGGAGACAATGACTTTAAATGTCCAAGGAAGAGAAGGGTCCTCCGATACCGCAGCCAGTGTTTTCCCTATCTTGTCTACTTTATCCAGAATATCCTTATTGTCGTAAAGCTTATACTCCTTCTCAACCTCCAAAGCCGCCTGCTTTCCTAGCTCTATTTCTTCCTCCCGGGTGAGGGGGAAGGCGAGCAAGGAAAACAGGCTGAAAAAGAGAAATAAAACCTTAGGGAGATTTCTCAAATTCTCTCACTATCCCTTCAATATATTAGACGCTAAAATCTCCCTTTTGTTTCCCTAAAGGTCGTAATTTATCTCAACCCATCTTTTCTCTCTGGCGCTTTTCAGAACCGCCTCCACCATCAAAATCTCGTAATGACCATCCTTGAAAGTGGGGAAATCGCAGGGGTCCTTCCTTGGGTCCTTCCCCTCAGCTATGTATCTATAAACATTGCGGAGGAAGTTCTTCAATCCATCGGGATAGCCCTCAGGATGACCACCTGGATAGTGACAGTAATCCTTCGCTTCCTTATGGAGAAGGGAAGGGTCCCGCATTAGGACCTGATTAGGCGCTTCTCTTCTACCAATCCAAAGCCTTTCCGGGTCCTCTTGGTCCCAGACGAGGGCGCATTTTGAACCCGTTATCTCTATATAAAGTCTGTTCTTTCTACCAGCGAAAACCTGGCAGACAGTGAAGACCCCCACTGCTCCTCCCTCAAAGCGGAGGAGAACGCTGGCGTAATCCTCAGTTGAAACGGGAACCTCTTCATAATCCTCTGGGGTTAGTTCCTTTCCCGCATATGTCTCTATCGGTCTTTTCGGCTTCTTCCTGGTCTTGTGGATAATCTCCATATCGGCGAAGACTTCCTTTATCTTTAATCCCGTGATGAACTGGGCGGTATCGCACCAGTGGGTGCCGATGTCCGCAACCGCCCTTGATTCTCCTCCAAGCTCCGGTTCTATTCGCCAGTTATAATCCGTATCAAGGTAAAGCCAATCCTGTTCATAGGTACCGAAAACTCCGTAAATCCTCCCCACTTCCCCTTTCTCCACCATCGCTTTTGCCTGCTGAACGAGGGGATAATGACGATAGTTGAAGTCAACTGCATTGACTAATCCCTTCTCCTGAGCGAGAAGGACGAGCTCCTTTGATTCTTGAGAATTCATCGCCAAGGGCTTTTCTGAGATTAAATGCTTACCCGCTAGAAGGCAATCCTTGCTTATCGCGTAATGCAAATAATTGGGCGTGCAGTTATGAATTACTTCCAATTCCTTCTCTTTCTCGAGCATTTCCCGATAATCCCCATAATAGCGAGGAACACCTAATTGTTTGGCTTTCCTTTCCGCTGTTTCTAAGTCCGCTTCCGCCAAGGCAACTACTTCAACAAACCCTAATCGCCGCGCAGCTTCTATATGAGCCGGTCCGATGAAACCCGTGCCGATTATTCCGGCTTTAATAGTCCTCATATCCATTCCTCCTTTCCCTGATTTAATAGGGCATATAACTTACAGATTTAGCTATAAGTGTCAAGGCTATACAAATCATACTTATGAGCCCAAACCCACATCCATAGCCAGCTGCCAGAACGGGAGTATAAGCACGCCATCTATGCTCTCCGAATCTCCTCGCGAAGTAATATCTCCCTAAGAGGGCGCCGATGAATATCACCAATGTATTAGCTGGCAGACCGGTAACTCCTCCAACGAAGCCGTAGAAGAACATCGGTGGGAGTCCGAAATAGCTCATAAGGATGTATATAATAAGCCCTAGCCCGAAGCTTGCGGTAATGACTTTAGGCTTTAAAGCTTTGAGGAGCCAGGCTTGCTCAGGATTTTGGTTTGCAGTCATTATGAGGGCTGAGTTCATAGCGTTGAGCGGCCACATCTTCTGAGCATAGGGATAAGCGGGGTCGGGGATTGGGCGAAGCTTCCAGATATATTGCCAATACAGGAAGGAGAAGCCGAGGATAACGAAGAACATCAAAGCTTCCGCCTTGAGAATGCTTGTGAATTTCGTTCCCGTTAGCTCTACCTCCCGGAAGAACTGGGCTGTTCCACCGTAATCAGCGAGGGGGATAGGGGCGAACCAGATATCCACTCCCTTGTATCCGCTTAAGATAATCGTCACTTCCCGGAGGTAGGGAATGCCTGGGAAGAAGCCGCCGAAGCCAATCATTCTCGCAGAGATATAGGAGTTCAATGGTGTCCATAGGAAGGCGAAGAGGACGAGTATCCATAGGGGGAATTTGGGGACAAGCTTATGGCAAATGATTACTGAGGCAAGCGTTCCTGTGAACCACATACCAATGGCTACAGCGAGGGGGAAATCGCCTCTCCCCGGTGGAGGTGCCAAGATTCCCCTTCTCTCACCACCTGCTTGTTTTCTCGCCGTAGCGAAAACCTTACCCAAGCTATAGAAGCCAATCATGGCAACTGCGCCAGCGAAACCCGCCCCCACGCTTATCCAAACATCGAAGGCTGTAGCGAATTGAGTCCAGATTATCGTCATTCCCGGTCGCCAAGTGGGCATATAGCCCATATGGTAGATTATGGGGTTAGCTATAGCTTGACAGAGGACGGAGCCGATTAAGTTCCCCAAAACTATCGGGAAAGGCAAGACGAAACCCGTTATGAATAGCCCTAGGTCTCCCACCAAACCTATGGGGGCGGAAGGGAGGAAGGATTCGGTGGTAGGGGTAAGGTCAATGTAAGGGATGGGGATTAACTGGAGGGGTTTGACCATAAAGGCGCTTGAGATAGATGGGATGCCCACATAGAAGAATCCCCAGATGAGTCCCAAAACTGCTCCCGTGGAGAAAACTGGCCAGCGCCAAGTTTCCTCTTTTCTCCCAACCTCCGCGAGCGCAGTCGCTCCCGCAGCTGCTATCGGGGCAAGGGGGAAAGGCAGCCGTTCCGTATCGGAGGTTATTCTAAATAGGAAGTAACCCATCCCTATCCAGTTCAAACGCCCGATGACCTGTCCAGCGAGGAGCAAGTAGAAGGGGACGAGCCAGGCGGAATCCAAGAACGTGCGATTTATAATAGCTGGGCTATCGGGAGGTGGGACGACCCAAGTGGGAATTCTACCATAGATACCGAACTGCTTGGCTGCGGGCGAGCCGGCGAAGTATTGGTTCCAAATCCACCAGGCAAAGGGACCTCCCGCGAGGGCTGTGCCAACCATCCCCGCCAAACCACCCGCCACATAGAAAAGGATGTAAATTTCCTGCTTTTTCAGGGGGATGAAGGAGCGCCTTGCCACCTCGCTGAAAACGATAATCGTCATCCATTGGGCAGCCGCTCCAACAGCCGTTCCAGCTACCAAACCCACATAGATGGCGGCGGGCATGATGATTATGCCCACGAAGAATGTCCCTAATACCGTCTTCCAAGTAAAACCTTCTTCGTATTCTTTTATCTCACCTACTGCTTCGGGAACTTCTTCTCTCGTTACTTCCAAGCGGGGTTCACCTCCTTAGGTGAGTTCTACTAACTCTTCGGAAAGCTTCACATACCTCTCCCTCTCCGCAACACTTATCGTGCGCCAGATGAGGAACTGCTTCCTTATAGTGTTGAGGAAGCGCCTATTTACCCTCTTCCAGTTCGCCACATCACCGCTTTCCCTTCTTATCACCATCTTTATGTCATACACATCTTTAATCGTGGTGGGCTCTATTATCATACTGACCCTCTGGCTTACACCCAAATCGAAGGGAGCAAGCCAGGTCATAAAGTCTATTTGATAACCCTTGGTGTCATATTTCATAAATGTATGTGCTTTCACATCAGCGGTCACGAAGTCGCCCACGGAGTATTCCTCATATGCTTCAAGCCACTCCTTGAGAAATCCTGCCAACCCCCTTGATTGCTCGCCCGTCACCGAGAAAGGAAGCGTGATGTGCCACTCATCTCCCTCAGGTTCGGGCAAGCTCCAAGACCTCTCAAGCGCGGGAGTTGCTACCTCCGAGGCTTTCCTTGCCGGATAAATTGTGGATAGGAGGGTGACAGCAACTACCGCGAATGTAGCAAGAACAGCCGACATGGAGGAGAAGTTGAGGTAAAGGTGTCCAAGCTTACCGGTAGCTATCATAATCTTAACTATCGTTTGCCCTACTATGTATCCCGCAATCGCGCCGATAACCGCGTAAACGAGCGCCTCTGCGAAGAAGAGCATAGCGATGTGGTTAGGCGCTAAGCCTAAGGAGGCGAATATCCTTATTTCCCTTACCCTCTCGTAAACGGCGGCAAGCATCGTATCAAGGACGATGAGCACGGCAATCAATATGATGATGAGGAGCTCAGTCCAGCCAATGGGAGCGGAGAGAGCGAGCGTGGAATAGCGGGATATCTTCTTCCCTTCTCCAGCATACATATTAAGAGCTAAGCGAGGCATTAAATCGCCGAGGACCCTCTTAACTTCTTCAGCTGACACGAGGTCTACAGCCACGGAGCGCAGCGTCCCTCCCATATTAAGGAGGGTTTGATAAGGGATAATCGCAACGGCATCCGGCTCAAGATGGATATACTCCCTGAAGCCTGCCTGCTGGCTTGTCTGTCCCTGCTGTTGCTGTTTCTGCATCGCCACAAAGTCAACGGGTGTAATTGGCTCATTATCTAAGTCCTTTATCTTTTTAAATTTGTTGTTATTCAAAATACCTATTACAGTGAACTTCACGCCGCCTATCAATATCTGTGCCTTCCCCACATCCGCCTTGCCGATTTTCAGTTTCTTGGCTACCCCCTCGGGAATTATGCAAACATATCTATCATCGGGCTCTATCCATCTTCCCGCTTTAAGAGCTTCCTGTGGTCTTGTTATCCCAGCTTCCTCTGCGCCTAACCCAACGAGAGCCTTAACATCGTAGGTTAGGTCGGGGTTGGCTGCGGACAAGAGGGTTACGAAGGATTGTTCATCCCAAGCGGAGGTGTAGAACCAGATGCGTGGGGAGACCTTATAGCCCTTTGGTGTGAACTCGTCGTAGAGAAGGCGATAAGCCACCTCCTGCAGCTCGCTCCACATTGGTGTCCGCAACATAACTCCTTGGTAGCGTGGAATTCCCTTGCCAGGCACCTTATTGAAGCGCATAACGGGTTTAACGGAAGTGAAGGCTAAAACGGCGAATGTTAGAACGATAAGAGTTATACAAGTGAGGGCTGTTCTTGCCTTCCTCCTCCTCATATTTGAAATGCCCAAAGAAAGGGCTGAAGCAGCAATAGTGAACCTGCCTATATCTACTCTATGAATGCCGGTGAGGGAGCGATGAAGAGCCCTCAGCTGTTGTTGGAATCTTCCGATAACGACGGTTGCTACTGCGGAAGCCATTGCCAGCATAACGAAAGCAAGGAGGATGACGAGAGGGTTAAGAGCGATCTCAAATGCAGGATGGAGGTAGCGGAAAAGGGCAAAAGTTGCCAGGAATATTCCGCCCAGACCTGCTAACTGTTGGACGAGGGTAGGGAAAGCGAAGAGCAACCTCTCCAGGAAGAAGGCGAAGGGAATGACAATCGCCATATAAAAGATAACTCCCCTCACAACATCGTCTCCCGTGCTCCGCACGGCGGGATAAGCCCTCGACTCGTAGCCCCAAGCACTGCGTGAATAAGCGTAGAAATGGCTATAATCCAATCTGGCAAGAGCTTTCTCCGCCTTATCTAATTCCTCCTTTGCCCTTCTATGGAGGTCCTCCAGAACATCGTTGATTATGCGGAAGCGTCTTAGTTTGGACATCCGATACTCGTCCCAAATCCACATATCTTTTGCGACCTTGTAGGGCGTAAAGTAAAGCGTTCCTGAACCTTTAACCTCGTAGCCCTCCCCTTTGGGGTTCTTCTCCGACGCATTTAAGAGGAGAAATCTTGTGGCTGCGGGTCCTGCGCCCATTATTATCTTAATCCTGCTCCCCGGTTCAGCGAAAATCACGGCGCAGTCATCAACATGTGGCATCCAAGCTTCAGGTAAGCTGATTGCTTGCCCATACATTCGGGGCGTTCCGTCCGTTATACCATCAAGGATTGCTATATTGCTCAGGATTGCCAATCCCTGCGGGTCAACCAGGTCAAATATGGAAACGGAAGCACAACGGAAAGTAACCACTGTTACATGCTTCTTCCCCACGGTCATCATAGCATCCACCGGATAAGCTTCCGCTCCCATCGTCCCCAAATCGGGAGCATAGATTATCTCTCCTGTTTTATCATCAAGCTTATATGCGTTAACTGTAGCCGGTCTACGCCACCCTATAGCGGTTATCGTAGCCACGCCATTGAACTCAAACTTACCTTCTTTATCAGTCATCTCAATCATATGTCCCCTGACCCCCATCATACTCTTGTTCCAATGTTTCAACATGACGACAGCATCGGGAATTGGAACATCGGGTATGAAACTCTTTCTCGGGTCCCAGTAAACAACCCTTCCTTCGAGCGTGCCGAATCCGTTCATCAAACCCAATCTCTCAATCTTTGAGGGCTCGGTGATGGGGAAGCGGAGGGCAGTAGTTGTTCCCTTGCGGGGTGGGTCGTTAAGGATATGATGATAAAGGCAGGCGAGAAGCTTCACCTGCGTCATCAAGTTGGAGAAATTCATCTTATCAATTGTATCAAATGGGGTATCTACCAAGGAGCGAGCGTCGTTTATCGTGAAGAAGGAAACACCGTATCCACCCATCATAGTGAACAACTCCGCATCTAAAGCCACCTTGCCCGGTATAAATGTCCTCCAGGGCTTTCCCGCTATGGGATTGACGCCGTCAGCGAAAATCTGCTCCGGCTCAACCTTCATAAACTCCGCTACTCTTTCCGCATTCTCCCTGCAGACCCTTGCGATATCAGAGAAGTCCCTCTGACGGTCCTCCCTTATCTCGTAGAACATGGATTTGTAGAAAATTCCCAACGCCCTGGATTGACTTGAGAGGTCAAGTCCGGTGAAGAGGTAAACCTTCTTTATCTCTCTTGGCTTGTATCCCGTGTGGAAAACACGAGCGAAAAAGCCCTTGATCTTCTCCATGGGACCGAGCTTCTCGTATTCTTTGAAATGCTTCGTAAAGTAAGCCCTTATCCCGCTGAGAGCTTCAAAATGCCCAGAGGTAGCGATGAAAAGAATGGACCTCTTAGGAGGTCTCTCCTTGAAAATCCGCGCCAATTCCAACATAGCCGCTATTCCCGAGGCGCTCTCAGCACCAGGCGCGAGGGAAGGAGCTATTGATATGGAATCAAAGAAGGATTCAATGATTATCAGCTGGTTTTTAAGTTCTTCGTCGCTGCCCGGAAGGAATCCTATCACATTATAACCTGTTCTGCGTTCCCAGGGCATTGAGCATTTAACAACAACTTCAAGATTTGGATTCTCAGCGATAAGTTTCTTAAGGGTTTGAGCATCCTGTTTTTTCACCCAGAAACGCGCTATATCAATGGGGATGGAGATGAACTTCGCCTCTGCCTCACCCCGCATAGTTGTATCAGGCTCTTCAAAAAGAACAACTTTGACCCCTAGGCGGGGGGCATTGAGCCAATGGGAACCGCAGTTGAAATTCAACAATGCTACCGAGCCCTCAACCTTCTTCCCATCAAAGGAGTGAAGATATCCGTCTCCCGCATAGATTAAGGGACCTCTAACCCCTTCAGGTGGGAGGGAGGGAGTTCTTATCGCATTCGGCCAGAGGGGGTAGATGCGCATCTTTATATTGAGGGCGGGAATCTCAAGGCTGGCTTCCCTATCGTAGGGGATGGGGAGCGTATACTCCTCCATCGTGACATCCTGAAGCCCTATCTCCTCAAACTTTTTCTTTACATATTTGGCTGCCGCATCACATCCCGGATAGCCCGTGACCCTGCTGGGAAACGAGGATAGATAAGCTATTGTTTCTCGTATATTCTGCTCGTTAACAGCTGAGGTCAGCTCCCGATAGAGCTTGCGCAGCTCAGGAGTGAGCTTGACCTTCTCCTGTCCGTGCAAGAAAGCCACGGACAAGAAGAGCACAGACATTATAATAGTTATACTTTTTCGCATTTGGAGTCCCTTCCTTTCCCCAAAGTTTTGGTTATTTTTAGAATAGTATAGAAAAAATCCTTTGTCAATATCATCTACATCATCAATATTTTATAAAAGCAACAAGTGCATTGCAATATTTTTAAACCATTATTCAAACCTCTGCAAGGTGAAAGAGAAATTTAAAGCGTTAAAAACATTTGACACCCATATTTATTATATCTAAAATAAAAGTGATGGAAAAAGAAAGCGCTTTAAGACAGGAAATAGTTGAAGTTGGCAGAAGGCTCTGGCAGAAGGGCTTTGTAGCTGCCAACGACGGAAATATCACCTGTAGACTTGATGATAATTTCATCCTTACCACCCCTACAGGTGTCTCCAAGGGTTTTATGACCCCCGATATGATAGTTAAGGTAGACATGGACGGCAACGCCACGGAGGGCTACCTGAAACCATCCTCGGAAATTTTCGTCCACCTTATGATTTATAAAGAGCGTCCCGATGTCAAAGCCGTCCTCCACGCCCATCCTCCCTTTGCCACCGCATTCGCTGTCGCCGGTATCTCCCTTGAGCATCCTGTCCTCCCAGAAGCTATCCTCCACCTTGACGGCGTTCCTCTTTCCCCCTACGGAACACCAGGCACACCCGAGCTCGTTGAAGCCATCAGACCCTATATCAGGAATAGAAACGCTGTCCTCTTGGAGAATCACGGGGCGTTCACAGTCGGCGATACACCCATCCACGCATACTATAGAATGGAGACATTGGAGCACTTCGCGAAAATCTCCCTTCTCGCCCGTCTTCTCGGAGGAGAAAGGGTGCTCAGTCAAGAGGAGGTTTCCAGGCTTCTCCAATCCCGCAACAGGGCACCTGCGAGTCATCTCTGCCAGGATTGTGCCTTCCGAGCATTAGGCGAGCAGGGGTTGGAAGGGTTAGTTGACAGGATAACGAAGAGGATTATGGAGGAATTGAGCAAGGATGGAAGCTTTGGGTCTGATAGAGGTTAAGGGATTGACGGCGGGATTGACCGCGGCTGACGCTGCCTGCAAGGCGGCGGCTGTGAGGCTCGTGGGGTATGAACTGGCTAAGGGAGGAGGGGGAATGTTGGTGGTTAAAATCTCTGGTGATGTTTCCGCAATTCAAGCCGCCGTGGAGGCGGGTGTTGCAGAGGCGAAGAAGGTGGGGGAGGTGGTTTCCTTCCATATAATCCCCCGCCCCGTGGAAAGCTTGATAGACTTGATAGAGAGCAGGGAAACGGTTGGCTCCGAGAGACAGAGGTTTTTGGAGATAGAATGAGGAAAAGGAGGTGAAAAAAATAAAGGAACAGGAGATGGAAGCGTTGGGAATGATAGAGATAAGAGGACTGACGGCAGCGATTGAGGCTGCGGATGCGATGGTGAAAGCGGCTAATGTTGTCCTCGTGGGCTATGAGAAGGTAGGTTCCGCCTATGTGACGGTTATGGTGAGAGGAGATGTTGGCGCTGTAAGGGCTGCGGTTGACGCGGGAGCGGCTAACGCAAAGAAGGTGGGGGAGGTAGTATCCGTCCACATCATCGCCAGACCACACGAGAGTTTGGAGGAACCATTGAAGGAGATAGGAGGAAAAGAGGCTACGGAAATTGAGAAGCAAAGATTTATTGAAATAGATTAAAAATTTTTAAGGAGGTGATTTCGGGTGGCTGAAGCCCCCGCTGTAAGATTGGAAGCATTAGGAATGATTGAGACACGAGGACTCGTCCCAGCGATTGAGGCTGCGGATGCGATGGTGAAAGCGGCTAATGTTGTCCTCGTGGGCTATGAGAAGGTAGGTTCCGCCTATGTGACGGTTATGGTGAGAGGAGATGTCGGCGCTGTAAGGGCTGCGGTTGACGCGGGAGCGGCTAACGCAAAGAAGGTGGGGGAGGTAGTATCCGTCCACATCATCGCCAGACCACACGAGAGCCTGGAGAAGCTTCTGGAAAAGTTCAAGCTATAGGCGGAAATTATCTGCCTAAAGGAAGGAAAGTAAGGTGGATTTAGACCGCCTCGTTCAGCTGGTGGAGGCGGAGGTTCGCCGCCTATTGAGTGAGGGGACGAAAAGTCCACCTCCTCAAATCTCCTCGTCAAGTGGAGGGGAGGGTGTGCCAGTTTTGGTCATAATGCTCCATACCTCCCCTCCTTCAAACCTCCTTCAAAGGCTGAGAGAACAGGGCAAAAACCCTGTTATCTGGCAGAGAAACCTCTCTATGGAGGGTTTTGAGGAGGTCTGGCTTTCCGAGTTGAGGGTAAGCGATGTAGCAAAGATGGCGCTCGGCTTGTTTGATACACCCGCACTTGAGGCGGTCTTCCAGGCACTATCCTCGGGGAAAAAGGTATACGCTGAGCCTTTGAAGCTTCCTCAGGCTTGCCCGCCCGCTTTAGCCAATCTCCTCAAGGGGTACTGGGAAACCTTGCTTTCCTATGGAGTTATTCCGGCGGGAAAGGAAACGCCTTCCCCTGCTCCCGCTCCCTCAACTTCGCCACCCCAGAGGATGATCATAACTCAAGATGATATAAGGGAGGCAAAGGAGAAAGGTCTTCAGGTTATGCTTTTGCCTCCTAATTCAATCGTTACGGATATGGCTCGCGAGTTGGCGGAGAGGTTAGGAATACAGATAAAAGAGGAGGTGCAGAGTTGATTATCGCGAAAGTTATAGGAATGGTTGTCTCCACTCGTAAAGAGGAAGACCTCAAGGGGTTCAAGCTTTTGATAGTTCAGCCTTTAACCCCTCAGGGCAGGGAAAGGGGAGAGCCCCTTGTTGCGGTTGATACTGTGGGAGCGGGGATTGGGGAGATGGTAGTTGTCGCTCTTGGCTCGCCGGCGAGATTGGCGGTTGATAATCCCAACGCTCCTGTTGATGCCTCAATAGTGGGCATCATAGATTCCATAGATTTTGCTAAATAATAGAAGGGAGGTATCCCGCTATGGCTATGAACGAGGAAAAAATAAGAGAGGTCGTTCAAAGGGTTATTAGAGAACTTTTCGAGAGGCAAGCTCCCTCTCCTCAACCTGTTATGAAGAGTGGCGGAGAGGATGGGATATTCGCCACTCCCGATGAGGCAGTTGAGGCAGCTTATGAAGCCCAGAAGAAACTGATTGCCTTGGGGTTAGATAAAAGAAGGGAGATAATAGAGGCTATTCGGCAGGCAGGTCTTAAGAACGCACGCAGACTCGCCGAAATGGCGAGAGAGGAAACGAAGATGGGTAGGGTGGAGGACAAAGTGAAGAAGAACGAAGCGGCTGCCCTACTTACTCCCGGAATGGAGGATTTGGAGCCGGAAATCATAGTCGGTCCAAAGGGGACGACTATTCAAGAATATGTCCCCTATGGAGTCATCCTCTCCATCACTCCGATGACGAATCCCACTTCCTTTGTCATCAGCCATGCCATTTTGATGATCGCGGGTGGGAACTCCATCGTTATCTCTCCCCACCCTCAAGCGAAAGAATGCACGAAGGAAACAATCAGGGTAATAAATAGAGCGATTGT
The DNA here is from genome assembly GCA_014360495.1 of bacterium. Classification (NCBI taxonomy): domain Bacteria; species bacterium. The sequence continues at coordinate 123,773 of JACIXR010000009.1, forward strand.
TGAAGCGGGAGGTCCTCCTAATCTCGTAACAGCCGTAGCGGAATCCTCTACGGAGGTAGCTCAACAGCTTATGCAACACCCCAAAGTTAGTATGGTTACGGCGGCGGGAGGACCAGGCGTTTGCCAGGCAGCTCTTCAAAGCGGAAAGAAGGCAATCGTTGGAGGTCCAGGAAATCCGCCTGTTTTAGTGGATGAGACCGCGGATATACCCAAAGCAGCCGCCGATATAATTAAGGGTGCCTCATTTGATAACGATATCCTTTGCATCGGGGAGAAGGTAATTGTTGTGGTGGACTCCGTTGCCGATGCCCTGATGAGGGAGCTGAAGAGGCAGGGGGCTTATGAGGCGAGAGGTGAGGAAGCTGAGCGAGTGATTAACACGATAATCCAGGATGGAAGGGTAAAGAGGGAGTGTGTAGGGTTGGATGCAGGCGTTATATTAAGGATGGCGGGGATAATGACTCAGGAGGAACCAAAGATAATCGTGATTGAGATAAGCGACACCGACCACCCCCTCGTTATGGAAGAGCAGCTTCTGCCCGTCCTTCCCTTCGTTAGGGTTAGAAACTTTGAGGAGGGGTTGAGGCTTGTTCTCAAGGCGGAGAGGAACTTCAAGCACACCGCAATCCTTCATTCTCGTAACTTGCCCAATATCTTACGCTTCCGCCAGGAACTTCATACCAACTACTGCATCATAAATGGTCCTTCATTGGCTGCGGTTGGAACGGAAGGGGAAGGTTATCTCGCTATGACCGTCGCTTCTACTGGTGAAGGACCAACTCGCCCTAGGGACTTCTGCAGAAGGAGACGCTTCATCCTCTGCGGCGGCATCCTGTAATAATGGAGATTATAGAAAAGGTCAAAGGAGCAGGAATAGTAGGCGCGGGAGGGGCAGGCTTCCCCACTCACATAAAGCTCTCCTCCGAGGCGGAAATTCTCATCGTCAATGGTGCGGAATGCGAGCCCCTTCTCAGGGTTGACCAGCAGATTCTTCCAAAGGAGAAAGCCACTTTTTTAAGAGGGTTGGAAGCCGCAAGGGAGGCAATAAAAGCGAAGAAGGTGTTCGTTGCCCTCAAGCCGAAGTATAAAAAGGCTATTGATTCGCTGAAGGGCGAAGGTCCCTTTGAGCTCTTTATTCTCGGCGATTTCTATCCCGCGGGCGATGAGCAAATCCTCGTCTATGATGTGACGGGAAGAATCGTCCCAGAAGGTGGGATTCCCCTAAATGTGGGATGTGTAGTTCTTAATGTTGAAACGGTCATCAATATAGGCAGGGCGCTTGACGGTCAACCGGTTACAGAGAAATATGTGACCGTTGGCGGCGCAGTGGCTAATCCAAGCACTTTCAAACTTCCCGTGGGCACTCCCGTTAGAGATGCGATTGAGCTCGCTGGCGGAGCTTTAGTGGAAGATTTCTTCCTCATAGATGGCGGTCCAAATACGGGAAAGTTAATCCCTTCATTAGATTACCCCATTCTCAAAACCACGAAGGCAATACTTCTTTTCCCAAAAAGCCATTCCCTATGGGGAAAATTTTCCCCAAACTTGAAAGCGGTTCTAAATAGGGCGGTAGCAACCTGCTGTAATTGTAGGGAATGCACTGAGCTCTGCCCTCGCTATCTCCTCGGTCATTCAATGGAGCCTCATCTCGTTATGAAAGTCCTTTCCTGGCGATTGGCGGAGCCAGATAAATTAACGGAGGCTTATCTATGCTGTGATTGTGGGCTCTGCGAGAATTACGCCTGCCCTATGGGGCTCTCTCCTCGCAGAATCATCCAGTCGCTCAAGCAAAAACTGATTGAAAATAAGGTCCCCAATCCTCATAGAAAGCAACCCACTTCAACAAGGGCGCTCTTCTCCGCTAAGAGGGTGCCAACCTCAAGGCTTATCTCTCGCCTCGGGATATCCCAATATGACCTCCCTGCTCCCCTTAAGGAAATAGATTATCAACCGAATTACGTAGTTTTACCACTTAAACAACACGCTGGCGCTCCCGCTAAACCGGTGGTTAAGGTGGGAGATAAGGTTAGGAAAGGGGATTTGATAGCGGATATTCCGGATGGTGCCTTGGGAGCTAAGCTCCACTCCTCAATAGATGGGGTTGTTCGTTCCATTACAGCCGAGGAGATAAGGATTGAGAAAGGATGAGGGGATTAGCGCTCAGGTCAGCATCTCTATGGGAGAGGAAGGAAGAGAAGAAAGTAGAGTGTCTTCTCTGCGAGAGAAGGTGTTCTATTGAGGAAGGGAAAAGGGGGTTCTGCGGGATGAGGTTAAACGAGGACGGCTCTCTCTTTACCCTCTCCTATGGGAATCTTAGCGCCATTGAATCCCGCCCAATAGAGATTAAGCCCTTTTACCACTTCTATCCCGGCTCAACAGCCCTTACCATTTCCACCTACTCCTGCAATTTCCCCTGTCCCTGGTGTCAGAATTGGCAAATCTCAAAACATATTGAGGAAGAGGGAAGGTTCCTTTCCCCTGAGGAAATTATAGAAATGGCTTTAGGCAGGGACGATGGAATCTGCGTTTCCTTCACTGAGCCAACCCTTCTCTACGAATATTGCCTTGATTTATTTCCTCTTGCTAAGGAAAATGGGCTTTATACTTGCATCGTCTCAAACGGCTATATGACGGAGGAAGCACTAAAAGGCATGAGGGAGGCGGGACTGGACGCAATTAAAATAGATATAAAGGGAACGCTTGAGAAATATAGGAAGTTCTTGAAGGCTAATGGAGAGATTCCCTGGAGAAACGCCAGATTAGCCTTGGAGATGGGAATGCATTTGGAGATTGTCGTCCTGATGGTTACTTCCCTGAACGATAATGAAGAGGATTTGATATGGATAATTGAGCGCCATCTAAAGGATTTAGGTGATAGCGTTCCCCTTCACTTCACGAGATATTTCCCCGCCTACCGCTTCCATGCTCCACCCACGGAGATAAGAAAGATGGAGTGGGCTTATGAGGAAGCGAGGAAAAGAGGGGTGAAGTTCGTCTATTTGGGAAATATTCCCGGTCATCGCTATGAGAATACCTACTGCCCTTCCTGCGGAACACCCTTGATAACTCGCTTTTCCTTTGAAGTTCTCTCCATAAACATAGTTAATGGACGCTGTCCAAATTGCGGAGAGAGAATACCGATAATTATGAAAGAAGGAGGAGAGAGATGGCGCAAAACGCCTTAGGAGTTATAGAATTTGTATCAATTGCAAGGGGAATGGAAGCGCTGGATATAATGCTGAAATCCGCCGAGGTAACCCTCTATTTAGCTACACCCCTTTGCCCGGGGAAGTTCACAGTCGTCATCGGCGGAGAAGTAGCGGAGGTTGAGACGTCCCTAAACGCCGCGGTCGCCTTCGGGGAGGATAATGTTATTGACAGAATGGTTATAGCCAATCTACATCCCTCCGTCTTTCCCGCTCTAAACGCCACCACCGAATTTGAAGTTGGAGAGGCGTTGGGGATTATAGAGACTTGGTCCATTTCCTCCGCTATTTTAGCCGCCGACGCAGCAGCCAAAGCGGCTAATGTCCAACTCATTGAGGTAAGGGTGGCGAGGGGCTTGGGTGGAAAGGCTTTCGTAACTCTCACGGGAAATGTATCTGCCGTCACATCAGCGGTTGAGGCGGGAGCAGCCCTCGCCTCAAGAGAGGGAATTCTCGTGGGAACAGCGGTAATAGCTTCTCCTCATCCCGCGATTTGGGAGGGATTGAAATAGTTGGTAATTGAGGATGTTTACGCCAAGCTCTTGGATGTAATGAAGGATTTGGGGGGTGATTTCACCACTTTTGATGTCATAAGAGCTTTTAGAACGAGATATGGCGATGATTTCTTCCATCTTGTTGAGCGCTATGGCTGTGAGGGTGGGAAGGGAAGCGGAAGGCGCTATACTCCCTATGTTTACATCGGAAAACAAATCAGCAATCTTGCCCGAAAGGGATGGCTACTGGAGGCGGGATGGAGGGAAGAGGAAGGTTGGTCAGCTCCCAAGGTGAGGAGATGGAGAATCAATCCACGACTCTTAATCGTTTAAAGATAGCTATAGATGGTCCAGCGGGAGCGGGCAAAAGCACCCTCGCCCGTCTGCTTGGCGAAAAATTGGGTATCCCTTATATTGATACAGGGGCAATATATAGAGCTTTGGCCTTAAAGGCGCATAGGATGGGGATAAGCGAGGATGATGAGGAGAATTTAGCTAAGCTCGCAAGGGAATTGAAAATTGAATTTAAAAGAGATGAGAGGGGAATGAGGGTATATCTTGATGGGGAGGATGTGTCTGAGGCGATAAGAACTCCGCAGATAACCCGTCTCTCCTCACCTGTTTCAAAGCATCCAAAGGTAAGGGAAGCCCTGCTTGAACTTCAGAGAAAATTGGCTGAGAATGGAGGGGTTATGGAGGGAAGGGATATAGGGACGGTTATCTTGCCCGACGCGGATGTGAAGATTTTCTTAACTGCATCAGTGAAAGTAAGGGCTTTTAGGAGGTATTTAGAGCTAAAGGAAAAGGGTTATGAGGTGAATTTGGAGGATTTGGAGAGGGAGATAGAGGAGAGGGACAAAAGGGATTCCACAAGAAGCGTTGCTCCCCTGAGGATGGCGGAGGACGCCGTTCTTCTAAATACCGATAACTTAACGATTGAGGAAATGGTGGAGAAAGCGCTGAGGATTATCCGCGAGAAATGTGGTATTGGATAGGAGCCCATCTTCTCCATATCATCTTTCGCAACTTCTTACACCTAAAGGTTTATGGCAAGGAGAACATCCCTAAAGAGGGGGGAGTGATAGTAGCGGCGAATCATATATCCTACTTGGACCCTCCGCTTCTTGGCGTTGCCATGATGCCATATAGGAAGCTCTATTACATAGCGAAAAGGGAGCTTTTCCGCATACCCATTTTGGGGTTGATATTGAGATTGGTGAATGCATTTCCCGTAAAGAGGGGAATGCCCGATAGGATAGCTTTGAGAAAGGCACTGAATTTGCTTAAAAGAGGGGAAGCGGTTTGCATATTCCCTGAGGGGACGAGGAGCAGGGATGGGAGATTACAGGAGCCCGAATTGGGGATATCGCTTTTAGTGCAAAAGAGCGGAGCGCCAGTTCTTCCCGTAGCGGTAATAAACACTGACAAGGCTCTTCCCCGAGATGCGATTATGCTCCATCCCGCAAAGATAAGAGTATACATAGGGAAGCCATTCTATCCTTCAATGGAAGGAGAGCCAAAAGAGTTGAGAAAAAGGATAGCGAAGGAGGTTATGGAGAGGATAAGGGAGCTATTGGAAAAAGGGAAAAGGGAGTTTGAGTGATTGGTGGGGCTCCACTAACATCCTTAGACAATAAGCTATATCAAACAAGGAACTGACGAGCATCAACAAATGTATTTCGCTCAATCTAATGCCCCTCGAGGAAAGCCTTGCAATCTCCACCCTTGTGTCATTGCGAGGCTTTCCGAAGGAAAGCAGTGACAATTTCTTCTTTCTTCATAATAAATTGATGTAAGCGATGGCTTAAAGGTAGGGATTACATCTATAATAGATGTTTCAGGATAATAAGGGGAATAGTGAAGAGGCTATGGAGTGAGGGTGGAGCGATTAGGGAGGATTTGGCGATAGCGAACTTCCTCCAATGCCCGGAGGGAACGGTTAGAAGAAGATTTCGCTTGGTGAAAAGAGAGCTCCGCAAATTTTTGAAATAATGAGCGAGCAAAACTCGCAAAAATGGACACATATATACTATGGAACACAATGAACGGAACCATCCCAAAAGGAAGCGAGACGCGTATTGACAGATAGGCAAAACTATTATATCATTTGTACGGTTTTCAAGGTAGGTTGGTTCAAGTGAGGGATGCCTTGAACGATATAACTCAGTATCAATACGATGCCAATGGCAATCTGACGAAGGTGGTAGATGGGAAATTGAAGGTCAAAACTGACGGAAGAGGATGGAAGACATATTTCTTCTACGATTCGATGGGAAGGTTGATGCATAAGCTCTACAATAACGGAACGGGAGAGGGCTATAAGAACTACGCAGTGGGAAGACTGACGAGGAAGACCTTGCCAAATAGAAGATAAAATATCTTGTACTTATGATAGGGCAGGAAGGCGAACGAGTATGACCGACTATTTTGGCGGTCAGACTAGTTATAGCTATGATGCTCTGGGAAGATTGACTTCTCTCACCAATCCCTATCTCGGCGAGCTCGGGTATTATGGAGATGCTGGGATGTATCTCCTAACGCAAAGATGGTATAATCCTATGATTGGAAGGTTTGGCGTGAAAGATCTCGTAAATTTTGGGAAACTTCGTGCCTCGGAGGGATATCGTTATGTAGCTAATAACCCAGCCTCTAGCGTTCATACTTATGGGCGTATCCCAATACCACCTTTTATCTATAAGCTTCTTAACTTGGGGGCAGCTGTATCATGTTTAG
>JACIXR010000010.1 GCA_014360495.1 bacterium
GCCCCGAAGGGGCACGCCCCCCTCCTCTAAATATTCTCTATAAACTTACTCCCTTCTTAACTCCGACAATTATCCTAACTGGTCCCAGAAGACCTGACGCCCTCAGAGGAGAATCCGCGCTGTAATGTCGCCATACCGTAAATGTGTAGCGACCAGTGGGACTTGGTTTGCCTTCCCATACCCACTTCGGTATCTCCTTCAAGTTCCCATTCCATCCTACTCCGTTGTATTCGCAATGCTCCGGCAAATGTTCATCGCCAATCAACCTGTTCACCCAGAGATTCGTAACCTCTACCTCTAAGACATTCTTACCAGCCTTAACTGCATCCGTTATATCCACCTGGAACGGCTTCTTCCAGAGAATCCCCAAATCCTTTCCGTTGAGCTTTGCCCTCGCTATTACCTCAACATCTCCCAAATCAAGGAATATCTCCTTATCCTTACCCAATATCTCCTTCGGTATCTCTATTTCCTTTATATATCTCGCCGTTCCAGAGAAGTACTTAATCCCCTCTTCGGGATGCTCGCTCCAGGAGATCAGCTTTTCAAATACAACCTTCTCTGGAGCTCCCCAATTGGGCGGGAAGTGAACCTCCCAAGGACCCTCAACTTCTATCGGCTTGGGAACGGAAGCAATCTCCACTTTCACCCTCTTTTTCGTCGTCGTTTCAATCTCGTAATTGCCGGGAGCGAACGCCAATAGCTCCAACTTGCCCTGGAATGTTGTGCTCAGCTTGACATCCGGAGCCTTGCCAACTATTCCCTTCGGTATCTCAACAAGGTCGTTTTCGTTCACTATAATGGTTTTAGGTTCATTGTTCCACTTGTAATCAACTCTCATCTTCTTGACGACGAAGGGAGCGGGGTCGCCGGCTATCTCGTTTGTGGCTCTCACTATGAGCATATTGTTCTTCACCATCTTGCGCAATTGCTCCGTAACATCAACCTGTTTATTTGGGTCTTCAAGGATACCATAAATCGCCTTCACTATTTCCAGCTTCCCAATAGCCATAGGGGAGGGGAGGAAAGCATCCTTGCCATTGCGCAGGACTTTCGCGATTCCCTTTCTCTCCCTCGTCGGCTGGCGGAAGATGACGAAGACGGAGCCGTAGGGGTCGAAGTTGAGAGTTAGCTCAGTCCTGTCATCTACGAAGCGGAAAATCGGCGCCCTCTCAACTTTACCCGTATCGGGGTGCCAGAGCTCGGGAATCTTACCCTTTACCCTGAAAGTGCATTTAACCGTCTCAAATCGCTCCCTTTGATTGGATAGGAAGTAGATATCCGCATTTCCATCCCTGCGATGAATGTAAGTTATCGCCGTGCCCGGCAGGGTTCCCTCAAACTCAAAATCGGGTTTCACTCCCTTCAGCTGCAAAACTTCCTCAACCTTCTTTCCCCAGAATATCCTCCCCTTGCCATATTTTCTCTCCGTTGCCTTCACTCCGTCCAAATCACCCCAAATCTCATTAGCAAGCTTCTTCACTTCCTCATCAGCTTTGGGATAATCAACGAGGCTAGGGGAACGCAGGGGCTTAGGACCAATCACCCAAGCACCCGCCTTAACGAGTTCGCCGATTCTCTTTACCACCTTGGGCGTCATTTCTCTTTCATTTGGCAGGACGAGAACCTCATAGGACATCCCATGAGGTAGGACGAGCTTATTCCCCTTCACAGTTAGCCTTTCCAGAAGGGTTGGTGTATCGCAGGCGTCAAAGTCATAACTGGGAGGAAGAGGTTGGCTTGTCCTTATGCTTGCGGGCGAATTCTCTCCTATATAGAATAGGACATCGCCGACGAATAGTCCTTGCTGAAGGAGATATTCGCAGCGTGCCACATAGGTTAGCCAAGCGGAAGCGTCCTCCCACCAGGTGGTGTTGCGATTGAATTGAAATCCCCATGGACCCATTGTGTTCCCCGGCTTATAATTCAGCCAGGGTTGATGGGCATAGGTATGGAAAACATACTTATTAACCCCGCTACAGAATATGAGGTCGCCCAGAGGTTTGAGGAGATAGGGATAGTCAACCCAGCCACTCCAAGGGGGTCCGGCGGTGAAGGATTCCGCTCCCACGACCTGTTTACCATAGATATGGGCGATTGAGGAAGCCAGTTTAGCGTTCCAATCCTTCTCAATTCCCAAGCCGTGTCCCAGCCAGAACTCGCTCATAGGGACATCCGCCTTGCTTCCCGCAGTGATATCGTCAAATGGACCATTACCATAAGGCTCAACCCAGAGCAAGAGCCCGTGCTTCCTGCAGAGCTCTCCGAAGTAGCCATAATAGTTCTCATTGAAGAGGTCAACGATTGTCCTTCGGAAATCCCATAGGAATCTCTCCGATATATCCAAGCTATCAACCACCCTACCTCCCGCTGCAACTATCAAGAAGGGCAGAAGGTCATATCCGCATCGCTTCTTGAATTCCTCTCTCATCTTAGGAGTCCAGTTTTGCGAGCCCATCTCGTAGCTATCTATCAGGACATTTTTGAAGGTCTTGCCAGCCAATGGACCGCTGTCCTCTATTAGAGGGACAATGGCGTTTTTCCAATGCTCATCAAGAGCCTCTCTGCTCAATTTGTCCACCTCCCAACCCCTGCCTGAATCGGGAGCGGGAGCGTTCTGAGCGCCTGTTAAAGTATGTCCTATTCGGATAATCGTCCACTTGCCTTCAGGGACATCCCATACAAGGCGACCGCTGGAGAACTTTCCCGTGAGGTCAATTATGCGATTTTTGGGGACGATTGCATCGGGAGGAACGGGGCGGGTATCAGGTTGGGGTGTGTCCATTCTATGATAGCAAGCTTTTCCTTCCCAATTCTCAATTCGCCAATCTGTTGCTGGTGTGGGAAATGCGAGGACGGCGATATCCCTGTAGAAGCCAGCTACAGTGGGGGGTTGGGGGAGCTCGGCGTCAAATTTCTTTGGACCTTCAACTTGGACTTCGCTCCAGGTGAGCTTTTGCATTGCGTATTCCGGCTTTATCCAGGGACCACCGCTGCTTGACCAGCCGGCGCAGTTGTGAACGCAGACTTCCAAGCCGAGCCTGTTAGCCTCCTTAACGGCGTGCTTGAAGAGCTCGTGCCACTCGGGGCTCATAAAGAGGATGGGTCCGGGTGGATTTCCAGGGGCGACATTAAATATTTGCACGCCGGAAACCCCTTTCTCCGCCAGCTCCTCAAGGTCCTTCGTTATTCCCTCAAAAGTGATGCTTCCATTGCACCAGTGCCACCAGGTCTGTGGCTTAGCTACTTGGGGAGGGCGGAGGAAGCCCGAAAGCAATTTATCAGCCGCTTCCCCTGCGGATTGGAAGGCTAAGACCAACACAAAGACGAGGAAGAGAAGCATTCCGTTGTTTAAGTCGTTTGGCATGATATTAGCTCACCTCTCTTTTTTAGGTTTTTATCTATCATAGAAAAGGCTAAAATTATGTCAAATTATTTTTGGGCAACTTTATTCACTCTCTTATTAGATGAAGCGCTGCACCTTCCCTGAAGGGTGGGGTGAATTTTAATTTCCCTCCTCCTTCCACCTTGCCTCCTTGACGAACTATTCTTCTCAAAGGATGGAACCATTCAACCTTGAATGTTGCTTTTATACCCGAGAGGTCAACTTGTCCCTCTTTCATCTCCGGGAAATAAACGAGATATTCGTTCCCAGGGTCGGCTAAACAGTAGCTCGTTGAGGAAAGCTCGTTATGGGGAATCATTTTGGCGAGATTTATCCTCTTGGCTACTCTCAGCGTTTGTCCCATCGCCTGACGAATCTCCTCCGAACCAGGAATATCACCCCTTTCATTTCCCGTCAATGAGGCTATTCTGTCCATAAAGATAGGGTTATGTCCCCTTAGAAAGCTCTTCCAAACCCACTGATAATTTCCTCCTTCTCCCCAGATGTGATCAGTATCAAGGATTGACACCTTCTTTCCATCCATAGCTCGCGGATTGGTTCGCAAGTCCCCCCAATGTGCAGAGCCCGGGGAGAACCAATCCGCTGGGCTGGCGAGCATATCATCGTTGCTCTCCCTTCCGTGCCCAGTTAAGCCAACTGGATGTTGCTTTGGCTTTTTCTTCTCATACTCCTTTATATAATTCACGATGAACCAATCCCATTCTTTTGTCCCACCCTCATTTATTATTTCATAAAGAACATTATCAAGGTCATTAAGGGTATCTATCACTTTTCTGATGTAAGCCAGCTCAATCTCTCGCACAGCCTTGATTTTCGGATGCTCGCTCAAGGTAACGCATTCGCTCCCTCTTCCATCTCCATCCACATCGCCATCTATCCCATTTACATTGTTGTCTTTATTAAAGGGATGCAATTTCCATTCCCCCGGAACCTCAAAATTGCCTCCCACAAACAACATGACGGAAACATATATTCCCTTTTCCCTCGCCAATTCTACCCTTTCCCTCAGCCTCTTAAAGTAATCGGGATTGAATTTTTTAAGATTAAATTTCGGTTTCCCATCGTTGGCGAGACCCGGTCCAGTGCGTAGCCAAGGGTGAGGACTGATGGAAGGGAAAATCCAAGCACCAGTAGACTGCCAGGACCACATCCTGATGAAATTGTGGTTATGTTTAACGAGAAAACGGATGTAGGCATTGAAGTCGAAGGGAGGCTTTCTTTCATCGCCATCTTGAAGGTTCGTCCAGGTATGAGAACCAGTAAGATATACTATCTTCCCGCTGCTATCCTCAAAATAGCGTGGATTTGTCTTGCTGACCCTCAAAGGTCCCATTTTAGAGGGAGGAGTTGCACCCACCAAGAGAATTGAAGCTATGAGGCAAGGTGATAATTTTTTAAAAAGGCGCATAGAGTCTCACCTCCCAGTTTTTAAGATTTTCACCGCTATATCCCTGATTAAATTCTCCACTTTCAAAGTCATCTTCCCGCCTTCAGATCTCACCCTTTCCTCCTTAACTACCTTTCCCTCCCTCGTGTCAAACCATTGCACCCTATATTCTCCATCTCTCAATCCCAAAACATCAAAGCTGAAGGCATCCATCTTTCTGGGAATTTTACCCTCCAAATCGTTTTTCCAGTTGCTCGCCTTATCGTGAATCCATAACAAAGCCTCGCTATCCGTGCAGAGCCCTAATATATCAACATCGGGAATGTTCAAATCCTTGTAATTGGTCAAGCGATAGCGAGAAATGCTCACCCAATCTCCGCTTCTATTCTCCAGCTCTATCCTGTGTTTTCCCGCTGGTATATCAAGTCCATATTCCTTTTCGTAAGTATATTGATAAATTGACCATTGTTCTTGCCAAGCCTTGCTCTTGTATCCCTCATCGTCCTCGGGAAGCTTCAGGACGAAAGCCTCCTTACCATCAACCTTCACAACTATCTCGCAGGAACTGGAAACAACATTGACTGTGAAGAGGAATTTCCCGTTTTCAGGGTAGTCAACATTGAAGATGAGGGGGGCTCTTTCGTTGGGTTTGCCTGGAGAATAAAGAAATGCGCTGAATCTACCCTGGCCCTCTACTTTCCCATTTCTCAAGATGGTAAATTCCGTTCCCGTTGACCTTCCCCAACCCATTGTGGGTTGAAAGACGACATCACCATATCCTCGTGCTTTCTTATCCACATAACTTGGCTCACTCGTCTTTACATATTCATATTTCCTCTCCGCCCAGGGGATATCAGAGACGAACTTCGCTATGGGTTTGAACTCTTTAAAGAGTCCTTTTTGATGGATATAGTTATCCCACCACCAAATCATAGCGGTGCCCATTGAGCGCGAGAGCATCGCTGACCACATCCCGTTATGCATACTCGTTCCCAACCCTTTCTCATCGTAGTTCACATCGCTCTTTCTGAAGTCTATGCCGAACTCACCGATGAGAAAAGGCTTCTGAAACTTCTCGGTGTATTCTTTGCAGGTTGAATGGAAGAGTTGAGAGAAATCAGCTTGGTCCCCCACGCCGTAATGATGAATCTGAGAGTAATCCATATTCCTCAAACTCCAAACGGCATCGTCGCCATAGGTGGTCGTGAGAAGATGCTTGAAGGGGTCAATTGTCCTCATATAATTCGCCATTTCCTCAATCCAGCTGGCAGGAGCATTGACCTCGTTCCAAAACTCAAAGGAGAGGATGTTTGTTGAATAGCCCCAGCGAGCAACGATGTATTCAAGCCTCTGCTTATAAAACTTGCGCGCTATTTCATTAGTCCAGAAATCGGCTGGCTTATCGCAGGGACCGCCATTTTCTTTATTGTAGGGATTGAAGTGCCATCTTTGCTCGCCAAAATAGAGTTTTTGGTCTGAGACCTCGCCGTGATAGCCTAGGCAGAGCATTATATGAATGCCGTTTTTATGAGCCAGTTCCAAGAGCCTATCAACTCGCCAGGCGTTATCAAGGGCGTATTTCCCTAGCCCTTGATAATCTCCAGACGCCCCGGGGTCATTTGGCGACCATTCCAGGCTGAGATGCCAAGGGCACATCCAAACCCTTATATAGTTCCCTCCGTTATCCCCGAGTTCCTTCAGCCATCTTTCATAATCCTCCAATCTCCCCCAGCACATATTCTCACCAATCGCGAAGAACGATTTGCCACTGTCATAACGAAGGTAATAAGGAGAATTCTTGCTCCTTCTAATGAATCCCTCTCCCTCTTTCCCTTTCACTATGAAACTTCCCTCAGTTGATTTTGCTTCGCCATTTCTATCTTTAACGACAACATAATACCTATAGGTACCCTCCTCGCTCGGAGCAAATCTGACCTTCCAAGTTGGCTCGCCTTTCCTTCTCAATCCGCCTTGTATCATCTCGTAATCCTGATAGTAAAATCCCCTGACCTTTATGTTCTTTCCACTGGGGGAGGTGAAATAGGCGAAGAGGCTTATATCGTTTGGGTCGAATGGATTATCGTAGGTAGCGTCCATATCAATGGTCAGTTCAAATTTCTCGAACATCCTCACCTGCTTGGCGCTTGGAGATATATTCTTTATCTTCAGGGGTTTAGAGGAGGTCAAAGGGACGACCTTCCTTTTTTGAACCTCCTTCTCCAATCTCTCCAAATCCTTTTTTGCTTCCTCTTTTCCCATAGCTATCAACCTCACTTTCAGATTGATTTTTTCTCCTTTTCTCAAGATACCTCCTTCTTTCATGGAGGCGTAAATTTGGAGCTCAAAGGTGTCTCCGTTGAACTTCCTATCGTCTTGAAACTGGATGCTTTGCCCTCCAGAGATTTTGAAGCGAAGGTGTTCGCCTGTGGCAATTGTCCAGCCGAACTCGTCATAATAGCCGTTTACTAGCACATATGAAGGTGGAAGTTGAGCAGGGAGTTTTCCCTTGCGGATTTTATCTGAAAGGGAATCATAAGCAAACCATTCTCCCACACCCGCATTGGGAGAAATGGGAAGATAAGCAAAGAGAACAACGCCTTGAACTGGGAGGTCAGCTGTGGGCTCAAGGACATATGAAAGCTCTACCTCCTTGTCCCTTTTCAATATCTTCTCCTCAAACTTAACCACCTTCCCCTCACAGTATAGATTCCCTCGGAATAGCCCCGGCTTTGCCTCCTTTATCTCCTGTGAATTCTCCTGGTCTGCGTAATTGCCCTGCCAATTTGGCTTTACTATAGCCAGCTGGAGGCTTTGCAGTAGGAGGGCGTTGCCGAGTCTCAGCTCCTTTATAGTTCCATCGGGAGGAACTCTATAGGACAGGGAGGTTTTCCCTCCCCAAAGAAAACAGGGAAAGATTATAAGTAGCGAGAGCCACAAAATCTTTTTATTCATCTCCATCACGCTCCGCTTTTATTATGCATATTTATTATCATAAAGGAAAGATTGTTATTGCAAGAGGAAAATCTCACCATTTCGCCAAGAGCAAGAGGAAATTTTCTGGCTCAATTTGAAAATTGTAAAGCCCATTTGTGGCTTCTATCTCCTCCCCACTTAGAGCATTCGTTATTTTAGCGTTCTTATTTCCCATCCATTTCAACGAAATGTCTACTTTCTCATCTACTTTCAAATTAGATACAACGGCGAGCAAGCTCTTTCCGTCTTCCAACTCCCATACCGCTACCATTATTTCCTTTGCTTTGGGGTTTTCTATTTTCCAATAGGGATTCGGTCGCCAACCGGGAGTGAATTTGGACCTGCGGATTTGAAGGCGTTCAAATAATTGTGATAGTTCAACAACCTTATTCTGATTCATATATTCCAACATACCTATGGGGACACCATGGGGTAAGAACCAGGCGTAAGCCATAATTGTTTGCCTATAGACGGGGTGGTTTTCCGATGCCTCCCACATAAGTGCGTCAAAAAGATTTGGAACACCCCAATTTGTTGATAGACAGCGTGCCCTGAACAATCCTAAGCCCAAACATTTCCCATAGGTTCCCTCGGGTGTTAGCATACTCGGTCCTTGAAGAGGCCAACCCGCGAATTCTCCTGTTAACCATTCTGTTGCGAATCCCATCAATGGAGGGACGAACTCCCAGGAATGAATCCAAAAGTGATATTGAGGGAAGCCCTTTCTGCTTGGGGCTGTTTTGGGGAGGGGAGACTTCACATTGTCCTCAAGGAAAAGAGCAACCACCTTGTTGAATTCTCTACCTTCCAAAACCGGGACGGTGAGATGACGGTTTCCCTTTTCATCTGTCCATCCGCAGCCGTGTCTTGGATTACTACAAGCCATCGTGCCGCCCATCCATCCATCGCAATAAATGCCATCCAATCCCAGCTCCTTTACATTCTTGACCAACCATCCATAAAAAAGCCACTTGCGCAGGGTGTAAGAGCGAACGCAATTTTGATAATGGGGAACTCCTTCCCACTCAAGGATGGATTCCGGGAGGGTCTTCCAATCCTCGGCGAACTCTTCAAATTCTTTCCCAATATGGGAAGAGATTTTTTGGGGACAATGTGCTACGCCAAGGAATGCTATGTCTTTCCTATGGCAGTATTCCCTCGCTTGCTCCAAAATATCCCTTCTTACATTATAAGGGTTGTTTAGACCCTCCATAGCCTCTCCATTGGGTTTTGGCCATACAAGGCACATATCTATATCCTCGGAAATACGATTTAGCGCCCGCCAAGGTTCATAAACTAATGTCCCTGCTTTTAAAGCGAAATAATCTGGTGGAAGTGGCTTAATGGGAGTAGCTTGAATGCCGAATTTAAATATCCTTCCGTTCAAGTTAACGGGCTTTTCCACGAGATTAATTTGGTATATATGAAACTCCCTGCCAGGTATAAAGGTGCAAAAATTATCCTCGCTTATAGGTTCCCAGTGCTGAAGGGAGCAGTATGTGAAGCCTATTCCACCTTCCTCGTCCCCAAACCAGTGATAAAAATTGACTATATTTTCCTTCGGATTTGCAAGCCAGGGCAGGGGGATTGGCTTTTGCTCCACAAAACCAGCGAGAGGGCGGGAAAAGGTTTGATATAGCTTGATATATTCTTTTTTCAAAGGGACAACAACCTTTAGCCCCTCAACCTTTCTCTCCCTTTCTTCATCTTGAAAACGCAAATTGACCCAGAGGAAACCATCAAATTCAATCCACATATTCGCATATGCCTTTATTCCCTTTATTTCACCCTCAGCTATTATATCCGCTCTGCTCTTTCTCGCTTTTGCTATTTTAAATCTTCTCAAAGCAATGCTGTGCTCCTTACCACTTAATTTAACGACAATTTGAATGGGATTAGCAAGGATTCGTCTTCCTTGAGTGGTAATGCTATCGGGGAGAAGGGAATTCCCCCATTTTATTGTCCTTCCCCAAACCTTTACTTCCTTATTCTTCGCCTCCACAGGTGTCCAGGGCAAGGGGACGCGATCCAGTTTAGCGTAGTAATCGTATAGAGAGCTTATTAGCCAGTCGGGGTTTTCCCCTTTCCCCAAAGCTATGGAAATAAACAAAACGATAAGGAGGATTATTTTAGAAATAAGCGTTGGGGTTGTAATATTGGTTGACATTCTCCTTAGTTACTTCCACTGTTGGAAGGGTGATATGCTTGGGCACCTTTTCCCCTTTGAGGATTTTCAACGCCGTCTCAATAGCCTCCTTGCTGCCATTTGGATAAATATAAGTAGCGGTCATCTCTCCTCGCATTATCGCTGTGAAGGCTTCCTTCTGGCCATCTATCCCTATTATAACTAACCCTTTATCCCTCCCAACAGCTTTCGCGGCTGCGAGCGCGCCCAGCGCCATCTCGTCGTTATGAGCGTAAACGCCGTCTATCTTCTTATAAGCCTGCAGGGCATCCTCCATTATCTTGCGGGCGGGCTCTCGGAGGTAATCCGCTGGTCGCTTCAGCACGACCTTAATCCCCTTATACTTATCAACAACCTCGTGGAAGCCCTTGCTTCTCTCTATCGTGGGAGTGGCACCCAATATCCCCTCTATCTCCACAACTATTCCCTTCCCGCCCAATTCCTTCACCATCCTCTCACCCGCTTTCCTTCCTATCTCAAGATTTGAGGCTCCGATGAAGCAGGTGTAATCGGATGTTGTTATATTTCTGTCAAGCGTTATAACGGGAATTCCCTTCTTATAGACCTCCGCAACCACAGGAGTAAGGGGTTCTGCTTCTCTTGGACTGATTATTAAGAGGTCTATGCCACGGGTTACGAGGTCCTGCACATCGGCGATTTGTTTATTGTTATCGTTCTTGGCATCCGTATAAATGAAGTCTATCTCATCCTCGTGCTCTTTAACTGCATCTTGCATCTGCTTAAGCATATTTATTCGCCAGGGGTCTATCATTGTGCTTTGGGAGAAGCCTATGAGCCATTTTTTCTTTTTAGGGGCGGAGATTTTCCCTTCTGAAACCGAGGGTGCTGTCTCCCTTCTTTCCCCTCTGCCTCTAAGGGCGTAAAAGAGGGCGGCGAGCACTACCACTATCACTATGACCCAGACAACCGTTTTTCCTTTCATTCACAAATCACTCCTTTCTTTTTGATATATAAACGGCGAAAATTATTATTGCTCCTCTTATCATTTCCTGCATATATGTCCCTACGCCTTTCAGGTTAAGTATATTGTCAAGAATTCCGATTATCAAGGTGCCAATAACCGTGTTTCCCACTCCACCTGTTCCTCCTGCAAGGCTCGTCCCTCCTATCACAACGCAGGCAATAGCGGAAAGCTCGTAGCCCAATCCGAAGTTGGCATTGGCAAGTCCGTTCTGAAAACCAACCATCATAATCCCACCAAGTCCGGAGAGCAAACCCGATAGCGTGTAAATGAGAACCTTGACCCTTTCTACATTGACTCCCGAAAGGCGGACGGCTTCCTCATTTCCTCCCAGCCCATATACATAACGACCGAAGGCTGTGAAACGAAGGAGAAGATAGGCGAGGAGAGCTACGACGATGAAGATGAGGGTTTGGGTGGGAAGAAAATTTCCGATTTTCCCCAAGCCGAGATTTATGAGGAGCGGAACCTCGCTTGGTTCAAGGGTGATGGGCTGACCATTTGTATAAAGGAAGGCGAAACCTCTCACGGATGTCATAAGGGCGAGGGTCACAACGAATGGTTGCATTTTCCCCTTAGTGATGAAGATTCCGTTGAGGAAGCCGAAGAAGGCGCCTCCGAGAAGCCCTATCAAGATGGCTATGGCAACCGGAAGATGGTAATATTTGATAGCTCCCGCAGTGAGGCAAGCGGAGGCAGCGAGAACGGAGCCAACGGATAGGTCTATCCCACCGCTTAAAATGACGAAAGTCATACCTATCGCCATTATGCCCATTATGGAGATTCGCTGAACTACATTTTGGATGTTAGTCGGACGGGTGAAGTCGGGGGAAATAATGGAGGAGAGGATGATAAGAATCAAAAGCCCAAGTGCTACTCTATATCTTTCCCAAATTGTCTTTCTCATCTTGTTTTAAGTATGAAGTTTAAAAGAATTTGAGGCAAGGGCTATGTTTTATATGGGGGAAGATTTTTATTCTTCCATTTTAATCAGATATACCTGTCTTGTATCCTCGCAAGTGGAGTTGAAGATTATCATATCTCCCTTTGGGCTCCAGCTGGGATGCAAATCGCAACGCCAATAGGGAGGAATCTTGGGGTTGAGGAATCTCTCTGGCTCAAGGAAATTTCCAATTGGCAAAACGGCGTTTGTCTTCATATCCATTATGAATAGGCTCTGGAAACGAATTTCGTCCGGCTGCCTATCAATTACCATCCATCTCCCATCGGGTGAAAATGTGGCGTGTCCATCAAAATCCAATAAGCCCTTGCCCAAAATCCTATAATTGTCTCTCCCATCAGTGAAAAGGATTGGGCACCATTTCTTGCCTTTATATCTTGCCGTCACCATCAATTCCTTTTCCGATAGCCAATCAAAGTGGGAACCACCCCATTCCCAGGGAAAGGGAAAACAAGCTCTCAAATCCTTTCCATCCGTGCCTATCGTCATAGCGGCTGTATGCCATTCCCCACCGTTTTTCTGCACCCTTGTCAAGAAAAATATCCTCGTCCCATCTTTGTTAAATAGGGTGTGTTCAAAACGCATCAGGGGAGGTGAAGCGATATCGGGAGGAACGCCGAGGTATTCCTTCACCTCAGCGATTGAAAGAAGCAAATAAAATTTTCCGCTCACCAAATCTATTAAAAATAATCCATCATCCTCAGGGAAAGGTTCATCCACGCGAGGATTATCTCCCTCACCATCATAGCCATAATCCGGTCTCGCGAGGCGCAGACGAGCGTAATTGATGCTCAGTGCTATTTCCTTTTCAGGTAAAACAGCGCTTATGGGACGGGGGATTATCTTTTCTTGCCCTGAATTTATATCCTTTACGATTGAAACGAACTTCCCTTCCCTGAAGTCGTTATAAATGATTCTATTCTCGTCAAGCCAGTGAGCCATGCATCCCTGTTGAAAATTCCAAGCGCGCGTCTCCGCTATGGGGATGGATTCGCCCGTTTCCAAATCTATCAATAGAAGAGTTGCTACATCTTTTAGCGTGGGAAGATAATCCTGCACCGTGGTCTCCAACACCGCGACATAGCGTTGGCTCTTATTAAAGGGGCTTATGCCGTAATAGGTGGCGTGAAGATGCTCCTTTGACTTATCGGTTATCCTTTTCGGTTTGGACATCTTGGGAAAAACGACCTCGCCTCCGATAAAGTCTTCCATCATTTAATCACCCCTCTTTAAATCCTTTTAGTTTCTCGGGCAATCCAGCTTTCATCTCAATCGCATTGCAAACTTTACATTTCAAACAGCCTATGCAATCGGGATGCCCTTCCTCCTCATAGATAGCTATTCCTTGAGGGCAGCGGTTAGTGCAGAGAGCACAATGCCTGCAGGCATCGCTTTTCACTTCCACCCTTAAAAAGCTGAAGCGATTGAAGAAAGAAAGAAGCGCTCCCAAAGGGCACATCACCCTGCAGAATGGACGCGAAAAGAGGATTGAGAGAATTATGATGCCTACCAAGATGGCTATCTTGAGGAAGTAATTCCAACCGATTAGCGAGCGAAATTGAGGCTCAATAATCGGCCAGGGAATACCTCCCTGCAATGTTCCCACGGGACAAATCTTGCAAAAAATCGGTTGATGGAAGATGAAGGGTAGAAGGAGGACGAAGATGGCTAGGAAGAAATACTTTCCGTAGGAGAGATATTTAGGTAAAGAGAATTTCCTCGTGGGGATTTTATATAGGAGGTCTTGAATGAAGCCGAACGGGCAGAGCCAGCCACAAGTTATTCTTCCGAAAACAAGCCCGCTGAGGAAGATTATACCCAAGAGATAGAAGGGGAAGAAGCCTACATCAATAGCATACTGAAGAGAACCTATGGGGCAAGCGAAAGTGGCGAGAGGACAGGCATAGCAGTTCATAACTGGGCAGGGAAGCCATCTGAGGTGGAGAAAATAGAGGTTAGTGATTGCGAGCCCAGAGATCTGAGAGAGGAATCTCCATCTCTCCAATCCCCAATAGCGGGATTTTCTACTATTATTTACCAAGCCCGATGCAGGAGGTGCAGATGATTTCCGCATTTATCTTGACCTTCTTCCATTCTCCTCTTTTAACGCCAAAGGCGGTAAGAGAAATCATAGCTATAACGAGGAGAAGCCAGATGAGACGAAAAAGCGCTTTCACGGAGTCATTTCGCCTCCTCTTTTTTGAACACGCAGAATATTTTCTTGGATATGATGCCTTTCCCCTCTATCTTTATCAGGAATGACAAAACCTGTGGACCCATAGCGAAGTCGTCTTCAGCTGAAACTTTTATCATTAAATCTCTCTTTTCCCCAGCTTGAAAGCTCAAACTTTCTCCCTTTGAGGGCAAGGAGGTCTTTAAAAACTCATCACATATAATGTTCAGCTCCACCTTAATCTCTTCTTCCGAGTTGTTCCTAATCGTGACCCTGAATTCCTTCTTATCGCCCTTACCAATTTCCTCTACTTCCATAAAGATGGGTGGAATGACCTCTGTTTTAGCTACCTGCATTTTGTGAGAAACCAAATCCTCAACCAAGATTTTCCAAAGCCCCTCCTTGGTATTCAAGGGCAAAGAAAGGGGAATTCTCAAAATTCCCTCCTTCGCCACATATGACCCAGTCCATTCCCTCTCTACATCCCCTTTTTCGTTCAAAACCGTAATCCGCAGGGGAGTTAAGCCCGGGAGGGGCTTCCCGGAGTTGTAAAGCAGTACCGTTAAGGTAGCTGGTTCACCCGCTATAATCCGCGAAGGCAAATCTATTTCCATTTTATCCGCCAAGGGGAGGAAGGAAAACAATTTTGCGCCAGCTGGTGGTAGCTCCAATAAATTCCCGCTTTTGAATCTCTCTCCACTGAAGACATCAATCGCTTCTCTTTGCTTGGGGAATGAGAGCTTGGCGCGCGTGGTCTTGTATTGATTTAGATTGATTAAGAAGAGATATTCGTTCCCCTTTTCATCCACGAACCTTCTGCAAGCTATGTCAAGGCAATCGGTTTGAACTATTTCCTCAACTATTCCTTTAAATGTTTGTTTCACCCTCTCTACCGCTTCCTTAACTTTGGCTTGGGAATATTGCTCAATTGGGCAGTTGTATATCTTATAACTGCCATCTTGGCTATCATCTTCGTCAATGGGTATAACGGAAGCATTAAAGGGAAGCTTCCTTGCACCTTTTATCTCCACTTTGCATAAATCATCCATCAGTACAATTCCCCCCTTTGAAATGAAATCCTCCAGAGCTTTAGCCACAGATAGAGGCAAAACGGAGACATCGGAGAGGTATATAACTTTGTAATGGGATAAATCGCCCGAAGCTACTCGTTCTTCATCCACCAATTCCACGGGAATCTGCGCTCTCAGGAGGGAGAAGAAGGAACCCGCTACCCTGAAGCAATGTTCATTTGGTCTCTCAAGAATGCGATATGCATCGGTTGAGAAGGAGATAAGCAAGCCAACCGGCTCTTTCTTTCTTCGGAGAGCGTAAAGCAATTTGCCATATTTTTGGAGGAATGCTCCTTGCCTTCTAAATTCTTGCCAAACAGCTTTATGCCCTTCATCAAATTCCCAAACGGGTTGGAAGGGGCAATAGAGCACTCCCTTTCCTCCGCTTCCAAGTATTGAATGGAAAACCGCCCTCTCATATTCTGGCGAGCGCTCCTCAAACCATTTCCCCCAGAGGTTGTTATGAGCAGATGGGATGATATAGATGTCCTTATCATCCGCACCCAATCTCACTGTTTCCACACCGAATATATGCATATAGGGGGAAGCGGGATAAGAATAATAGCCCGGCAATGTTAGAATCCTCTGCTCATATGATGGGCAGATGCCGAATCCCGGATTCCACCAGGTCTCAAACACATGATGAGTATCCGCGTTCAGTTTTGATTTATATGTATCGCAAACGACTTTCATATAATCCGCGAATATCTCTTTACAGCGAAAGCGATTCCAAAGGAGCCAAGGGTCGTTATCGGGGATTATGCCTGTAACCTTTTTTAGTTGCTCTGGCGAGAATCGGGGTGCTTCCAGACCGGTTTTCTCTTTGAAATTTTTGATTGCATGGTAGCTGTAGTCGGCGAGTGGTCCACATCTCATATCCTCCCAGCTCGTTCCTCGCCACATGAAGAAATCGTCGCCGAAGAAAATCTTTCCCGAAAACGCGGGATGCTCTCTTATCTTCAAAAAGGAATTCCCCAATTCAGACCTCGCGAGTTCCCTTGCCAATGGACTGATATATGATAGGCGAGGCTTCCCCGTATCTGGAGACCAATAGCAGGTCTGCACTTTCCCCTCAGATGTAAGTGAGTGATCCTGCTGGGTTGCCTCATCGGGAGCCGAAACAGGGGCTCCCTCTATTCCTGCGAACCCCATCCCTCTCTTAGCCATCTCATCAAGCCATTTCTCTCTCTCATTGGGAAGCCAAACGCTCATTAAATTCATATTTGCGTTCGCTAAAAGGTCTAAGGAAGATGATATATCCGCCTCGCCATAGCGACGAATCCTCTCGCCAGTTAAAACATAACCATAGAAGCCAAATCCTATCGTCTCTTTTTCAAGCCTCGGCACTATATAGATTCGCTCCTCAACTGAGGGAAGAGAGGCGAAAGAGAGGGTGATTTTATAGGAGCCAAGGGATAGCTTGTCCGTTCGCAATTCTGCCTTTACTTCCTTCAATTCCCCTGCAGAAACGCTCTGGTTCATCTCAAGGACATCCAGAATTTCGTCGTATTCGTCTTTAAGCGTTAGGATGAGTTTGCCCGTGAGCGGTTCATTTGAAGGATTGTGTATGAGGGCTGTAACCGGTATGTTATCTCTTCTTGTGAAAGCATGCCAATTCAACAATATTTTCAAGAAAGGTTTCTCCTCCCTTGAGAAATCAGTTGCTTCTCCAGTCTCTATCTGTATACCATCAACGAAAAGTTCGCCACCAACATAGGTTCGGAAGTAAAGATACATAGATGTTGCTCCTGCCTTGGGAGTGAATTTGATTTTAATCCTTTCAAACTCCTCTCCTTTGGTTTGGAAAAAGAAATGACGTCCCGCATCCGCTTCCACTGCCCCGATTTCCTCTCCCTTATCATTGAAGACGAAAACGAAGACGCCAGTGTTTTGAGGAGCGATTGCGGAAAAGCTCAGAGTGTAGGTTATTCCACCCTTTACGGGGAAGCTCGCCGAGATGGCGTCGCAATAGGGTGGTGCCGAGCATTTCAAATGGAGGGCTCTCCTCCCGAAAACGGAGACTTTATCGGTGATTTCCGCTAAGTTTTTCCCGCTTTGCGGTTCAAACCTCCAACCCCAGGGAAGTCCATCGGGGAATACAATCTCAAAGCTTGGATTTTGGACTTCCAGATATTCCTTGCCATCCTGCTCAAGGAGGGACAAATCGTCAATCCACGCTTCTCCGTTTGGCGGGTAAACCCTGAAGAGAAGCGCCATAGAGCTCGCGTTTTGAGGGGAGGTGAAGCTAACCGCGCTCTGGGAGAATTTCCTTCCGGAGAAGCCGTAATATCTCCTTTCCTTTTCTACTTCATTCCCTTCTGAATCGTAGAAAAATGTGAAGACATTCCCACCACCATGGCAGTGGAACTGAAGAATGTATTTAGTGGATGGCTTTATGGGAAAGCGAGGTGAGAATGCGTCGGCGTAGGGACCGCTTAAACAGATAAGATGAAGGCTCCGCTTACCTTCCTTCGCGTGCTTTTGTGATATCTCAACTATGTTCTTATCGGTACCCGGTTCCCTTATCCAACCCACAGCCCAGCCATTTTCATCCAACAGCTCAAAGCTCGCATTGGGGATGTTCACTTGTGCCATAGATATAACGGACAAGAAGATGGCGGATAACAACAATATAGATGTTACCCTCATCAAAGCTTTGGCTAAATATATTTCTCTATCTCTCGCAGGAAAGCGGGGATATCTGATGGCTGGCGTGAGGTGATTAGGTTGCCATCAATGACTACCTCTTTATCCTCAACAATCGCACCCGCAGTTTTCAGTTCTGATTGAACGGAACGATAAGCGGTAGCCTTCCTCCCCTTCATAACTCCCGCCGAAATCAATATCTGGGGACCGTGACAGATAGCCGCTACGGGTTTGCTCTTCTCAAAGAAATGCCTGGTGATTTCCTTCGCTTTCTCATCATGTCTCAGCGCGGAGGGGGCTTTCCCTCCCGGAAGGATAAGTAGGTCATATTCTTCTGGATTAACCTCCTCCAAGCTTTTGTTAGCCATTACCTCGCTACCGTGTTTCCCTACGATTACACCTTTCTTGAAAGACGCTATGTCCACATCAACCCCCTTCTCCCTGAGCATCTTGTAAGGCTCTAAAAGCTCGGAATCCTCAAAATTGTCGGCGCTGATTATCAATGCCTTCATATCAACCTCCTTTCAATCCCTTATGCCGGATTGTAATTTCCTCGGCAAGCCTCTCAAGGGATTGGAAATCCTCCTCCTTGGGGTAACCCTTAGCGAGAACGGGAGGAAGGAACTCCACTTTCAGGTTGGATAAAATCTCCTTTATCTTTTCCGCGGTTTTTCCTCCCCAGCTATAAGAGCCGATTAATCCAACATATTTGAGCTTTGGACGGAGGGCGGAGACGAGATAAGCGGCGTAAATTGCGTTTGGATGGGGACTGCCCAAAACTGTTGGCGTTGCCAGGACGAGGGTAGCGGGGTCAACGAGAGCCATAGCGAGGGCTCCGATATCGGAATTGGTCAGCTCAAATACCTTCACTCCTATTCCTTTTTCAATTAGTTTATCTACGAGAAATTTTGTCATGGCTTCCGTTGAACCGTGCATGGATATGTGAGCGACAACGACTTCGTCCTTAACTTCATCGGAAACCCAATCCTCGTAAACCTTTATGATGAAGTCGGGCTCGGCGTAAATTGGGCCATGGCTGGGAGCAATCATATCCAGCTCTAACATCCTCACCTTTTCCAGGTGTCCCTTTATCAAATTTCTGAAGGGCATCATAATCTCGGCATAATAACGCTTTGCTGAGAGGTGGACCTCGTCTTTTTTCACTGCAAAGAGGTCGCTCGTCGCCAGATGCGAGCCGAAGAGGTCGCAAGGAAAGAGTATTTTATCCTCAACGAGATATGTGAGCATTGTATCGGGCCAATGGACCCAGGGAGCGTGGATGAATTTCAGGTTTTTATCGCCGAGGGAAACACTTTCTCCATCTCCAACTGTTAAGAAAACCTCGTCTTCTAATAAGAGCAAGTCCTTCAATATATCCTTTGCCTTTGGAGTGCTTATCACTTTCGCCATAGGAAATCTATTGAGAACGGCGGGAATTGAGCCGGAATGGTCTTGCTCGGCGTGGTTGGCGATTAAATAATCTATCTTTTCTACATTTAGCTTCTCCAAATTTTTGAAGAGCTCATCTTCCTTTGAGGGGTCAACCGTGTCTATAAGAGCTGTTTTCTCGTTGCCTTTGATTAAATAAGCATTGTAACTCGTTCCCTCTGGTAAGGGAATGAGGGAGTCAAATAGCCTCCTATCCCAATCAATCGCTCCCACATACCAAATGTTTTCCTTTATCTTCCCGAGAGGCACTCCAGTTCACCTCCTATGATTTCAGGATTTGTTGTATGTCTTCCTCTGGCTCTCCTATCAATTTTATTTTGTATTCATCTACTAGCACCTTCAGAATATCCTCATTGACCCAAGCAGGCAGAATAGGTCCCAAATAGATGCCCTTGATGCCGAGATAGAGGAGGCTCCATAGGATAGCCACAGCTTTCTGCTCCATCCAAGAGAGGACGAGAGTGAGGGGAAGCTCGCTTAGGCTTAACCCAAGGAGATTAGCGAGAGCTTCCGCGATTTCAATCGCTACGATGGCGTCGTTGCATTGTCCCAAATCCAAAAGGCGAGGAATTCCCTCAATATCGCCCAATTGTAGGTCGTTTATGCGGAATTTCCCGCAAGCCAAAGTGAGTACGATAGTATCCTTCGGAAGCCTTTGAACGAATTCTCTATAATACTCCGCTTTCTTCAAAGGGGAATCGCACCCTCCAACCAGGAAGAAATGCCTTATCTTTCCCTCATTGATCAATTGCTTCAACTTATCAGCTAAGGTGAGAATCACCGATTTTGAGAACCCTGTGGTGAGAACGACATCTCCCTTTTCATCCTCTAAATCCGGAAGCGATTTAGCTTTCTCTATGACCGGAGAGAAATCGTAGCCTTCAATATAGGGGACATCGGGAAGACGAGCTGGTCCAGTAGTGAACATCCTCTCTTTGTAAGCTTCCGTTGGTATGAGAACGCAGTTGGAGGTTCCCAATATCGCCACGGGATACTTCGCGAACAGTTGGCGTTGGTCAAACCAAGCTTTCCCGAGATTGCCAGCAAGATGAGGGAATTTATTCAACACCGGATAGCCGTGTGCGGGTAAAAGCTCTGAGTGCGTATAGACATTTATACCCGTACCTTCTGTTTGCTTTAAGAGCTCGTGGAGGGCTTTTAGTCCGTGACCGGTGGCGATGATTCCCTTGCCCTTGCGAGTGCCAGTTTGAACTTCCCTTGGCTGGGGTTCGCCGAATGTCTCAATATGAGCCCTCTTCAGAAGTCTCATGGTTCGTATGTTCATTTCACCCACTTTTAGGGCGTAAGAGACGAGGGATTGAGCATTGAAGTTCACATTTGTTAAGGTGGTATAAAGGGCTTCCTCCATAAAGGCGTCTATTTCGGGGTCAGAATAACCGAGCTCCCTCGCGTGGTAAAGATATGCGCTGATTCCCTTTAAAGCGAAGAGCATATTGTCCTGCAAGCGAGCTACAGTGGGGCTTTTACCGCAAACACCTCTCTTTGTGCAGGCGATTCCACCTGCAACCTGTGAACACTGATAACAAAACATGTCAAAACCTTCTGTCATAAAAACCTCCTTAATCCGCTAACTCAAAAGCGGATTTATCTGCCCCGCACAC
This sequence comes from bacterium, assembly GCA_014360495.1. NCBI lineage: Bacteria > bacterium. Next base: position 20,855 of record JACIXR010000010.1, read on the forward strand.
GGGGCATACCCAATCGTCGGGAAGCTCTTCAAAGGGAGTTCCCGGCTCAATCCCCGATTGAGGGTCGCCCTCATTGGGGTCATAAACATAACCACAGACTGAGCAAACGTACTTCTTCATTTGTAAAACCTCCTTTTAAGATGTTTTATGATAAGTGGGAGATGCCTCTGACACCTTCCACTTCTTCACTTGTTGATAATAGGCATAGGTTAAAGGTTCGCCTTCCTTTAGAACATCCGCATTTAAGATTTCCCCTATGAAGAGCGTGTGACTTCCCACATCCACTACCTGCACGACTTCGCATTCAATATAGGCGAGGGCATAATCTGTGGGGATGGGGAGCCCTCTTTCAGTGAGGAAATAATTTATTCCCTCAAACTTGTCTACTTCTCTACCACTGCGGAAGCCGAATCTTCCGATGTATGTCAGAGGGGTTTCCTTTTCCAGAATCACAACGGAGAACTTGCCGCTCTCCTTTATCATATCGTGGGTGAGGTTCTTCTTGTTGCTGCTCAGGGCAAGAAGTTGAGGCTCACTTGCCACCTGACATACAGCATCGGCTATTTGACCATTAAGCTTTTCGCCCAATCTAGCCCCTATCACATACAATCCGTAGCTTATGAGTGTTAATGCTTTCTCGTTCATCTTAGCCAAGCGTTATCTCCATAGCCCTAAATGGGCATATATCAACACATACCTCACAGGCGACGCATTTCTCAGGGGAGAAGATGACGCGCCGCTCTTCATCAAAGTGAAGCGCGCCTGTGGGGCAGTGGACAACACAAGCTCCACAATGGGTGCATAGCTCTTCCCTCATCACGATATCCTGACTCAGGGGTTGAACCTTTACCCCTTTTTCCTCAAGATATCTCAAACCTTTCTGAAAATTCCTTTCCTCTCCCTCTATCTCAAGGACCATCAAGCCCTCGCTATCTGGCGTTATATCCGCCCTCAGAATGTTAAAAACGAGGTTGTAATCCTTTATCAGCTTGTAGACAACAGGTTGGTCTACGAGCAAGGGAGGGAATCTCAAGACCAATCTCGCCTTCATTACTCATCACCTCGCTTCATATCTCCTCTATAAGAGGTTTTCTAATCTCACAGGGCTTCATCTTCATACCGCTTTCCGGACCCGGTAGTCTCTCAACTGGCTGAGTGAGGAAGAATTTTCCCTCTTTAATCCAATTTTTCAGAATCGTGGCTATCTGCCTCGCCTTGTAATAGCTTGAGAGCGATGCTGTGGGGACTTTCTTTCCCAATACCTCAATCTCCCCGCTCTTCAGCTGGGCATAGGTAACCTCAGCGAGGATTTCACTTTTTCTATTAGGATAGGCATTGCTGTAATCCACAACGGGAGCGGTTATCTCCTCGTCGCTCGCAGCTGCTCTGCGGAAAATCTCCTCGTTCAAAATAGGAATCGGTATTCCCACTCCCACAGCAAGACTAACCCCATAGCCCCTTATGCTTGCGCCCCTAATCCATTCTGGGCTCATTTGCTTTAAATCGCCTATAAGGGCAAGAGTTCCGGCGGAAACTTTCGGTATCCCGAGCTCATTTCTCGGAACTGCGGGGCTATGTTGGGTTCCCCACCAGGCTACATAGCCAATCCCTCCTCCCAAGAAGATGCGTGTGCCGATACCAATCGTTTCATATAGGGGGTCTTTGAGGAGGGGACTCAACTGTCCAGCAGAGCAGTAGTTGGCGTTCCCCAAATTTGGCTTCAAAACGCCCATATAGGTATAAATAGTCCTGTTTGATAGGTTAACCGCGACATTGTAGTTTTGGTAAGCGTTGCGAGGATTCAACAAGATAGCTTCATTTACCGTTTTCAAGTTTATATAAGTTTCCAGTTCTTTCCTTGGATAACAATCTGTTCCGTAACTCTCGGCATAAAGAAGAACATCTTTTCCCCTCAGCAAGTCCTCAATAACATGCCCTCCCCCATATTTGAATTCTCCGGGGTATTCGGTATTAGCTGGGTCGTTCTCGGGGATCGCGGTAGCTCCCAAATAGATATCCACGGCAGCGAGTCCACCATAGGCGGGAACATCGTTAAGCCAAGCTCTCGTTATCTTGATGCGAGGAGCGGTATGCCCGAGATTTATCAGGACACCTGAGGAGCACATAGGACCAAATGTCCCCGTCGTTACGACATCAACTTTTTCCGCTGCTTTCGCATATCCCTCTTCCTTAGCTAACTCTATTACCTCCTCAGCTGTGAGGACGACAACTTTTCCCTTCCTTATCTTCTCGTTTATCTCCTCAATCGTTCGTTCTCTCAACTCTTATCGCCTCCTTCCAAACTGTTCTTTCATTCAAAAAGACCTTCAACTGAAAGATATCGCTCGCCAGTATCGGGGAAGATAACGACTATTAATTTCCCCTTGTTCTCTTCCCTCTTCGCTACCCTTAGCGCAGCAGTGCAGGCTGCTCCTGAAGAAATCCCGCAAAAAATTCCTTCCTCCTTAGCAAGACGCCTAGTCATCTCATAAGCCTCCTCGTCTTCAATGGACATGATTTCGTCTATATAATCAAGATTTAACACCTTGGGAATGAATCCTGCCCCTATGCCCTGTATCTTATGGGGACCGGGACAACCACCTGAGAGAACGGGAGAACCCGCCGGCTCAACTCCAATGATTTTTAAGGACGGCTTTAACCCACCGCCCTTTATGTATTCCCCTATTCCCGTGAGGGTGCCTCCTGTGCCTACCCCTCCAACCACTATATCCACCTTCCCATTCGTATCCTCCCATATCTCCCTCGCCGTGGTTTCTTTATGGATTTCAGGATTAGCTGGATTGGCAAATTGGTCGGGAATAAAAGCCTTGGGATAGCGCTGAGCGAGCTCATAAGCTTTCTCTACAGCTCCCTTCATCCCTAATTCCCCTGGAGTAAGAACGACATCCGCACCCAGCGCCTTCAATATCTTAACTCTTTCCGCCGACATCGTCTCAGGCATGGTGATTATTAGCTTATAACCTCTTGAGGCACATACCCAGGCAAGAGCTATTGCGGTGTTACCGCTACTCGGCTCTATGACAACTGTATCCTTATCAAGAATCCCTCTTAGCTCTGCGTCCCTTATCATAGAAACGCCTATACGGTCCTTAACGCTTCCGCAGGGATTGAAGAACTCCAGCTTTGCGACAATCTCCGCCTTCGCTCCCATCGCGACCCTTCTCAAACGAACGAGGGGAGTGTTACCTACCAATTCTGTCATATCATTGGCAACTCGCAAAAGGAAATCGCCTCCTTTTGTCTTATTATGAAGTATACCCGAAAAGAGAAATTTAGTCAATATAAATTCAAAAAAATAATGACAAATTATTGACTAAAAAAGTTGATATTATATAATAGTAAATGAGGTGAAAGATTATGCCGCTTAGATTGAACACTATGGTGAGATATGCAGTTCGTATTATGCTCAGCCTTGCCTCAAGGTGGCAGGGAAGCTATATCTCGGCGAATGTCATCGCGAAGGAGCAGGAGATATCCGTGGATTATGCCGAGCAAATCCTGAGGAAATTGAGGTTGGGCAAACTTGTAGAGAGCAACAGGGGTCCTGAGGGAGGCTTCAAGTTGACAAAACCTCCCTCCGAAATAAGCTTGATGGATATAGTAATTGCTATGCAGGGGAGGGTTCATTTGATTAGATGTCTTGAGCCAAACGGGGAGAAACACTGTCATCGTGCCCCAAATTGTTCAGCAAGGATAATGTGGCAGAAATTAGGAGAAAAGGTGGCGGATTTCCTCTCTAACAACACACTTGAGGATGTGTTGAAGGAAGCGAGAGAACTCTTACCAAAGGATACCCCTCCTCACTCCTACCCCTATGTCATATGAGAAGCTGAGGGAAATAATCGGGAATATGAGAAAAGTTATGATAGCCTTTTCGGGAGGAGTTGACAGCGGAACGCTTCTCGCGGTCGCCATTGAGGTTCTTGGGAGGGAGAATGTTGTGGCAGGAACGATTAAATCGCCTCTTGAGAGCGAGGAAGACCTCAAGCAAGCCAAGGCGTTGTGTGAAAAGCTTGGAGTGGAACAAGTCATAGTCCAGGAGGATATATCTTTTTTATCCCATAATTCACCAGACCGCTGCTACATATGTAAGAGGATGACTTATAAAAGACTTTGGGAGGAGGCGAGGAAAAGAGGGATAGATTTTCTCCTTGATGGGACGAATGCAGACGATTTCTCAGATTACCGTCCCGGCTTGAGGGCAAAGGAGGAGCTCGGAGTAAGGAGTCCCCTGGCTGAGGCGGGAATGAAGAAGGAAGATGTCAGGGAGCTTGCAAAGGAGCTCGGGCTCCCCATTTGGGATAAGCCATCTTCCCCTTGTCTCGCAACTCGCATACCCTTTGGGGAAAGGATTACCTTGGAAAAGCTGAAAATGATAGAAAACGCTGAGCGATTCATAAAATCTCTTGGTGTAAGTGATGTTAGGGTGAGGTGCCATATGGAGGGTGAGTTGGCAAGGATAGAGGTGAGGGAAGAGGAGATGGAGAAGATTTGGAATAATAGGAAGCAAATAGGGGAGATGCTTTCCAAGATAGGCTTTAGGTATATAGCTTTGGATTTGCGTGGTTATAGAATGGGAAGTCTAAATCCAGAAGGAGTAGACAAAGGGTAGAATGAAAGGGATAAAATCGTTAATTTGGACGTTTCAAAACTTGTTCCTGTGGGAAGGAATTAAGTTTGCCTTCTCGCAGTTCTGAATTAAAATGGAAAATTAAATTTATGAAAGGAGGAAGGAACTATGCAGGAAAGGATTTTCAGCAGTGTATCGGAAAAGGAGATAACTCGCGCAATAGTGGAGAGCTTCGCCCAGATGCTCTCGCAATATGCAGAGAGCGATGTCATTATCGTTGGAGGCGGACCGAGTGGCCTGGTTGCGGGAAGGGAAATAGCTAAGGCAGGATATAAGGTTTTAATCGTTGAGAGAAACAATTACTTGGGTGGAGGGTTTTGGATGGGTGGTTACTTGATGAATAAGGTAACCGTGAGGGCTCCGGGGCAGAAGGAGCTTGAGGAGCTGGGAGTTAAATGCGAGGAGGTTGCCCCGGGATTGTTTATCGCTGATGGACCCTGGGCTTGTTCAGCGCTCATCCATTCCGCTTGCCAAGCGGGAGCGAAGATATTGAATATGACTTCCTTTGATGATGTAGTCATCAGGGATGGGAGGGTGGCTGGGGCTGTGATAAATTGGACACCGGTGCAATATCTTCCGAGACTACTTACTTGTGTTGACCCTATTGCCCTTGAATCCAGAGTTGTTATAGATGCAACTGGGCACGATGCCGTCGTTGTGAAGAAATTGGAGGAAAGAGGGCTATTAAAAGCAGGCATCTACGGGGCTATGTGGGTTGAGCAATCGGAGGACCTCATAGTTGAGAGAACCGGTGAGGTCTATCCGGGCTTGATAGCTGTGGGTATGGCTGTGTCCACCACACATAGCCTCCCGAGGATGGGACCAACCTTTGGGGCTATGCTTGTCTCCGGAAAGAAAGGAGCAGAGATAGCGCTCAAACTCCTGAAAGGTTGAATGGAATAAAGAAAGTAATAGAAAGCGTAAAGGAAGCAATTGAGAGGTTTTCCCTCCTTGAAAAGGGAGAGAAGTTATTTATCGCGATTTCGGGAGGGAAGGATAGTTTATCTCTTCTTGATATCCTCTGGAGATTGGGCTACGAGGTTCAGGGTTTTTTCATAGATTTAGGTATAAAAGGGTATAGCAAGCCAAGCAAGGAAGCTTGCGAGAGATTCTGTGAGGAGCGGGGAATCCCTTTGAGTATCATTGATTTAAGAGATGAACTCGGTATAACGATTGAGGAAGCAAGGAAAAGGACGGGAAGGGAGCCCTGCTCGGTCTGTGGGATGGTTAGGAGGTATTTGATGAACACCATCCCCCTTCGACATGGCGTGGAAACAATTGCAACGGGTCACAATCTTGACGACGAGGTCAATGTAATATTTTGGAACATAATTCGCTGGGATTTAGATTCCCTCGCTCGCCAATCTCCCGTCCTTCCTCGCTCCCACCATCGTTTCACGAAGAAGATAAAGCCCCTTTGCTTAACTTATGAAAAGGATGTGGCGAATTACGCCCAAGCTGTGGGGATAAAACCAGTGGAGGAACGATGTCCCCTTTCAAGAGGGGCTACACTTTTGAAGTTAAAGGAATTTTTGAACGAAATAGAGGAGAAAAACCCTGGGATAAAGAGGAGGTTTTATGAGGGGTTTTTGGCAAGGAGGGAGAGGTGGGAAAGCAGGGCAAATGTGGAGTTGAGGGAATGCGCCCTCTGCAGTCAGCCAACGACTGGTGAAATCTGCTCTTTCTGTCGTTTAAAAGAGAGGGTTAAAGAGGGAAAAAGGGGTTAAACAGCTTTTTGGACCTTGCCTGCCTTGAGGCATTTAGAGCAAATATAAACCCTCTTGACTCCCTCATCGGTCAAGATTCTCATTTTTTGCAGATTGGGCAGGAACTTTCTCTTAATCACTCTATGGGAGTGGCTAATAGACGAGCCGAAAATAGGTCCTTTTCCACATACATAACAGCGTCTGGGCATATTTCCTATCCTCCTTTAAGAAATTTCCTTTTATATTTTAACCCAAAAGGAAGTAAAAGGCAAAAAGAGATGAATATGGGAGAAAGGCAAGTTTTTAGAGAATTTGAGGTTTTGTAGCAAAATTAGCGAAGGGGTAGAAAAGCAACTCCTTTTTTAATTTTTTATTCCAAATACAGTAAGGCGCCTTTAGATTTCTTCGTGCGACAAGACCGGATTAAACCAAAAATTATCCTAATCGTAAGCTTCCCGAGAACTTCGTTAACATATATTTGAATACGATTTAAAATTTATCAAAATGGATTTTCTCAAAAAGTATATAAATGACATTTTCCAAGTGGCTTCAAGAGGCGATGCAAGAGAGGAAAGCTATTATTCCTCCCTTGAGGAGCTTCTTCGGGAATATGCCAACATATCGGGCAGAAAGAACATCCAAATCACTACTCTCCCTAAGAAAACCGAGGCCGGAAATCCCGATTTCCGCATCTGGGATGGCGTCCAGAATATCGTCGGCTATATTGAGGCTAAAAACCCTCAAACGGAAAATCTTGACCTCGTAGAAGCAACCGAGCAATTGCAACGCTACCTCAGCACCTTCCCAAACCTTATATTGACGAATTTCCTTGAATTCCGCCTCTATAGAAACGGAAAACTAATTGATAAAGTCTCAATTGCACGACCATTCCTTATGCTCCACCTTGATGTCGTTCCTCCCATTGAGAATAGAGAGGAATTCATGTCCCTACTTGAGAAGTTCTTCTCTTTCTCCCTACCAGAGGTAAGGGATTCCCGTGCCTTGGCTCTGGAGCTCGCTAAGAGAACCCGTTTCCTCAAGGACATCGTCCTTCACCAACTAAAAGAGGAGATCAAGGAGGAGAGAGGAGACCTATATGGCTTCTTCTCTGCCTTCAGGGATTATCTCTTGAAGGGAATCTCGCCCGAGGAATTTGCCGACCTCTACTCCCAAACCGTAACCTACAGTCTCTTCGCTGCCCGCACAAGGGCAACCAATAGTTTGAATAGAAAGCTCGCCTACGATTTCATTCCCCCGACCATCGGCATTTTAAGGGATTTGTTCCGCTTCATCTCCCTCGGCGATTTGCCTCCCCAAATGGAATGGATAATAGATGATATTGCAAATGTCTTGGCTGTAACCGATGTTGACAAAATCCTCCACCAATATTTCCACGAAGGGAAGGGAGATGACCCTATCGTTCATTTCTACCAGACTTTCCTTGCCCAATATGACCCTGAAACGAGGGAGAGAAGGGGAGTTTATTATACCCCCGAGCCAGTTGTCTCTTATATCGTTCGCTCCATAGAGAAAATCCTCGCTCAGGAATTCCGTATGATTGATGGATTCGCAAGCGGGCAGGTAACTGTTCTGGACCCCGCAGCCGGCACACTCTCCTTTTTGACCTTCGCCGCCAAACGAGCTTTTGAGAGGGTTTACGGATTAGGTGAGCTACCTTTAATAAAACTAATAAGGGACCATATCTTGAAGGACTTCCACCTATTTCAGAATGGTATCAGCAATTGAGAAGACGATGGAAGTTCAGAAACAGATAGACGAGCTCTATCCCGAAGTTGAGGAAGAGCTATTGGAATTTGAAGAGGAGGGATAAGGAATGAGGATTTGTGTTTTCAGCAAACATTTCCAGGCTTTGAATTTCAAGGAATTGGGTAGGGCGCTCAGGAAGCTAAGGATTAATGGAGTGGATTTGACGGTGAGGGAAGGAGGGCATATAGAGCCGGCGGAGGCGAAGGATAAGCTTCCTGAAGCGGTGGAGGCATTGAGGGAGAACGGCGTTGAAATCACGATGATAACGACAAATATAACGAGCATTGATAGTCCTTATGCAAGGGAGATTCTTGAGACATCCGCGAAGCTCGGCATAAAGTATTTCAAATTCGGCTATTTCTTCTACAGCGGATTCGGAAATTTGAGGAGAGATATCGCTGAGGCAAAGGCTAAGCTCAAGAGCCTTGAGCCTCTATGTTTGCAATTGGGGATAAAGGGCGGTTATCATAATCATTCGGGAGACTTTCTCGGTGCCTCCATTCCTCATATTCTTAAGATGATAGAGGATTGCGACCCGGAATGGATTGGTGTTTATTACGATATAGGGCATGCGACGATCGAGGGTGGTTATGCGGGATGGAAGATGAATTTGGAGGAGGTTGCGGATAGATTGTTTATGGTTGCTGCGAAGGATTTGGCTTTCGTTCCTAGGGAGGGAGGGGATTGGAGTTGGAGGGTTGAGGTTGTCCCATTGGGGGAGGGATTGGTGGATTGGAAAGGATTTATCCGTTGTCTCAAAGCGATTGGTTTCAATGGTCCCTTCTCCATTCACAGCGAATACGATTTGCCAGTTGAAGAGGTAATAGAGCAGACGAGGAAAGATATTGCTTTTCTCAGGGGGATTTTCGCGAGTATAGAGAAGGGTTGATTTCAAATTCCTTTCTGTCATTGCGCCGAGCGAATCCAATGTTTGTTGGTATCTTTATGAGATTGCCTCGCTAGCCTAAGGTGAGCTCGAAAGGGCAAAAAACTCCGCATCTCCTTGCTTAATCTCCCAAATTCTGTTAAAAAAATTTACAACCTTTCTCAAGGAGGCGAAGAAAGATTTAAAATGATTGAAAAAGCCAAATCCTTGCTCCTCTTCCTCATCCTCATTCCTCCTCTCCTCGCCAATAGCCTGCTTGAACCCTCTTCCTGGAAGCCCATGCCTGAATGGCTTGGCAATCCCGCAAGAGAATTCTCCGTCAGTAAGCTTGAGGATGGCTCCTTGGATTTTTTCGTTCGGGAGGCAGGAAAGGGAATGAAATGGAAGAGGAATCTCTATATTGATGTATCTGCAAATCGTTGGCTCATCGTTGATTATCTCTGCCTGAATTACAATCCCCAAGTAAGCGATTATATCCTCTGGCTTGACGATGGCTACCCCGATGGTATCCGCTTTCCTCCCGATGAAATCTTCAAAGCGGATGGTGAATGGCATACAGCTATAATTGACCTATATGATTTCTGTAGAGGTCCCTACATCTATCAAATCGCCCTCCAAACCCAAGCCAAAACGGAGAACGCTCATCTTTACATCAAAAATATCACATTCACAAATAAACCTCCGAAAGGAGAGATTAAATTGAAAGAAGGAAAATCGGAGAATATAGATATAAAGCCCGAGCTCTGGCGAGCTCATAGAGATTGGCTAGGCAATCCTGCGAAGGATTATGGTGTCAAGAGGAAAGAGAGAACGCTGTTCTATGTGGGTGAAGTGGGAAGGGGGATGAAATGGTCATTGAGCCTACCCCAAACCTTCAGGGGATACAAGTGGGTCAGCGTCCGATATAGGGCTAAGAACATCAATCCCCTCAATGATTACTTCCTCTATTTGGCAAATGCTCCTGGAGGCAAGGCGCCAGAAGAGCAGTATGCTTTGCTCTTATCCTCCCTTGATGCCGATGGTGAATGGCACACGATTTCAGCTCAAGTCAAAATAAGCGAGATAAACACATTGGCTATTCAAGTTCAGGCAGGCTCGGCACCAGCTGAGATCGAGATTGAAGAAATTTCCTTCCACACGGAGAAGCCGAGATTCTATCTCAAAGATGTCCTCCCCTATGAGGAAAGAAAGGGAATAGGGAAGGGATTTATTTCCCTCAGACTCCCTGTGGGCGATGGGGAGATTGAGGAAATCAAGAGCAGATTTGATTTAGCTGATTGGTTCAAAAGCGATATATTTTCTATCAAAGGAGCGGATTTTCAGCTCTTTAGGAGGGAAACATTTCCCGTTTCCCGCCAGAAAGGCGAGCTGAGAATTCCCTTAAATTCTTTCTCCAATTGCAAAGAGCTTTATCTCCTTTTAGCCGCCGACTTGCCCAGATGGGAGGAGCCGAGCTTCGGCGGCGGTGAGATGAAGAAGATAAAACAAATTGAGAGGCTCAAATTGAGGTTGATTTACACTGACGGAGATTGGGATGAGGCATTCCCCTTCCGTCTTGGAAGCGGGAAATATGAAGTGATTAAGGGAATAGATGTCTATTCAATCGCCGTTAAGAAGCCGGTTAAGGAGCTGTGGATAATAAACGGGATGAACAACGCGACATATTTCCTGCTTGCTCTCAGCGCCTCCACGGAGCCCGGACCCGCGAGCGCTTCCCTCGTCCTCAAATCCCCACCTTCTGCAAAAGTGAAGGAATCGCTTCCCCCTCGCCATCCATCCTATATTTTAAAGGGCAGTTCTTTGATTTGTGAGATTCGGGAGGGAAGCATCACTTTGAATCTGGAGAAGGGGTTAATATGGGAAAACATAAGAAACAATTGGTTATTCAAAGAGTTGAAGATTTCCTCAACACCCATCTTCACCCTCAAGCTTGGCGATAGGAGTATAAGCTCGGATGAGTTCAGGATAGTTGAGGTTAAAAAAGAGGGGAAGGTAGAGATAAGAGGAGAATATAAAGAAGAAGGAATAGCTCTAAAATGTCTTTTGGAAATTGAAAGAAATAAAGAGGGAGAGATTGGATTTTCCCTCAGATTCACAAATTCGGGTGAAGAGACCATCCAGATTTCACCGGATTTCCCCATTCTCAGAGAAGTTGATTTGGGCGCCTCCCCAACCGATACATATTATTTCTATCCTTGTAAGGGAGGGGCGATTAACAATAAGGATTGGAACTTCCGCTCTTATTATAGTGGTCAATTTCCCCTTCAGATTATGGGGATTTTCTCCTATGGGAATGGAGGCGGGGTTTATCTTAGGACGGAGGATTTATCGGCGACGCCCAGGTGGTTCATCCTTAGGAAGAAGGACTCAAAGGCGGATATGGAGATTGAATATCTTCAGAGCGATTTAGCACCTGGTGAAAGCCTTGTCCTCCCCAAAACGATAATCGGGTTCAACAGAGGGGATTGGAAGAGCCAGCTGAATGCCTATATTGAATGGAAGGAGAGCTGGTATAAGCCGGCAGTTCCTCGCAAGCAATGGTTCAGGGAGGTTTTCAATTTCCGCCAGCAATTTCTCTTCTTTGAATTGCCCACTAAGAGCCCAATATTCGACCCCGAGAGAAAAGTCTTCCAGATGGGGAAAGCGATTAGTGAGGACGAGAAGCTATTTGGCGGGATTGATTATCTCCACATCTTTGATTGGGCTTGGACGCAGGAGTTCGGTCGGGTTGGCGATTACGACCATTGGGAAGGGTTGGGTGGGGTGGAGAACTTCAGAAAGGCGATAGGAGAGGTTCATGAAATGGGGATTCCCGTGGGGCTGTATATTGAGGGATACCTAGTTGACCCCCAATCAAATTTGGGGAAGACCAAGGGCAAGGAATGGCAGATTTTGGATGAGAAGGGAAATCCTATGCCTTTCTTCGCCCCCAGCTACAATATGTGTCCTTGCCTTCCCGCCTGGCGGGAATATCTCGCTCAGACCTATGCGAGAGTTAAAAGGGAAACAGGTGCTAAGGGATATTACATAGACGAGTTCGGCTTTGCTATGGAGGCAAGGCATTGTTGGAACAAATCCCATAATCATTCCATTCCCTGTTCCCCCGTGAGAGGGGAATTACTTACCACTAAGGCAGTTAGGGAGGCTTTGGGAGACGATGTGGTTCTCTACACAGAGGAAAGTCCAATTGATGTGACGAGCCAATATCAGGATGGCAGCTTCACCTATGCCATTTCAACGATAAACGATGAATTATCGCCTCATCATCTAAACCTCTATCGTTTCGTATTTCCCGATTTCAAAACATTTGAGATAATCGTCTGCGACCAACCTTTGGGCTCAAATGTTGAGGCGGTGAAGAGGATTCTATTCAATGGGGAAGGGATATGGCTTGAGGGAATGAAGGAATGGTTCAGCGAGGAGGTAAGGGATTATATAAAGAAGTATCATAGAATTGTGAAGGAGAACTTGGATTGTTTCACTTCCCTCTATCCCGAGCCTCTTGTCCCCACTCTTGTTGAAGGAGTTTTCGCGAATAAATTCCCCGAGAAAAAGGATGGTAAGGGGAAGGTGATTTGGACGGTTTACAACACCAATCCCTTCACAGTTGAAGGCGAGATAATGACGGTTGAATACGAGAAGGGAGCTCGTTTCTGGGATGTGGGAGAGGGGAAGGAGATAAAGCCAGTGATAAAGGGAGGCAAAGCTTATCTCCATCTCAAACTCCCTCCCAAGGAGGTTATAGTGATAAAGAAAGAGATTGAGAGCCTCTAATTAGCTAACTTAATTTTTGGGTATCCCATTACCTTTCCTCCTTTCTAATGAGCGAGGGAGTGCTATTTTTCTCGTTGCAAATTCCTTAATTGGTTTTTAAGTTCTTAAACAGGATGTATCTCTTGCTAAAATAGAGAAAGAATGAAGGAGGCGATTATGGATGTTTAAATTTTTCTTAACCGATTATCGTTCCCTTCTTATATCTCTCTCATTTCTTTTCGCTATCTCTTTGGGAGTAAATGGGGATTGTCAAATGCTTAACACAGAGAAAATTCATTTTATCTATCATATGTACGGTCCCTTCCTCTACAAGACTGCTGATGGGGAGACGAGGGTTAATGAGGAAATCTTGTTGAAAATCTGGAACGCTTTGAGAACCGACAGCAAAACTGTTGATTCCGCCCTCCTCTTGGAAGTCTATGAGATGAAGGATTTTGAGAAGGTTTGGCCACCCTCTAAACTCGCTCAATACTCTCCAGAACAAACCGCTATGACCAAGGGAAAGGAGAACATCCTGAATCTCATAGATGTTTTTAAGCAGCACCAAATCCCCTTCTGGCTCGCCGTCTATCCTCCGATGGGACCAGCCATAAATCCCGATACACTTGAGGCTGTTTATAAATCGGCAGGAGAGCTCTGCAGGGGAATAGTCTTCGGTGAATCCTACGATGCCGGCACTCTAATCAATCCCCTTTGCTGGTCCACCGCTCTACAATATATAAAGATAACTCAGAAATACAACAAAAAGTTAATGTGGTTTGAGCACGCTCACGATGGTCCCATTACCTCCTGGCCTTGGCATTATGCCTACGGCAAGGGCTGGTGGGGGATATTGCTTTACAACGACCTCTTCAAGATTTTCTTCAACGGGGAAACAAAGGGGACAATCGTACCTGGCACGGAATCCAATGACCCGAGGGGTGAGATATACGACTTAATGGCTGTCCTCGGCATCTGGCATAGTGGGTTGGCGAATGAATGGGGAGCGAGTATACAGAATTGGTTCTGGCACGATTCAGCGAAGATGTGTAAAGAAATAAACAAGCCATGGTGTCAGCAACTTTTGAAGGAGATGGGCTTAAGGGGCGATGAGAATATGGGAGAGCTATTGAGGGCCATGCCTCCTAATTTGGTATTGAGGTTCATACTCACGAATGCGAGCCTTGGAGCGAGATACTTCGAGTTTGAGGGCGCGGAGATATTGGTTGATTTACAAGGAGAAGAGATAAAGCCTTCCCGCCAATTCAATGAGGCGATAAAGCCTTTCATAGAAATGGTGGATAAAGGGATTATCAACATCCCACGCAGGGAGGAACTTCTATCCCTCTCCCCTGTTGCTTTAAAGCTGACGGATAAAGACGCTTGGTTTATTAGCGAAGATGGAATGTTTATGGGAAGGTGGGAGAAGGGCGATATATTCACTTATCGTGTGGACGATGAGGGGAAATTCTCTGATGAATATTTCTTCAAGTTCGCCTATAATCCCAGCCATCCTCTCTGGTATATACCTGCCACTCCCTACGGCATTGTCCCCTTCCTTCCCAAGGATGTTTCAACCTCAACCCTTTCCCGTTTCCCCTATCTATTCACGACGAATCTATACGAGGTTTGGGAAGGGAAAGGAACTGATAAGAAAGTTTCGTCAAAAGTCCTCAGGGAACGATTAAAGGAGAGAAGGAAACATCTCGTTTTCCAAACGGACAAATTTTTCCTCAGTGCTTTTAAGAGGAATGGCAAATATTATTGCTATGTAATAGACCCTGATGAAGTTAAAAGGGAGGATAAAGTGGCAAGAATCGTTATAAACAAGCCTTTAGGGAGTGTAAGAGTGGTTGATTTAATGGAGGGTAAAGAGATAAATAGGGGAGAGTTGAGGGAATTTGAGGTTGATTTGCCCGCCGAGAGGGGATTTTCAATCCTAATGATTGAGCGGATTTAGAAGAGAAAGGAGGATTTACATTAAAATTGAAGGAGGTAGTGTTGGCTATGAAAAGGGTGTTGGCTTTTATCCTCGTTTTGTTATTTGCCTTGTCCATCCTCTGGGCGGAGGGCAAAGACTTTCTTCTGAATGGAGATTTTGAAGGGAAGGAGCTTTCAGGCTGGTCGCTCGCTTTTTATCCAAGAGGGGATAAGGATATCAAGCAGTGCATACATTTATCAGATAAAAGAGCTAAAAGGGGTAGTCAATCTATGGAGATAAATACCAATCCCGTGCTTGGAGAGGAAGTTACTTTAGTGTTCAATGGTGCGATATCCAACGAGCTGATGAATTATAAAGGGAAGAGGGTTATGTTATCCGGTTGGGTATATATTGAGAAGGGGACAGCTCTGCGTCCCATACATATGCGACTACGCACATTCGGCATAGATGAGAAGGGCAATAGCGCATTTCTCGGGGATGTGCTTGAAATCACCGTTCTGGGTAGAGTAGGCGTGTGGGTTAAATTCCAAGCAATTGGCACAATCCCCGGGAAAAACATCACTGGTATGGACCTACATTGCTCAATTTCTCCCGATATTGTTCCCACCGTTCAATTCTTGGATGATTTACATTTGGAAATCTACAATCCTCCATTGGAATTGCGCCTTCTAAAGGATGCTATTTGGCAGGATGAAAATGTAATTCCAGTTGAGACCTATGTGAATTTAGGGGAAAGAGAGGGATTATCTTTGAGATTCGCCCTGTTTAACAGCAAGGGGAAACCCATCTTCCGCTGGCAGAAGCCAGCCAAAACGGCAATCTATGGCTTAAAGCTGAATGCAAAATTGTCGGAGGGCAACTATTTAATAACTGCCAAGCTGTTTAGTGCCGACGGCAAGCTTTTGGAGCAGACCAAATCGCAAATTGAGATACTGAAGAGCCCGTGGGAGGGGGCGAAAAAGGGAAGTGCTAAGCCCAGAGAAACTTCCTCAGACGCTGTTGTTCCGCCAGCCTTCCAAGCGATGGGCGCAGTGGCTCCCAAGAGCGTTCCCGAGAATATTCCCTCCCAATCGGAAATTCTCAGCCCTGACATTGACATCTCTCAGTGGAAAAATAAAGGATATGTTGTCTTCTCCCGGCATTATCTTGAGAGTGTTTCCCTCTTGGCAAGACCCCGTCCCGGAGAGCTCCTGGATACAATCCGTATATTCGCTTCCCCTGGCGAATACGAACCAGCTACAATCTCGGTGTGGGCGCTCAAACCACTTAAAGCTTTGCGGATAATCGCGAGCGATTTGGTGGGAGAGAAAGCGAGCATACCTTCTAAAAACATAGAAATAAGGGTCCTTCGCATTCCTCAGCGGCTACCAATCTTCCTTGAGAGAATAAATGAGATTGATATAGATGAAGGACACACCCGCACTTTCTATCTCAATATATACATTCCCCCAAATACACCTCCCGGTTTCTACTTCGGGGAAATAAAAATCCTTCCCGCTTCCGGTGAATTAACGAGCATACGGCTTCTTTTAAGGGTTCTACCGATAAGGCTGCCAACACCACAAAAGGGATATGGTTTCTGGTGGTCATTGGATTCACGCTGGAATGGCTATTATTCAAAGGACCTCTCCTCCGTGTTGGAACAAATAAGAAAGCAATTCATTTTGCTTAGGGAGTATGGTTGCAACATGGTTTCCATTTATAATATGCCAAAGATGAGCAAGGTGGAGGGAGGAATCTCTTACGATTTTCAAAAGGACCACTGGGGGCATACCCTTTATTCCCTTGATGACTTGTTTAGAATAGGACGAGAGACTCGCCTATTCTCCCCAAAGGTTCCCCTTCAATATCCGGGAGCGGAGGCGCTTCATTCGTACTGGATTTCCAGAGAGTTCGGTTTGGAGCTTCCATCTGATGCTTTTGGTGAGTTTTATCGCAATGCCTGTAGAGAGATAGATAGATGGGCGAAGAAACAGGGTTTTCTTCTTGCCTTTGCTTGCGTTGACGAAATAGGGAATAGTCCCGAGAGACGTGGGGAAGCCCTGAGGTTTTATCGTCTCGCAAAAGAGGCGGGAGTTCTTACCTCCGTCACTGACAATTCCATGCATGGGGGAGTGCATCTTATGGGTCAACCTCGCTTTGATGAAATCGTTGATATGAGAGTATACAATTTCATAACCCCCGAAATGATAGAAAACACGAGAAAATCCAAGGACCGCTTATGGCTTTATAATCTCGGTTCAACTGGCTGGTATGGGAAGCTTGATAGATTTGTCTTCGGCTTCTTTACTGAACGATGTGGGGCGGAAGGGTATTCACAATGGGCATTTCAATGGCCCGGCGGAGGTGCCGACCCTTACGAGTCCGCCATAAAAGGGGAGCATACGGGTTGGCATTACGCCTTGCCTGCACCCGATGGACCCATCCCTACGCTCGCCCTTGAGGGTGTTAGAGAGGGAATAGATGACGCCCGATATTTAAGCCTTCTGCCAGAGAAGGAACGAGACCTTTTCTTGCGGGATATTCAACCTTTTAGCGTGATGATAGGGGACTATTTGGAAAAGCATAGTGGTTATTTCCTTGACGCCCTTCGCTGGAAGATAGCAAGGAAGATATTGGAAAGGCAGAGCAGGGGGAAGCGAGGCTAACTTAGTTTTTTTTCCTTCCCCAAAGAGGGATTGCCACGCACGCCTTCGGTGTGCTCTCAATGACAGATTTTTGTTTTATAGAAAGAACGCCATCTACACTAACGTGTTCCTCTGAGCAAATTTATAAAAACATCGTATCTATTCTTGAGGATTAAGAGGAATGTCCTTGCAATGAGCCCGAAAATAAGGAAGGCTTCACCTAAGAAGCTCGTGCGCCAACCCCAGTGCTTGCGGAAGAAAAGATAATGGCTTAAATGGAATTTGACCAACATGGGGATTACTTTTTTATCGCTACTCCCACCTATCCTGTGCATTATCCTTGCATATGGGCAATACAACACCTTCCAGCCGAATTCCCTCGCCCTCATGCCCATATCTATATCCTCGCAATACATATAAAATGTTTCATCAAATAATCCCGCCTCCTGGAGGAATTCCCTCCGCAAAAGCATCGCCGCTCCAGAAACCCAGTCAACTTCCCTTGGTGTTGAATGGTCCCAGCTGCTCAAAAGATAGCGGGAAAGCGTCCTGCTTTTCGGCATAAGCCTCTCAAGGAAAGTTCCCCTGAATAAGCCCGTCTCGTAGGAGGGGAAACGCCTGCAAGACATCTGAACCTTTCCGTCAAAGCCTATCATCTGCGGTCCGATTATCCCTACTCGTGGATTCTCCCTGGCGAATTCAAGAAGCCTTGCAAGAGCTCCCGGCAAGACAACCGTATCGGGATTTAAAATCAGGATGAACTCCCCTTTAGCCTCCTTTATCCCCGCATTGCATCCCGCTGAATACCCTCTGTTTTCCCCCATTTGGATTAGCCTGATTTGAGGGAACATCTTCTTCGCCATCCTTTCGCTCTTATCAGTTGAGGCGTTATCAACCAATATGACCTCCAAATCAACTCCCTGCTCAAAGATGGAAGCCAAACAGCGAGGAAGATATTCCCCTGCATTCCAATTAACTATTACAACCGAGAGGGGAATTTCCCCTTTCCCTTTTATCTTCTGAAAAACGAGGAAATGGCTTCCTTTCCTCCTCGGCAAGATAGCTCTAATCGGAAGAGCGAGGAGATAGAGATAGGCAAGAGGGAGATAAAGGGGGAAATGCTTGCGATAGAAATCTATCAATCCTTTATGGGAGAGGAAGAGCCTTTTTAAGTTGGGAAGAAGGGAGGTGCTTCCTCCCAGGAAGTGGACTGCTTTGGCTTCAGGAAGGAAGAAGACCTTCCAGCCCTTTTTCTTCATCCTGTAGAGGAAATCAACATCGTTGAAGTAGAGAGGGAAGCTCTCGTCCATCCCTCTGAGTTCCTCATAAGCCTCCTTCCTTACGAGGAGGCAAGAGCTCATGGGCTGGTCAACTTCAGCGGTTTCCTCATAGCTGAAATAGGTCATTCTATATGAGGAAATGCGCTTATTTCCCGGGAAAATGTAGGAGAGAGGGAGGAGAAGGAGGGAAAGAGGATAGGGGAAACCTCGGATTGAGGGTTGAAGACTTCCCTCGGGATTGAGGAGCTTCGGAGCAACAGCGCCAGCTTGCGGGTTCGCTTGGGCGAAATCAATCAGGCGGGGAAGGCATTTGGGAAGGAGGATGACATCGGGATTTAAGAGGAGGATAAATTCCCCTTTGGCTTCTTTTACCCCGGCGTTGCATCCCGCTGAGTACCCCTTATTTTCTCCCATTTGGATTAGCTTGATTTGTGGAAAAAGCTCCTTTGCTTTTTTCTCGCTCCCATCAGTTGAGGCGTTATCAACCAATATGACCTCCAAATCAATTCCCTGCTCATAAATGGACTCCAAACAGCGAGGGAGATATTCACCGCCGTTCCAGTTGACGATAACGACAGAGATTAGAGGGGATTTATCGCTCTTCATTCTTTTTCCCCTTAAGGCGAAGCCAGATGGCGAAAAGAAGCAGCAAAAGGATGGTCGCGAGGACGAGATAATCAAATTCCCGGAAAAAAGGTTCTATCCTCTGCCAATTTTCACCCAATTTAAAGCCAATGGAGGCGAGGGAAAAGGACCAGATGAAGGAACCGCTGAAGCTGGTGCCTGCGACAACGGCTAAATTTAGCTTTCCCATCCCCGCTGGGAAAGCGATGTAGGTACGAATCAAAGGAAGAAGTTGTCCCAGGAAAACGGCGAGCCAGCCGTATTTCCGAAAAAAGCTCTCCGCGAGTGATATTTCCCTGTGAGAGACGAAGAGATACTTGCCGTAGCGGATGAAGAAAGCTCTGCCGAAATTCTTGCCGATTAAGTAAAGCACAAATGTTCCGCCGAGGGAACCGAATGCCCCGAAAAGAGCGATTCCCAAAAGGCTGAAGCGTCCCTTCCCCGCAAGAGCTCCAGAAAAGGGGAGGATGACTTCGGATGGAAGGGGGATTCCCGAGGAGCTAATGCCCATCAATAGGAATATTCCGCCATAGCCCATTGCGTCAATTGTGTCAGTAATGAAGCGTGCGACTTGGGAGAGGAAATGAGAAAGCATTTAATTAAAGTTTAATTTTTCAGAGCCTTATGGCAAGTTGATTTGGAGAGATAGGAGATTTAAAGCTCTATGAGGCGGGCGGACATCGTAGAAAGGTCAAGGACGGCGATGGTTGCCCTGTTCGTCAGCCAGCCGCAACATTCGCCCGGGTTTATTATCAATGTTCTACCTTCTTCTATTATCTCCGCTTTATGAGTATGTCCTACTAATACTACATCAAACTCCCCGCTCTTCGCTAATGCGGTTTGTAAAGCTGGCTCATGCATAACGACGATTTTCTTTCCCTCCAATTCCAGAAAAGCCGGTTGAACCTTAATCTCACCTATATCTTTAGCCCTTTCTCTTAAAAGCAACCTCTCGCCGTCGTTGTTTCCGAATACTCCTAAGAAGGGGATATTGAGTTGAGAGAGGAGGGGAAGGGTGAAGGGAGCGACGAAGTCCCCACAGTGGATGAGATAGCTGATTTGCTCTTCTTTAAACAATTCCATCGCTTTTTTGATGTTATCCAGATGGTCGTGTGTATCAGAGATTATGCCTATCTTCATAACAAAACCTCCTTAATAACATGGACTTATTTAGATTATATTACAAAAATAAAAATTTGTTTTTGATAAAAATGATGCCAGCCACAGGCTGGCATCATTGCTTTTGTCATTGCTTCCATGGGTAAAGGTTTCTGGTAAAGCAGAAAGACAAGGAGACGAGATTAAAATGGCGAAATAAAGTCTAAATTTTTATAAAACCTTGGTAGAAGAAAGAAACATATTATGAAGGAAAATGTACGTCTCTATAAAATATCAAAGTTTAAATTTTAAAAAGCGATAGGAATTGATTTAAATGTATTAGTTGCGATTAGCTCCTAAAAACCTATACCCATAGATGCAAGGGCTTTCTAAAGGAAAGTCTGTGGCAATCTCAAAGAGATTTTTTTGCTATTAACTCATTCTCCACATAAGAATTGACCAAAAGGTAATGGTTGTCCTAAAACCCCTCATACCCTTTGAAGAGAATAGAAATTTAATAAAAATGGAGGAAATATAGTTTAAGATATGTAACATTTTTTCGGTTCTATAGTCTAATAGAACTGAACAGCAAGCTGCCTTCCTTGCCTGTTCCCTTGCCCTGGCGGGGCGGGCTCCCTTTAAGGGAACCCGCCCCGTTTCTCATATCTGAGCTGAATATTATTGGAAATTCTTTTCCACTTTATTTATATTGCAAATAAGACATATTTCCTTTACAATTTATTCGCTATGAGAATTTTCGCTATGCTTCTCCCTTTTTCACTTGTAATCTCTTCCGCTCGGTCTCAAAATTTCCCAGTCTTCCCTCCGCCTCGCCAAATCTCCATCCTCCCCCAAAAGCGCCTACTTCAGCTTCCCTTCAGAATTTCCGCTCCCGCTACCCTCAAACGCCCCACCAACCTCCTCTCCAACGAGCTTAAAAACCTCTTCGGAGCCAATGCCGTCTCTCCAAAGGGGAAAACCCTCATAACCCTTAATATAGACCTTCGCAGCCTCAAAAGAGAGGAGGAATACACAATTGAGATAAATTCCAGAGAAATAAAGCTTTCCTCCCACGACGAACAGGGCGCCTTCTGGGCTGTTCATTCCCTCCTCCAAATCCTCTCCAATTCCCTTGCTCTTACGCCCAATGGTTGGCTCGTTCAGGAAATGAAAATAAGGGATTATCCGGAGGACAATTTCCGCGCATTTATGATTCAAGGTGCCTGGACATCAAATATTGAAGAGTTCAAGAGGATGATAAAGCTGATTGCGTCCCTTAAAATTCGCTATGTGGCAGTTGAATTCGGACCACAAGTGGTTTTAGATTTTGACCCATCTATAGCAAGAGGGGCGAGATTTTCAAAGAAGGAAGCCAAGGCAGTTATTGATTATGCGAGGAGTCTCGGACTTGAGCCAATTGGCTACCTAAATATGCTCGGCCATCTTGAACGAGCATACGAGAAATCTCCCTACACCGACCACGGGGGAATTATGATTCAAAATGAGGAAGTTTACGATAAATTTGTCTTCTCTATCTTAAGCGAGATGCTGGAGATTTACGGACCAATTAAGTGGTTTCATTGCGGGATGGATGAGGCGGGTGAGTTATGTTCATGGCTTTCCAGTCAGGGATACGATAGCGCCCAACTTCTCGCTCGCCACATCTCCAAGATAAACGATTTCCTCAAGCAAAGAGGAATAAGGATGATAATTTGGCACGATATGCTTTTCTCACCCGATTTGGCAAAGGAAATCGGTGCTCCCATAGGTCCAGCCAATGGTGGTCCACCCCACAACACATACAGGGCTTTAGACTTCATCCCTAAGGATGTTATTTTGGATTATTGGTTCTATGAGCCTTTGGATTCCTATCCCGCTTTGGATTGGCTTCAAAAGAAGGGATTTGAGGTTTGGGCAAGCCCATGGCAAACTCCCTTTAGCTTCGCTCGCTATGCCAGAGATAGAAAGGCTCCCACATTGGGAACGATTTGGGCTGACCCTCCCCATTGCTACACTATGCGTTCTCTTGCTCCCGTTCCCGCCCTTTATGCTTGGGCGACTTGGAATCCTCAAACTGCGCCAGAGGGAACGATTCCCGAAAGGGATATCTCTCAAAAGGCGCTAAACATAACAGAAAGGCTTTATTGGGGTAGGAAAAGACTCACATATCCCTCAAAAGCCCTCCTCATACGCCCTGCGGAGAACAAAATTGTCTCTCTTTCCCTTCCAAAGGATATCGACAAAGCCACCGAGCAACACTATGGCATACCATTTGATTTCGGCGCCCCTTTTCTCATCCCTCCATGGAAAGGCAAAGAGAAGCTTTTGGAGAATCCCGAGCGGGTGAAATTTGTCCTTTTGCCCCGCGGGATTAAGTTGAAAATAGACGGGATTAATAGAGGGCGAGGCGAAGAAGAGCTCATTTTATATACCGCTCCCTTCACGAGCACAGGAACTAACATCTATGGAGTGGAGGTCGCTGTCTCCTCAGAGGGGGAGGTTATGGATGTATCCGACTATGGTGTGGGAGATATGCCAATCCCGCCTCAGGGATTCGTCCTTTCTGCCCATCTTGGTCCAAAAAGCGATAAAGCGAATGCCTTGAGGGAGCTGAGAAGGGGAGACAAAATCGCGATATTAGATGAAGAGGGTAATTTAATCGGTGGGTTCACGAGGATAACGATTGCTGCGGAATTGCCCAGTGGAAGGAGATTGCCTATAGATGGAATCGATAAGGAAAGGGGCGAGGACGAGCTTATCCTCTATACGCCGGGATATAATAAAGAGATGAGGACGAAGACGAATCAGTGGGGGATAGAGGTGGTTGCCGTGGAGGGCAAGGTTATAGAAGTGAGGGACTGGGTAGGAGATTCCCGAATACCTCAAGATGGTTTTGTGATATCTGCCCATTACGGACCATCCTCATCCAAGGCGAAGGCATTGGCGGAGCTTAAAGTGGGGGATTCCTTGCGCCTTGTTTTGTCATCTGACGAAGGGGATGTTTCATACGAGGAGGTGATAAAGAGGGGAAGATGGGAGATGGAGATGTATAAGAAATGCTTGGCGCTATTCCTTGTTACTTGGTCAGAGCTGTGTGGGAGACTTGACGAGCTATTGGGAAAATTTGTTGTGGAATATACTGATGGGACGGAGGAGATAATTCCTATTCGTTATGGCAAGGAGGCTTTGCAACTTCAAGGTTTTGACCTTCCCTATCCAGAAAAAATGTCTTGGTTAATCTGGAGAGGAGGAGAGGTACAGAGGTTTCTCGTTAGGGAATGGGAAAATCCCAAACCCGATGTTTCAATTGCTCGCCTTAGCTTTATTCCCACTCTGAGGGGAATTGAATTGGGGATAGGTATTGCGGGAATAACGGTGGGATTGGATTAATAGGTAGTAATTAAAAGCGTTTGCCTTCTGCTTGCGGATGGTAGGGTCTCTTAGCTCTTCGCAATGACAAGAGGGATTATGCGATTTTGACCATGTTAACTTTTCGGCTATAATTTATTTAAAAGGAGGTTTAATAATGAGAAGAGACCCACTGACATCTGTTCTGTTCGTTTTAGCTCTTTTAGGATTGCTTGGAATAATCAACATAACGCTTGGCGGGAAAAAGCTTCCCACCGCTGGCGAGGAAATGGGAGAGCATCGCCACTCTGCTCTTCTTCCCAGGGAAGAGGAATCAATGGTGATTACCCCTGCATCACTTGGTGTCCTCCAGTCGCTCCATCCCACGGAGAGCTATGGCAATTTAAACGGCAAGGTAATCGTTGACGCTTTTATAGCCCCTTCCGACAAACACCAAAATACCCTCCTTGCCGAGCTCAGGGGCTTAGCAAACAAATATCCCCAGCTTTTAGGAGTGAAAGTCTATAATTTAGATACTCAAGAGGGAAGGGTGGAAATGGCTCGCGCCGCTGTTGGCGCTCCCGGGATACTCGTTAACGGCGAGCCCGTCGCCTATAAACCGATAGAAGAATATACTCCTTCCCTGGTTAGACAAAAAGTCCTGACAGCCCTGAGCAAATAGTCTTATATATTTTTGAGGGTGAAAATTTCTCCAGGGAGAACTCTCTCATTATCGGGGGACGTCATTCCTTGTAGTTTTGGGAATTTCCCTTCTCTATCCCATCCTTTGTTTTCTTTCTCCCCTCATCTCATTTCTTCTATAATTGCCTTTGTCCTCTCCAACCACTCCTTAGCTTCTTCATCTTTCGCGTTGTAAGGCTTCCCAACACCGATGTTCCTTGGGTATTCTAAAGCCCTTTCAAAGCTTTCCATTGCTTCTTCATATCTTCCCTCCTCAAAAAGCTTCTTCCCCCTCTCAACAAAAGCCCTGTAGTAAATCTGCCTCATCCTCACTTCGCCTTCCCAAGGACGGAATGTATTGCTCATCAAAAGCTCAATCGTCTTATCGTAATCGCCAAGCTCTAAGTATATCTCAGCTAAACGGGCGACAACCTGGCTCTTCTCGCGCACTTCCTCGGGAGCGGAAAGGAAAAACTCCAACCTTTTCCTCGTCTCCTTTCTGTTTGCGTATAATCTATCAAGCTCCAAATAGAGACGCCAATTCTTATCCAATTCAATTGCCTTGAGATAAAATTCCTCTGCTTTATGGAGCTCACCCTTTACCTTCCAATAGCCGAAGGCGAGATTGCGATAGAGGGGTGAGAAGGAAAGATATCTCCTCGCTTCCTCCCAAAAACTCAAAGCATCTTCTTCCCTTCCCAATGCATAAAGCAAATTCCCCAACGCATAAAGGGCGAAGCCATCGCTTGGATTATATCTCAAAGCAGTCTCAAGCACAAACAAGCTCTCAATCTCGTTGGGAAACAGGAAATGCGGTTCAGTTTTCCCTCCCTCTTTGAAGCACTCTCTCGCTTGCACCTCATTTCCCATTTTATCCCAAAGAAAACCAAGATAATAATAGACTAATGGATATACCCGTGCTCTTCCCTTCAAATACTCCTCTAACGCCTTAATTCCTTCTTCCCAAAAGCCTATATTGATGTAAGAACGGGCGATTTCAAGATAATCGTCTGCCTCCGAGATATGCGAATCGTGGGTTATCCCTATCTCTCCATTGGGAAGCAGAACGGGAAGCCCATCCCTTCGGCTGAGCCTGTCTCTGAACTCCTCATTTCCCTCAAGTAAATAGAGCTCAAAAAGAGCTAACCCATGAAGGGGGTCAAATTTGAGGGCTTTTCTTATCATCTCAATCGCTGATTCTTTATCTCCCTTTTTCCTCAAAGCAATGGCAAGCATAACCATCGCCCTAACATCATCCGCCCTTTTCTCCAATGCCCTTTTGAATAACTCTTCAGCCTGTGCATAATTGCCTTCGGATAAACCTATCTCCCCAAGATGATAATAACTCAAGGGGAGAAATTCCCCATCCCTTACCTTCCAGAGAAACTCCCTAGCCAGTTCCTTTTCCCCACTGAATTTATAGAGAAGCCCGAGATAGAAATTGGCTGGTCCGCTATGGGGATTTCGGGCTAAAGCCTTCTTTAAATGTTCCTCGCTCTTTTCCCACAAACCCCTTTCAAGATACAACCTGGCAAGAGCTATATGAGCGGGCGAGAAACCCTCGTCCAGCTCAATCGCCTTTAGATAGAGCTTCTCTGCTTCCTTCTTCCAATTAAAACGCTCTTTATCCAAACCCTCAAGATAAAAAACCTCACTTGTTGCCCCTTCGCTTTTCATTTCCACAGGTAAGCGAGATTCCTCCAATTCTTCCTTGAAAACCATTAGTTCCTTTCCATTCGCTATCACCCTCAATGTGAGGGGAGGACCCCCTATAAATTCTGCAAATTCCTTTATAAAGGGTTTGTTAGGGGAGAGGGAAACATCCGCTTCAAAAACTCTTTCGTCTTTTGCTTCAAGTATTATCTTCGCAGAGGGGATTTCCGAAGTTGGGCAAATCCCAAGCAAAATCTTGTTTCCTTTCCTTGTCAAATTAACCGCTAAAAATTCGTTTGCTTTCGTGAGCCCTTTAATCCCTCTTATGGGATACCAAAGTTCCCTCCAGCTTTCCCGGAAATGGGGAAGGAGGAAATCGTAAGTGGATTGGTCCTTGAATCTACCGCTCTGAATCTCGCAATAGGGACCATCGCCATCGCTCAATATATCCGCCCAGATGAGTCCATCGTCTGCACTTCCCCAAGTAAAGAACTTCTTGCCGATGGCATCAAATCTATTTGCGAAATGGACGACGCCGAAATCGGTAGAGTGGTCGTAGGAACAGAAGAAATCATCTTTGCAATCCTTAGCGAACAGGTCAACGGCGAATTTATGATTTATATACCAGGAGAGGTCTACTCCCTCATTTATGGGAAATCTCACCGTCGTCGCCCCGTAATATGCGGAGGTAATAGGATAGAAGAACTGCATTTTTTCATGGGCAGGAACGGCAGCGTTTGACCAGAAATAAAAGCGATGGGGGAAAGATGTGGGATTATAAAGAGCGATGTTTGTTTCTATGTAAGCTTTATCGGGATAGAGTTTTATCTCAACCAGCCATTTCATCCCGCTCAACCTTTCCCTATTCCCAACAATCACGCTTCCGCTCCCATCGGGATAACGGTTTGTTTTGTATAAAATGGGGGAAACCGTGGTCGTGCTATGACCCTTAGGGAAATTGAACTCCACACCTCCCGATATCCATGCTCCTCGCAAGGCTATTAGAGCGGGTTTTATCACATTGTTTCTATAGAAGACCTCTCTTCCGCTAATTTTATCGTAGGCGGAATAAATCCTTCCTCCTAGCTCGGGAAGGACGGTTATGAGGAGATATTCGTTTTCCAGGAATACGGCGTGATAGGAGCGAGTTATCTTGTGGTCTGTTATGTCATCCAACATCGTATAGGGGTAAATTGAATCATCCCCTTCTCTTTGGAAGGGAGGGAAAGGGTCTTCGTCGCCGAGGCAATAAGTGGGGATCTCTATTTCGTCTTCCCAAACTTTCGTCTCCAAAGGAATACACCTCCAGTTTTTTATGGAATGTTATCATCTTTGGGTTTAAATGTCTATTATTCTATACCCTTCCTTAAAGAAAGTGTAAATTTCTGATTTAAGGTATGAGTTTTTTCTCCAACCTCTTCCCACCCAGAGCCAAATTAATAAGGGGAGATGTTAACTGGGTCTTGTGAGCGAGGGAAGGTTTAGTCATAATCCTGAAGATAAAGAGAAAAAGCCAACCCGCATTGCCTTAAATTGCTCATACAGGTTAATATGATGTGCCCTTTCCTTTCTTACTCCTCCACTCTCTTAGCTATATCCTTTCTATAAAACATGTTATCAAACTTTATCTTTCCTATAGCTTCGTAGGTTTTCTGTCTTGCCTCTTTAAATGTCCTCCCCATTCCCACAACTCCTAAAACCCTGCCTCCCGCCGTTAAAATTTTCCCATCCTCCCTCTTCGTCCCCGCATGGAAAACGATACAATCCCTCACATCCTCCAATCCTTTTATCTCCTTACCCGTCTCGTATTTCCCGGGATAGCCCTGGGAGGCAATAACCACACAGATGCACTTATCATCCTTCCATTTCATCTTCACTTCCCTCAAGCGACCTTCCTCGCAAGCTATCAAAGCTTCCAAGAGATTTCCTTCCATCCTGGGCAAAACGCACTGCGTCTCAGGGTCTCCGAAACGGACATTGAACTCCAAAACCTTTGGACCTTCCTTCGTCAGCATAAGCCCTATATATAAAAGACCAACGAAGGGAGTTCCTCTCTCCTGCATTGCCCTAATAGTGGGATATGCAATCTTTTCCAATACCTCCTCCTGAAAGCTGGGAGGGAAAGCGGGAACGGGGCTATATGAGCCCATTCCACCCGTGTTTGGTCCCTCATCGTTATCGTATGCTCTCTTGTAATCCTGAGCGGGCTGAAGGGGTAGAAGGTAATCGCCATCTGAAAGAAGCATAAAAGACGCCTCTTCTCCCTCCAACATTTCTTCTATAACAATCCTATCCCCAGCGGAGCCAAAAACCTTTTTCTCCAAGATATCCTCAACAGCTTGGAAGGCTGCGTCCTTGCTACGACAGACTATGGAACCTTTGCCGGCGCATAGCCCGTCAGCTTTTACCACTATAGGGGCACCTACCTTTTCTATGTATTCCCTTGCCTTTTCCGCTTCATCAAAGACCTCAAAGGATGCAGTGGGGATTTTATGCTCCCACATAAGCTCCTTAGCGAATACCTTGCTTCCTTCAAGGAGAGCGGACCGGGAATCGGGACCGAATATCTTTAGGTTCCTCCTCTTGAACTCATCCACAATTCCCGCAACGAGGGGAGCTTCAGGACCTACTACCGTGAATTCTATTCTTTCTTTCTCGGCGAAATCGGCGAGCTGGGTTATTGCCTCAGCCTTCAACGGAAGGCAGGTTGATAACTCCGACATCCCAGCGTTTCCGGGAGCGGAGAATCTTTCCCCTTGGGGGTCATCCTGCGCCAGTTTCCATAGAAGAGAATGTTCTCTTCCTCCTCCGCCAACTATGAGAAGCTTCAAGGCTCATTCCTCCTCTGGGATATAATCTTCTTCTGTGTAACGAGTTTCAATTTCTTCAAAGCGAGTGTAAGCGGGAAGAAAGAGGAGTTTCGCGATGTCCGTGGGACCGCTCCTGTGCTTTGCCACATCTATCTCAACCGTTTCAACCTCTTCCTTCCCTTTATCCTCCAATTCCTCCTCTAACTCCAAAGTTGACTTCTTTTCCTTCTTCTCGTATATGCTCGGGCGATAAATGAGCATAACGACATCAGCTTCCGCTTCAATTGAGCCTGAATCCCGCAGGTCTGAAAGCATGGGACGTTTATCCTCTCTCATCTCAACTCTACGGGATAGTTGCGAGAGGGCGATGACGGGTATATTGAATTCTCTTGCTAAAGCTTTAAGGGAACGAGCGATAGCGGAGATTTCCTGATTGCGGTTCTCCGCCCTTCCCTCATAGCGTATAAGTTGGAGATAATCTATGATGAGAAGACCGAGGTCAACCTCGCTCATCAATCTTCTCGTCTTCGCTCGCATCTCAAGGGTTGTTTGGGCAGGTGTGTCGTCAATATAAATGGGCGCATTAGAGAGCTCTGAGATAGCGCTTATTATTCTCCCCCAATCATCTGGCTTGAGTGAACCTGTTCTGAAAAAGTGCTGATTGACTCTCGCATAACTGCATAGCATCCTTTGCGCTATCTGTGCCTTTGACATCTCCAAGCTGAAGATTCCAACGGGAATCTTCAGCTTCACCGCTATGTGTTCGGCGAAGTTGAGGGCTAAAGCTGTTTTGCCCGTGCTCGGTCTTCCCGCCAGGATTATCAAATCCGATTTCTGAAAACCAGCGGTTATCAAGTCAAGAGAGCGAAAGCCCGTCGGCAATCCAGTGGTGAGCTTTCTTTTATGATACAGCTCGTCAAGGCGTTCAAATTCCTCCTCCAATACCGGTTTGAGAGGCTCAAAAGTCCTTGAAATCCTCTTTTGACCAACCTGAAATATCAATCCTTCCGCTTTATCCAATATCCTGTCTACTTCCTCCTGCTCACTATAAGCCATTGCGGTTATTTCTTGAGAGGCTGTTATTAGGTTTCTTAGCGTTGATTTCTCTTGGACGATTCTGGCATAATGCTCTATATAAGCGGAGGTCGGCACGGATTCTAAAAGAAGCTGAAGATATTCCACCCCTCCAACCTTATCAAGATTTCCCCCTCGTCTGAGCTCCTCGGCGACTGTTACAATGTCCACCGGTTCAGCCCTCCCCTCCAAGGCAAGGATTGCTTTATAAATTATTTGATGGGCATCCCAATAAAAGTCGTTTGGCTGAAGGATTTCCAGCGCCTTGGGTAGGGTTGATGGGTCCATAAGGAGAGAGCCAAGCACTCCCCTCTCAGCTTCCAGGCTTTGCGGCGGTAGCTTTCCGAGAAGGGTATCTTCTTTCATCTTTTACTCCTTGGGAACAAGCTCAACAGTTATCTCAACCCTCTGCCCCGTCGGCATCCTAATGGGAACTTTATAGACCCCGATATGCTTAAGGGGCGCTTCAAGCTCTATATCCTTCCTGTCAACCTCTATTCCTCTCTCCGCCAATGCTTGAGCAATATCTTTGTTTCCCACTGAACCAAAAAGCTTTCCCTCTTTCCCCATAGCGACGGGAATGAGGAGATATTCACCCTTTAGCTTTTCAATTGCCTCCTCTACTTGTTTCCTAAGCCTTTCTTCCTTCTTTCTCAGCTCTCGTAGCCTTTGCTCAACGGATTTCAAAACTCCTTCCGTGACTTCCTCCGCAAGACCACGAGGAATGAGGTAATTACGGGCATATCCATCCGAGACATTCTTTATTTCTCCTTGCTTTCCTAAGCCGGGCACATCTTTGATGAGAAGAACTTTCATAGGACCTTGCCTCCCTGGGGGTATTTTCTATTAAATAATTTTAAGACATTGAGAAATTAAAAACAACTACTTTTCTAACTCACGCATATAGCTTGTCTTTACCTTTGCCCAATCATCACTTGAGAGGAAATCCCGAAGGATATGAAGATAATAGGGCATCCAGGTCTTCACTCTCTTTGGACGGCGAAAAGTTTCATCTTTTATCTTTGATAGAATCTCCCCCTCCATAGCGCCACCATCTGCAGAGGGAATGGGTGGCAACCCGCTTTTTATGATATGCCCTTCAAGACAATGTATCCATTCGTGAAGAAGAACCTCCACCATAGCTCCCCAGATTTTCGTTGCATCCTTCCAGTAATTGGGGATGTAAAGTCCCCTAACAATTGTTCCATCTTCTTGAAACTCCCAACCACCCCAAGCCGCTCCCGCCTTCGCTAAAGGTGAGCATACCACCACATCGTCAAAATATGAAAGAGGTCGCCCGAAATGTTCTTCGCTCAGCTTGCGCAGAAGGGGTAAAGCCTTATACATGTTCACTCTATACCCATAAGATTTGCTATCTTCAATGATATCTTGTGTAATCTTCTCCTTCTCAACTAACGCAAAAGAAACATCCATAGCCAAATTACCCGCAGTGAAATAGCGAACTATTTCTGAAAGGCGCCTTCCCGCCTCCTGAATCCCCTCAATCTCCTCCTGCTTGTATGATAGATTTTCTCTTTTCCCGCCCACTTCCATCTCTGCCTCTTTGAATACGAAAAATGCTAACCTCCAACGATTCACGGGCTCGTCCCTCATATCAACTACCTCAATCTTCCCTTCTCTTTTGAGCCCACTTCTCAATCCTCTAACTATAATGTCTGTTTTGCCGGTTTTCCTCCCCTCAAGGATATCCTCAGCTTCCTTTATGTCCGCTTCAAGCGCGCACCTAACATCCCATTTGTCTCCTTGAGAGGTCGCAATTTCCCCTCTACCTGCCACCTGTTTATTGAGGATGACGAAGCCAAGCGTTTCATTCGGAGGGAGGTTCTCGCAAAGCAAGAATCTTTTCTCTCCAACTAGCAAACGAATGAATGGCGGTAGGGTTTTCTCATCTTCTAAAGAAGGCACTACCTCCAGAATCGCCTCCCTTTTTATCCTCCCATTGTCAAATTTGAGAACTGTAGTGCCTATTTGCAGCCCGATAAGAAGGTTGCCTTCTACCTTCGCTATATCGGGATTCTCAATCTTCAATCCCAGATTTGCCCAGGGGAGAACAGGTCTTCCCACCTCGTCTCTTAAATCAATGAATAATGGCTCTCGTCTTCCCCTCTTTATTTTAACTTGAGAGGAAAGGGAAACCATCGCTATCTTGGATGGGTCAAGAAGATAGACTGTATCGCAATAAATCTCGTATGTTTGCTCTCGGTCTTTTAAGCGGAAAGATTGACGAAGGATGAGTCTGTCGCTTTTCAACTCCAAAGCCCTCTCAGCCCATCTTTTGGAGATGTAGGGGAAATCTGTCCATTCTAATTGACCCTTTGCAGGGATAATTCCCTTCATTTCCATCGGTTCCTCTCCTTTTGTTATAACCTCACCTGAGGGAATGAGGAAGGAGAAATTTCTCTGGACTAAGGAGATAGGATTGGAAGAAAAGTTTTTAAAGACATATTTGGTTTCGTAAACGAGGAAATCCTCGCCCAATTCGTGGAGTTTCTGAAGGCTTTGCTTTGTCTCAACGGAAATCGGGTGGGAGGCAAATAAGATACACGATATTAAATGAAAAAGGGCAATAGTAAGGAACCTCTTGGACTCTATCTTAATCATATACCTCAATATAACACCCTCGGGAGCATTTTCACACCTCCCGAGGGAGAGTGTCGTTCAGATTTCAAAGCGTCCTTTTAGGACTCTCTCTATTCGGTCTTTTCCTCTTCCTTTTTCTCCTCCGCCTGTGCCTTCAGCTCCTCAGCCTTCAGCTCTTCTCGGAGGCGCCTTTCCTCGGCGGCGGAGCGGAGCTCGGTTATCCCTATAGCGGCGATGAGGAGCCCGAGGAAAACGAGGAATATCCCAACGAACCCTTTAAGGAAATAAATGAGGGGTGTCCACCAGAAATAAATCAACCATCCGCCTCCAGCTATGCAGATGAGCCCAAGCAAAATAGCTAGCACATTGCCCATATCTTTATCAAGCCTCCTTTCTTATTTATTTCTTTAATTTTAAACAAGCTTTGTTTCCTGAGCAAGGATTTTTAAAGAATTTTAACGGGAAGCTTTATCACTTTTTGCTCTTTCTCTAGCCTCTCAATCTCCTCAAAGGGAGAGGAGCCGTCGGGAAGGAGGATGTTAGGAGCGATTTCTTGGAGAGGTAAAAGGGCGAAGAGGCGTTCCTTTAGATGGGGATGAGGAATGATGAGAGAGGGATGGGAAAAGGAGATATCGTCGTAAATCAGGATATCTATGTCTATGTTGCGCGGACCCCAGCGGAATGTCGGCTTGCGTCCCATTCTCCTCTCTATGTCTTTTATGAGTTCCAGTAATTCCAGAGGCGAAAGGTCAGTCTCCACCTCAAGAGCCAGATTAAGGAAATCCTCCTGCTGCTCATACCCCCAAGGAGAAGATTCATAAATTGAGGAAATCTTTCCAATCCGAATTCCTTCCTCCGTAAGAAGGCTTATAGCCCTCCTCAGGTTTCCCAGTTTATCTCCTTGGTTTGAGCCGAGGAGGAGGTAAACTATGGCTATGCCTCTTCTCCCAACCTTTCTCTAGCGAAGGCAACTGCTCCCATGACGCCAGCGTCATCGCCAAGTGCTGCTGGCAATATCTTGCACGGACCCCAAGAAGCCGATAATCCCCTTGCCTTCACTGTTCTCTCTATCGCTCCGAATAGAAGTTCTCCCGCCTGTGCAATGCGACCGCCAATTATGAAGACCTCTGGATTAAAGATATTTATAAGGTTAGCTACCCCGATGCCAACCCAATAACCCGTTTCCTCAATTACCTCTTTCGCTACCTCGTCTCCCTTGTAAGCCTCGTTCGCGATTATCTCGGGGTTTAGCTCACGCCAATTGTATTTAACAATCTCGGAAAGGGAAGATTTCCTTCCCTCCTGCAATTTTAAAACTGCTCTCCTTACTATGGCATCTCTTCCCGCCAAAGCTTCCCAGCACCCGTGATTTCCGCAGCCACAGCGAGGACCATTGGGCAATATCGTCATATGCCCCACCTCTGCGAACATCTCCGTTGCACCCAGCATAAGCTTTCCATCAAGCACTGCCCCTCCTCCTATCCCTGTTCCCAGAGTTATCATAACTACCCACTTATAACCCTTGCCGGCGCCATATTTCCATTCGCCAAGCGTAGCCAGGTTTACATCGTTTCCCAAAAACATCGGAACGGGAAATTCTTCCTGCAAGGATGAAATGACGGGGACATTCTCCCAGCCGAAGTTAGGGGAGAAGATACAGATGCCCGCCTTGGAGTCGTGTTGACCCGCCATAGCTATTCCAACCGCCCTTATATCTTCCCTCTTAGCTCTTGCCCGAGAGATTGCTTCCAGAAAGGAGTCAATTATCTGCCCTAATACCACTTTCGCTCCCTTTTCCATAAGGGCGCGCATCTTCGCTTCTCCAAGAATCCGCCCGTTCTCATCAACTACAGCTGAGCGGATATTCGTTCCTCCTACATCGCAGCCGATATAAAGCATTTTTTCTCCTCCTTTCTGTTTGCTCTAAAATTAGATTTTGGGGAAAAAAATAGAAAAAAGTCAAGTCCGATTTAAAAAGGGATTTTTACCGTGACATAAAATTTTGAAAATATTTGCTGATGATGTTATAATTTTATTTGAGCCGATGTAGCTCAGCGGTAGAGCGGGTGATTCGTAATCACCAGGTCGTGGGTTCAAATCCCACCGTCGGCTCCATATATTACCCCCCTAAATTTCCCCCTTGACAATACCCCAATTACTGTGATACTTGTTTTACTCGGTATGAAACTCTCTAAACTACTCTTATTATTTTTGATACTGTGCTTATCACAAGTTTTTGGAAGTGATAAGGTCATAAATCTGAAAAGGGTCTCTCAACCCCCGCGTGTGGATGCGCTCTTTGATGACGAATGTTGGGGAGAAGTGGAATGGATTGACGATTTCGTTCAATCTGAACCTATAAGAAAAGCACCTCCCTCCGAACGAACCGAGTTCAAGGTAGTGCAATATAAAAATGACCTCTATTTCGCTGTTAAATGCTACGATAGACGCCCCTCAGAAATCACCGCCCTTCAGAAGAAGGAGGATGGGGGGATGGGTTCGGATGATTGGTTTGAGATAATGATTGATACCTACCTGGACAGGAGAAATTTCTATTCCTTCTGCTTTAATCCGATGGGAACGAAGAGGGATGAGAAATGGGGAAATCTGGAGTGGGATGGAGATTGGGAAGTTGTGGCGAAGGTAACTGACGAAGGGTGGGTTGCTGAGTTGAGGATATCCCTTATCCCTTTGGCTTTCCCGAGAAGGGGAGAGGGTTATTTCGGTATAAACTTTAAAAGAAACATAAGGAGGTTAAGAGAGGAAAACATCTGGTCCTTCACAATGGATGTGCCTAACAGAGTGGACGACTTTGGTTTGATTGGTCCGATAGATTTCTCCTCCATTCCTTTCAACTCTCGGTTGGAGACGCTTTTATACGGAGTTGGTGGCTTTGGAGTGGATACGAGTTGGCATATGGGTTTGGATGCTACCAAGTTTCTCACTCCCGATTTCAAGTGCGCTCTTACTCTTTTCCCCGATTACTCAGATATTGAGGCTGTATACGAGAGCATAGATATAACTTACACTGAAAGGTGGCTTCCCGAGAAGCGTCCCTTCTTCACGGAAGGGAGCGAGTTTTTCGGGACTTTTTATTCCCGAAGAATAGATAAATTCGACCTCGGCTTCAAGGCTTTCGGGAAGCAGGGAAAGAACCAAATAGGTTTCCTAAATTGCGCTCGCTTTTCCCCCTTTCGCAACGATACCATCTTGAATATTTCCCACAATCCAACCCACCAGTCTTCAATTATTATGACTATCCAAAGCAGATTAGAGGAAGACCATAAAAATATAGTACTTGCAGGTGGCGGAGGTGGAGGGACAAGCGAATATTCGTTTGGTGCCTTTTATGGCGTTTCCCTAACCGAGCCGGGCGAGAACGGGTTTATAACACACATTGACTGCTGGAAAAGGCTTGGTGAAAGAAGTGGACTTTTTGTAGGTTACAGCGCTATGAGCCCTAATTTTACAGCCGATATTCAATACTTACCGGAAAAAGGTGTGAAAGGGATGAATGGAGGGTTTTATCATTTTAATATCTCCCCCAGAGGGTTGAGATGGTGGGAAGCCTATGGGGTAAATGTAGAATATTCAAAGCTTGATTTCTGGACTGGTGGACTGAAGGCGGAGAATAAGTCGGTTAATTTCTATCTCGGTTTGAGGGGAGATTGGTTTTTCAGCCTCGGTCGCAGCATCTCCTTCTACTCCCCCTTCCCGTCCTTTCCAACTCCCTTTAGAGACCACTTTACCTCCTTTTCCCTTGGTGCGGGCTCGCCGGAGAAAAGATATGGTTGGGGTTTCAGCTACGGAAAAGGAGTTCGGATGAATCAATCATATAAATTCGCCTCAGGGAGTATCGGGCGCCAGCTTATGAATGACAAGCTCAACATCAGCCTGAATTTTGAGAAGAGGTGGGTAGGGCTGGGGAATGGATGGCAGACAGCTCAGCAATGGTGGGGCTCAATTGCCTACGATATAGGGAGGGAATTCTGGTTTGTCATTAGGATTTATGGTCTAAAGGACGACGAAAGTCATCATAACATAAGCGCGGTTGTAAGGAGGAGAGGTGGAGAGAAGAGGGATTTTTATTTAGTTATAGGAGACCCTCTGGGAACGGAGTTCAAGGAGAGAATCGCCATAAAATACATCTTTCCCTTGTGATTAGACCAGCTCATAGAGGTGTGGATTGAACAGATATGAGCATCTCAACTTTATCTCGCTTTTCCTTTAGAAGAGATTCCGCTTCCTCTTCGGTTTCCCCCTCCACCCAGATGTGGAAATATGACTCTGATACATCGGGAAGGATTAGAACCCATCTATTTGATGCCTCTTTAACTAATATCCCATATTCGGAGGCGGTCCCCAATTCTTGAAGCAAAATACGCACCACTCTTCCCTTCTCCTGCCAGGAGCAGGGAACTGTTGCGTATTTCAAGTGGAAATCGGGAAGCTCTTTGAGGATATCTGGAACCTCAGCTTCCGTTTTAGCGAGGCACTGAAGTATCATCCCCAGGGCGAAAATCGCATCAAAAGCGGGCTGGAATTTGGGGAAAACCAATCCACCGGTTTCATTTCCTCCCAACAATGCGAGCCTTGAGGCCTCTAAAAGACTGCGAGGCAAGGGACGAGTCCTGATAACCTTCCCTCCATAACGCTGAGCAACTTCATCTATAGCGCTCGGGGCAAAGATATATGTGGCTATATCTCCTTTGTTCCCTGTCTCGTAAAGAAGCTTGGCGAAGAAGAGAAGAAGCTTAAAACCCTCTATCACCTCCCCATCGGGCGATACGATAGAGAGGGTTTCGCCTCCGCTATGCTCAAAGAAAACACCTAAATCAGCCTTTAAAGCCGTTACAGTACTTTTTAACTCGTTAATCATTCTATCCCTATCCTCTGGATAACGAGGAGCCCGTATGGGGTCGACGAAGGGATTAAGGGCTACAACCTCCAATCCCATTCTCCCAAGGATGGAAGGAAGAACGAGGGATGTCCTTCCGTAAGCGTAATCAATAACTATTTTGAACCGGCGAGAGGAAATCAGGCTCTCGTCCAAATGGGAAAGGAGCGCCTCTCTATAAGCTTCAACTACACGAGTTGAATACTCTATCGTCCCAACTTCGTGGTCCCTCACTCTCCTTATGTCCTCACGGAAGAAGAAGCTCTCCAACTTCCTTTGGGTTGATGGAGGAATCTCTATGCCCCTTTCATCAAACAGCTCTATTGTGAGAAGAGAGCTATGATAGGGGACCATCCTTATATGAGCCCCTCCAACCATACTTTGTGTTCTTATGGTGAAACGGGTTATCGGGATAATCATGGCTTGTAGATTCATCACATTTATGCCAGCGGAAAGAAGCCCAGAGATGAAAGCCCTCTTTATCATCCTTGCCGTCTGGGAGGAATCCCTGCTCACCGCAACCCAACTTCCTTTGGGAAAGATACTCCCAAAGGCTCCTCCGAGCTTGGTTGCATACTCCGGAGTTATCTCTAAGTTGCTTATTCCGGCAATCCCGTATCTTCTAAACAGACTGCCATACCATTTCCCTCCCCAAACCAAACTCATCGTCACAGTTGAGTTTCTCTCCACTATCTTATCAGGCCAAATCTTAACGAAGGGACGCACTATCACATCCTGTTCTAAATTGCAGCGGTCTCCTATTATCGCTCCCTCCTCTATCTTCGTCCTATCCCCTACTATCGTCTTTTCGGCTACGATACATCCGAAAAGATTTGCCGAACGCCCGATGAAAACCTTATCCCAAATCACGCACTTCTCAACCTTTACTTCCTCCTGAAAAACATTCTCCTCCCCTATCACCGCAGGACCGACTATCTTCCCTCTTCCTTCAAACCTCGTATGTCTGCCTATGTAAACGGGAGGTTGTATCTCCACCTCCCCTAACTCCACGCCCTCTCCAATAACAACACCGGGTTTAATCTCTTCGCCGTCAAGGATGACATTTACCTTCCCATAAAGGATATCAAAATTAGCTTCCATATAAGTGGTATGATTTCCTACATCGCACCAATAACCATTGCTAATAAACCCATAAAGAGGCTTCCCCTCCTGAAGTAGCTTGGGGAAGAGATTCTGAGAGAAATCAACGAACTGCTGGTCCCCGATATAGGAAAGAACCTCTGGCTCAATAATGTAAATTCCCGTGTTCACTGTGTCGGAAAAAGCCTCATCTCCCGATGGTTTCTCCAAAAATCTCTGAATTCTACCGCTCTCATCCACTATAACGACCCCATATTCCAAGGGATTGGAAACCCTTGAAAGGACTATAGTGACTAAAGCCCCTCTATCTTTATGGAAGGCAATAGCCTTGCTTAAGTCTATATCCGTAAGGGAATCACCGCTTAGTACAAGGAGCGTATCATTTATATTGAATGTCTCAGCCGCCTTCTTTACACTTCCCGCCGTTCCCAAGGGGATATCCTCAACGGAATAACGAAGGGAAAAGCCGAATTCCTTTCCGTCTCCAAAATATCCTTCTATTTCGTCCGCCAAGTAGTGGACGGTCGCTATTGCCTCCTCAAAGCCGTGCTTCTTCAAAAGCTCTATTATGTGTAGCATTATCGGTTTTCCACCCACGGGAACGAGCGGCTTTGGACGATGGACGGTTAAGGGTCTCAGCCTAGTTCCTTCGCCGCCTGCCATTATAATAGCCTTCATCTAAGCTCACCTCTCATCTTTGAGGAGGATAGGATAGCTCGGAGAAGGAGGTGGGGTCGATATAGGGGAAGAGTCGGTCCCTCTCCTCACAATAAACAAGATATTGCCAAGCTGAAGGCTCGGGTTCGTCTCCATTTAATATCTCCTTCAACATTTGGGAAAGGCGGAGGAAGGAATTGTAATGTTCTGCAACCCGCATCTCCGCATAATCCCTCGCAGACCAAGTAGAGATCAAGAATTGCCAGTCTGATGCTTGAAGGAGGAGAAGCTCCCTTGCCATCTGGGAGAGGATACGATTAGCCCTTTCATCTTTGCCCCATCCTCTTCTCACCAATTCCCTCATCTCCAATTCCGCCTGATAAATATATCGCCAAGTCCATTCAGTCCACTCGTTCAGCCATATCCAATGGAAGCCTCCTTCTCCCCAGGAACCCTCTGGAAGGGAAACAATTGTATCCGCGGGATTTCGCTCCAAATAATCGCCGCAAGTTATCATCTCTATCTCCTCATCCTCTGCTATCCTCTCTATAACCCTCTTGAGAAATCTCGGCCCCTCAAACCACCAATGTCCGAACAGCTCCGTGTCATAAGGAGCGACAATTATCCCCTCCCGCCCCGTCTCCGCTTTGAATTCGCTCAGGACTTTCTTCAACAGGGTGAGGAAATGGCGGGAATGTTCCTCCACTCTCTCATCTGCCTTTTCGGGAATGTATATCTCTTTTGCACCCAAGTCAGCCTTTGGATTGGTTACCCGCCAGAAACGAAGCCCGCTTGGGAAGTGCTTCTTATGAAAATCAAGATAATAGCTATCGCCGGGATAACCCACCTCACCACTCCAAACTTGTAGACCCGTTTGGGGGTCTCGAACGAAAACGGCAACGGGTCTTTTGGGTTCTCCCGAGGAGTTCACGAGATAGGGACGATAGGGTTGTTTTTGTATATCCTCCGGTCTCTCCACTTTCTCCACCCTTTCCCAAAGGGTTTTCAGAGCCTCAAATCTCTCAAGATAAACCCCTGTAACTTTCCCTCCCCTTAAAAGGTGTGTATCTATGATGAAATATTGCAATCCTTCCTCACTCAGGAATTCATCAACGCCTTTTCTCAGGTAGCTGTAATCAATGATGGGGGCTTTCCATTCGTAGCGAGGTCTATATGCACATTCCGGTAGCCACATACCTCTTGGCTGGCGATGAAAATGTTTCTGATAGGCGGAAACACCCAATCTCACCTGCGTCTGAACGCTTTCATCCAAGAGAAGAAGAGGGAGATAGCCGTGGGTTGCTGCGGAGGTCATTACTTCTATCTGACCGCCATCCTGTAGAGCTCTCAATTCACCAATCAAGTCCTCTCTTAGCTCTTCCTCAAATTTTTCCAATGTAGCGGTGTAAAAATTCTCCCACATCTTAGCGAGTTTAGCTATTTCTCGTTCCCCTCGCTTTCTCCATTCCTTCTCTGCCTCGTGGCTTAGCTCTATCTTATTTTTAAGATAGCCCCTGAGTTCGCTTGGGAAGAAGGGGTCGGAGAGCTGTTCGCAGGTTACCGGTGTGATGCTGAAGGTAACTTTCGGGGGAATCCCTTTCTCCGCGAGTTGACGGAAGATGTTTATGAGGGGAATATAACATTCAACCGTCGCTTCCGAAAGCCAATCCATTCCGTGAGGCCATCTGCCATGGGAAAGAACATAAGGGATATGAGTGTGCAGTACTATGGCGAAATAGCCAATAGTTTTTTTCAGGATAAATCACCTCTCTTAAGAATTACTATCTTTCAACAACCTCCCACTTCCCGCATCTATCCCCCCAGCGAGCAAGAATCCTCCCGTTGCTTTTTATCTCCACTATCTCGCACCTATTAGAACAGCCCTTACATTCAAAGGATGAGGTCTCAAAATTCATCTCCGCAACCTCAAAGCCACGGAAACGGCTCCTTTTTCCATCCCTCATCTCCTCCATAGCGAGTAAACCCGCCCCTATCGCTCCCATCACATGATGATAAGGAGGGACAAGCACCTCACACCCCAGCGCCCTTTGAAAGGCGTATTTAATGCCGATATTCGCCGCAACTCCTCCCTGGAAAACTATCGGTGGGAGGATTTTCTTCCCTTTTGCAACATTGCTGAGATAATTTCTCACTAAAGCCTCACATAAACCAGCGACTATATCCTCAACGGAAAAGCCCATCTGCTGTTTATGTATCATATCGGATTCCGCGAAGACCGTGCACCTTCCTGCAATTCTCACCGGCGTTTTCGCCTTCAGAGCAAGGGCACCGAATTCCTCAATCGGTATCCCCAACCGTTCTGCCTGCCTATCTAAAAAGGAACCCGTCCCCGCAGCGCAAACCGTGTTCATAGCGAAATCAACTACCAATCCGTTTCTCAAAATTATTATTTTTGAATCTTGACCCCCTATCTCTATTATCGTGTTGACATCGGGGTTGAAGCGAAGAGCGGCCACGGCGTGAGCGGTGATTTCGTTTCGTATAACATCAGCGCCAATCATTACGCCAGCCAGATACCTCGCTGAGCCAGTCGTCCCCGCTCCCCTTATCTCTATATTTCTCGGCAAATCCTCCTTCACCATCGCAATCCCCTGCTGTATTGCTCTAATCGGCTGCCCCTGAGTGCGGATATACACGGGCTTGCCTAAGGGATTGCCTTCCTCATCAATTACGACCACCTTGGTTGTTACTGACCCAACATCAACTCCTATATATCCCTTCAAACCTTCACCACCTCCCTTTTGCGGCGGAGGAGGTCAACAAAAGCCTCCAATCTCGTCAATACTCCTGCCTTGCCGGTATGTTCATCAAACACAAGTGTCAAGACAGGGAAGGAGAGGTCCTTGCTAACCCGAGGCAAAATGCTCTGAGCGATTATCTCAGGCATACAGGTGAAAGGCATAAGA
Organism: bacterium; assembly: GCA_014360495.1. NCBI lineage: Bacteria > bacterium. Next base: position 62,938 of record JACIXR010000010.1, read on the forward strand.
TGAACCATCCCTTGAAATCCCTTGCGAGCATAGATAACCGCTGAGGCAACGGATAACTGCCCATCACCACCAACGAAGTGACTCAAATAGGGCTTCGCCATCTCTTCCAAAAGCTTGTGCTTTCTTATGCCTCTCAACGAGGGAACAAGATGTTCCTTAACCCAATCCGTTATGTAGAGGGTCCTCTCAACCTCAACATCCATCTTCCCCAGTTCATTTTCAACCTCCATATTCACAAATGGCTCCAAGACAACGAAAATCTCTCCTGTAACCGCCACCCTTATTGGGTCTATGTTTTTCCTGGGAACAGAGAGGAGCTCCTCAATCGCCTCCTTCTTTGTCTTTTTAATCTCTTTATAAGATGAAGCATCGTCAAGTCTATGAAGGGTTTTCTCCAATATATGCATCGTATCTCCCTTGTTTATCTCTCTAGCCTTTATCTTATGCCCGAGCTTTTCCAGCTCGTCCATTACCTCAAGCTTTTTGATTCCGAAGAGAAGGGCGGAGAAAATCTTGTAGACGGGTTTACCGTTTCCCACCCTCTTCAAATCGTTTATGAACTCCTTCCATCTTCCCTGTGGTGGGTCAAATATCAAGAAATCCACATTATAACCCAAATCCTCCAAAATCCTCTTTTGCACCGCTCCATAATAGCCGAACCTGCAGGGACCCACGCCTCCCGCCATTATGATTGTATCAGCCCCTTTTTCAATCGCTTCAAGGAAACAGCCCAGATTGATCTTCAAGGGAAGGCAGGCGAACTCGGGAGAGTATTGGGAACCCAATGTCAAAGTGCGCTTTGAGGGCTTGGGTGGGACGATTACCTCATGACCTAACTCTCGCAGGGCAGTTTTCAATCCAAGCCAGAGATTTCCCATATGGGGAAAAGTTACCCTCATCTCTTTCTCATCCTCAACATATCAACGAATGCCTCAAGCCTCGTGAGGAGTCCCGCTTCCCCCGTGTGTTCATCCAAAGTTATGACCATTATGGGGAAATTTCCCTGCCTTCTTGCCTCGCTCTGAATCAGCTCTGTGATGAGGGAATCAGGTCCGCACTCAAAGGAAACGACATTTATTATTCCGTCCACCTTCTTCGTGTGGATTAGATAGAAAGCAGAACCCACTATATCCCTTTCATAGGACCAAAAGAGACGCTTGGGAAGGAATTCAGCGTGATGCTCTATATCCTCCTGCCTTATCATTTCCCCGGTTATCACTTCCGCTCCCATATTTTTTAGCTTTCCCAGCATATCAAGTGTGGAGAAACGGTCGTAGACATTGTAGGGATGCCCTACCACGCCGATTTTGATATCTCCCGATTCCTTTTTCTCCACCTTCTTCCCAGAGAAGAGGACGTCAATCGCCTCATCAGGAGTGAGCCCTTTCAGCATAAGTCTTCTATACTCCCATAGAGCTTGACAGGAACTTTCATATGCTGACCTAATTTTATTTAAAGGAACTCCGAATTTCCTCCCTATTTCAAGCGCAGCTTTTAAAGGACTCTTGTCCTTCTTTTTAACATTTACAGTGGCGTCTATAACTGGAGGTATATCGCTCAAAGTGCTTCGGATGACATCGGGGAGTCCAAGGAACTTGGGGCAGGTATAAGCCTCCTTTTCCACAGCAACTATGCGAGGGATGAAAAGATAATCCACTTTTTTATCCGCGAGGTATAAGGTATGTCCGAAGAAAATCTTCACGGGAAGGCATACATCGTCTTGGGAGTTCTCCGTTCCGAGGTCTAATATTTCCTTGGCGGTAGGAGGTGAAGTGATGACCTCCGCTCCAATCTCCTCAAGGAAGACCCTCCACATGGGATAATAATGGTAAAAGAGAAGTCCTCTTGGGATGCCAACTTTCATAGCATTAATAAATTATAACAGAAAATTGTTTTTTGTTGAATAAAATGTATATAAGGAAGGGAAGAATATATTATGTAGGTGCGATTTCAATCCCTCTAAAAAAGATGTAGAAATGGAAGTGAGGTAGGCGAAAGAAGAAGTAACCTAAAAGCTGAACACACAAACGCGAGAAGGGTGGCGGCGAAGCAATCTCTAAAAGATTGTGAGTCTTCGGTGGGCTTACAAAGAGAAGGAGTTAGAGGATATTTATTCACCCCACGTTTGATATGGCATGACGGATTGTTTGATATGAGCCCTTCAAGGCTGAATGTTCATCCGCAGTGAGAGGAGGCTCTATTATAGTCTCAACACCTTCACCTCCCACGACGCAGGGCAGGGATAGACACACATCCTCAAAGCCCATCTCGCCTGACAGGTAAACGGAAAGGGGCAAAATAGAATGAGCATCCCTTTGTATCGCTTCTATTACCTTTAAACTAGCGAGGGCCACCGCCGTCCCTGCTCCTCCCTTAAGTCTTATCATCTCGGCTCCCGCTCTCCTTACCCTTTCCTTTATCTCCTCCAGCATCCCCTCCCTTAGACCGGGAAAAGATAAAAGGGGAACGCCACCTATGCTCGCTATGCTAAAGGGGAAAACCATTGAATCACCATGCTCCCCCAATACCATCGCTTGAACATCCTTGGGGTCAACTCTTAAAGCGGAAGAAAGATAAGCTCTTAATCTCAGTGTATCCAGCAGTGTTCCCAAGCCGATTATCCTTTTCCTAGCGAATTCGCTTTCCTTATGGGCGAAATAGGTGAGAACATCTACGGGATTGGAAATAACCAGCAGAATAGAGCTCTCCTTTTTGTTCTCTTTTAGCCTTGAAAGCACTTCCCTAAATATAGCCAAGTTTCTATTTATCAAGGATAACCTGCTCTCATTTGGTTCCCTCCTAGCACCAGCCGTTATGACGAATATATCCGCTCCCTCAGCCTTTTCCCAACCCGCTGAGAAGATTTGAGGATAAGCCGACGATGTCCCCTGCAATAAATCCTCAGCCTCTCCAATTGCTAATTCCTCCCTCACATCCAATAACACAATCTCCTTTCCCACCCCCTTCATCTGGAGGGCAAAGGCCAACGAAGCCCCAACTCTTCCCGCTCCGATAATTGCTATCTTCATTTCTCGCCCTCAACGAGGGATTTGCTCGGTGAATATAGAAGCTTCATTTCCCCTTTTCCCGTAAGGAGCATCTCCACGATTTGAACATCCTCCTCAACCTCTTCCCGATTCATAAAACCAATCGCTATGGGGTCGTTTGGCTTGGTGTTAGCAAGGACATAGGAGAGCGCCTCATAGGGCATAACCCTACCTGCAGCGAGCGGTTTGATAATGATGACGGGCTTTGGAGTTCTCCTGATTATCTCCGCTTGCCAATTCGTCTCAATCGCGCATAAAAAGCCGATGACATTTAGAGGAAGAATATAGCATTCAACATCGTAGCCGCCTGCCTCAGCGGAGGGGAGGGTATCGGGGCGGTGGGTAGATAAACCGGGAACCATCCCTCCGTCCCTAATGAGGGCAAGCAAATCCTCAATTCCTTCAATCTTGTTCTCTCCGCTTATCAGATGGCTATCCGTGTAGGATGCGTGGATGAGGCAAATCTCCGCCTTCTGCTTAGCCAGCCATTTTATTTCCTCCGCTTGTTTCTCCTTTTCCTTATGTCCATAAGTGGTTGAGACCCATATTATCCTCTGTCCAGTTTCATCCTCAACCATTTTTCTGGCATCAGCGAGTTTCTGGTCGGCGGGACCAACGAATGCATTTATGCCCTTCTCCAAGCAAGCTTTCATAACCTCGGCGATTCTCTCAACCGTGAAATACCGTTTAAGGAAAGAGTCCTTCGCATAAGAGAAATGAGAGAAGCCCAGGAAAGAATTGGTGCCACAAATGAGTTTAGAGATTTTATATTGAGCTAATGAAACAAGTGGAATAGCCATTTAAATCACCTCTAAGAAAGTTTAAACGGTAAAGGATTGATAAGGCAATAGATATTTTCAAAAATTTGTTCTATAAGAGAAGGTTTGATAACGGAAAAGGACACGGAGTAGTCTTGTTTCAAGTTTTTTTATAAAATTTTAATAAATTTTTGGAAGGAGGATGGCGATGGTAGAAAAATTCATTCTTCCTAAAGGTCCTTTTGAGCCAAACTGGGAGTCCCTCAGGAATTATCAAGTCCCCCAATGGTATCTTGATGCAAAGTTCGGCATCTTCATCCATTGGGGTCTGTACTCCGTTCCCGCTTTCTACAGCGAGTGGTATCCCCACTTTATGTATGTCAAGGATTCGCCCGTGTACAATTATCATATCCAGCATTATGGTCCCCAGTCGAAGTTCGGTTATAAGGATTTCATCCCCTTATTCAAGGGAGAGAAGTGGGACCCTTACGCTTGGGTTGATTTGTTTAAGAAAGCGGGAGCTAAATACATTGTCCCCGTTATTCAATTCCACGATGGCTTCCCCATGTATGATTGCCCCTTCACTCGCTGGAATTCCGTCCGAATGGGTCCAAAGCGGGATGTTGCGCGTGAATTATCTAATGCCGCGAGAGAGAATGGACTCCGTTTCTGCCTTTCATATCATTTCGCTGAACATTGGTTCTGGTTCCACCCGGGAAAGCTCATTGAATCCGATGTCAACGACCCTCAGTATGCCGATTTCTACGGTCCCGCCCAACCAGAGGAAACCTCTCCCGATGAAGCTTTCCTTGAACACTGGCTTGAACGCCTCATCCATCTTGTTGATACATATAAACCCTCCCTCGTCTGGTTTGACTGGTGGCTACATGAAAAACCCGTCTTCGCTCCCTACCTGCAGTTCTTCGCCGCTTATTATTACAACAGAGGACATCAGTGGGGAGAGGGAGTTGTGATTACTTATAAATATGATGCTTTCCCTGAAGGAACAGCTGTTTTGGATGTGGAAAGAGGACAGTTGGGTGATATTAGTCCCTTCTTCTGGCAGACCGATACCTCAATAGATAGGAAATCCTGGTGCCATATACAGGACCCCGATTATAAGTCCCCTGAACATATCATTCGCCAACTCGCCGATATCGTCAGCAAGAACGGTTGCCTACTCCTCAATGTAGCCCCTCGTGCCGATGGGACAATTCCTGAAGAGCAGCAGGAAATACTTTTGAAGATAGGAAATTGGCTCTCCCGCTACGGCGAGGCTATCTATGGAACTCGCCCTTGGGTGAAGTATAAGGAGGGACCAATAGATTTCCCAGCTGGTTCCTTCGTAGATGGCACGGAAATTGAGTTCACATCAAAGGATATCCGCTTTACTCGAAAGGGCGATTATCTTTACGCCATTTTTATGAATAGCCCGAAAGGAAATCAACTTGTGATAGAATCGCTTGGAGCAGGTAATACCCATTCTGTTGAAGTCCAGGAAGTGGAATTGCTCCCTAACTATGAAAAGCTCAAGTGGAGAAAAGCGGAGGGAGGTCTATTCATTGAGCTGGTAAAAAAGCCCGAAGATAAAATTTTCGCCTTGAGAATGAAAATAAGGTAAGGAGGGATTAGATGATGAGAATTCTTAAAAAGATTTTGCTGATTTTGCTCTTCTCTTTTATCTTCATCAGCCCGGAGGTGAAGCTAATGGGAGAGAACGGAGGAGAATATCTCTTCGGTTATTTAATCCTTCCCGTTGAGGGAGGTGTTGACAGAAGCTACGGATATGGATTTTCTATGTATGTCCCAGCCTGGCCACTCCTTATGCATTACCCTGGACACGAGTTTCAATCAGGATTGCCCGGCACTTGGATGTTCGCCCAAGATTCTCCCGTATATTCCGATGTTGAGGGAGGACTCGGTTGGTGGAGGGATACAAGATTTCCAATGGAAACGCCCAAGTTCATAATGGGAGGAGTGGCACCGGATTTCTCGGAGATAGCTAACGGTCCCTCTCACGGAACAGAAAGATGGGATAAACCGGGGAGCGGTGTATATGGAGTTGCTCAGCTCAGCAATCGGCTTCTCTTCCCAATAGACGGTCTGCGAATAAAGGATGGAGCCAAAGGGGAACTGCTCGGCTATGGCTATCTCAACCTTCCCCTCATCGAACCAAAAGATAAAACAGACGGTAAAGATATCCCTACAGGAGGAAATTGCTGGACTCTTTTCCTTAATGCCAATAACTTCAAGGGACCAGTTGCCTTCTTCACTCCCTATTTCTGGTCTAATCATGCGCTAAATAAACCTGAGTGGGCGGGTTGCCTCCTTGACAGCAAGCCGGCTGACCCCAACAGGGCTGTTCAAATGGAGACCCAATGGATTCCCTGTAGGGTAGTGAAGGATAGCAAGGGCACACTATACGCGCGCATAGCGGAGGTTTTGTTACCAATAAATCACGAGGGAGTCACTGTCCTCCTTCATAGGGATACAGTTTATAACGAGAAAGCTATATGGGAATCCGTTAAAGCTTGGTTTTCCGGCGGACCACAAGCTACGGGCAAGATAAATCCTGAAGGAGCATATGTCCGAAAGATAAAAGAAGGAGGCTATAGCACTTGGGAAATTAGAATTCCCACAGGAAAGGGCAACGAGGAAATGAGAGCTCCCTTGGATTGGAATTCCTTCGCCACTCCTATAAGAATAGATGAATACACTTATGGATATAGATGGAATCCCAAATTCGTTAGAAAATATCGCGATTTCATAATACTCCCAGAATTTTATCGGTTGGAGAATGCCGATGAGCCGAAGAAGGCAAAGTGGGTTCCAGTCTTGCCAGAAGAAGTCCCACCAGAGACGCATCTAAAGGGGATAAGATTCACTCGCCCTGTTGAGCCGCCACCAGAGCCCTACACCACACCGGAGGACCCCCAGAGCTGTTGGAAGAAGCCCGGACCGGCGGCTGGTCCATTCAAGGCATATCTTGGGGATGGAAGCGTTGTGACATATTATTGGTATAGATTCGCTGACCAGCCAGCGCTCTTGAACGCGGGATTAACGAAAGAGGAGAGGGAAAGGATGCAGAAGAGAGTTGAGATGATTCATAGATACTGGAACAATAACAGAGATTATCTCCTTCCCCCAACGATAGGAAAGCTCGTGGACCTAGACCCAGCTCAAATAGTGACCCCGCCGAAGGGCTTAGAAGTTGGGTATGTCCCAATCCCCGTCCGCCAAGAATTAGCGAAAGAAAAAACCGAAAAGGAAGGATGATGATTGAGCAAATTTCCATGTAATTGAGCATTTTATAAGACCAAGATTCTCCTTATAAAGTTAATAGTCAAGCAATATGGGAAATCTCTAAGGAGTCTCAAATGTCATGAAATTACACATCATTTTGACTTTTCCCGCCTTTAGAGTCTATAATATCTATAACCCTTCTTAAAGCTCTTCTTGGAAAAGAGGCGAAGCTTGAATGCCGAAGATAGAAATTGACCAAGAGCGATGCAAAGGCTGTGGTCTTTGCGTTGAATTTTGCCCAAGAAAAGTCATCGTCTTCTCTACCAATTTCAACAGCAAGGGAGTCCATCCCGCTCAATTCATGGACGAAGGTAAATGTACCGGCTGCGCCTTCTGCGCTATAATGTGCCCAGACGCCGCCATTGAGGTCTGGAGGTGATATAATGAAAGTCCTCATTAAAGGAAACATCGCCGTCGCTGAGGGCGCCATCGCTGCTGGATGCAGGCTTTTCTTCGGCTATCCCATAACTCCCCAAAATGAAATCCCTGAGCATATGTCTAAAAGGATGCCTGAGGTTGGCGGCGTCTACCTTCAAGCAGAAAGCGAGGTCGCAGCTATAAATATGGTGATGGGCGCCGCCGCAGCGGGCGCAAGAGTGATAACCACTTCTTCCTCTCCCGGTATATCCCTTATGCAGGAGGGAATATCCTATATCGTTACCTGTGAACTCCCCTGCGTTATAGTCAATGTCGTGAGAGGAGGTCCGGGCTTGGGCAATGTCCTCGCCGCTCAATCGGATTACTTCCAAGCAGTTAAGGGAGGGGGACACGGCGATTATCATCTTATAACCCTTGCCCCTTGGTCCGGTCAGGAGATGTACGAGCTCACATACCTTGCCTTTGACATTGCGGATAGATATAGACATCCCGTTATGGTGCTTGCTGACGGCATCTTGGGGCAGATGATGGAGCCAGTTGAACTCGGCACCCTCCCGCCACCCAACATCCCTCCAAAACCCTGGGCAACAACGGGAGCGAAGGGGAGGAAGAAGAATATCATCAATTCCCTTGAGATAGTTGGGGAGAAGATGGAGGAGATAGTAAAGAGGATATTCGCTAAATATGAGGAAGCTAAGGAAAAGGAGACTAGATGGCAGGAAATTCAAACGGAGGATGCGGAGCTAATTCTCGTGGCTTATGGGACATCCGCCAGAGTTTGCAAAACGGTAGTGGATTTGGCAAGAGAAGAAGGCTTAAAGGTAGGACTTCTTCGCCCCATAACCCTCTTCCCCTTCCCATCTAAAAGGTTGAGGGAGTTGGCGGACAAGGTGAAAGCGATGCTCGTCGTTGAGATGAGTATGGGGCAGATGGTTGAGGATGTTAAGCTGTCAGTTGAATGCAAATGCCCCGTCCATTTCTACGGACGAACGGGTGGCGTTGTCCCTAAGCCAAAGGAAGTTCTTGCCGAGGTCAAGAAAATTCTGTATAATAGATAGAACATTAGGGATTGAATCCCTTAAAAAGGAGGTTTTTTAAATTGTTCGGTTTTGTATCATTGAGGGGGAGGATAGGAATCGGTGCTTCCACCTTCCTGTTCTTTCTCTTTGTGGCAGCGATTTTGGTTTTATCAGGATGTGGCGGTGGCGGGGGTGGAACGAGCTCTCAACCGCCATCTTCAGGAGAGGGCGTAATCGTATCCGTGCAGGATGCTTTCACTCGTTCTCCCCTCTCCGGAGCGAGCGTTCAAATCGGGAACCAGACCCTCGCAACAGATAGCAACGGGATAGCTTCGTTCCTTGATTTGAACCCTGGGGTCTATACTCTCACGGTATCAAAGAGCGGATATCAAGTCTTTTCCCTCAAAGTCCCTTGCAATGAAGGTATGAAATTCGTTGTTAGGCTTACTCCAAATCTAACATCCCCTGTGACCGACCAAACATTCCATCAGGCTTCTCTCAATGTTTTCGGTGCCGCAAAGGGTTTGCAGGAAGCATTCGCCTTGGTAAACTCCTCGCCCGATACAACAAAACAGGACCCATTCGTTTTCTTCATTTCCGCTAGCGAAGCCTTTTCCTCCGCTATCAATAACTTAAAGACATATAATCCAAGCAAAAACAAAGGAACTCGTTCAGTCTTAGATATTCTCTCCACTCTGGGTAGCTTGCTCAAGATAGAGCAGGGAAAAGAACAGGTTAAACAAACGAGCGATAAGCTTTACTCTGGGAAAGATGTGCCGGAGATAGACGCCTGGTTAGCTAAAAATCCATATGACGGGAAATATCATTCATTAAACGAGCTTAAACAAGATGATGAAATTGGCCCGATAATTCTCGAAACTGTTATTTATCCTCGTCTTAATTTGCAATATCAAACCCAGTCCCCGGATAGTGGCCTCAACACAGCAATTGAGGGAGCGAAAGAAATTTTTCTTTCTCAGTTCACGCAGGCTGGCGAGGTTTTCACCAATCTCATAGGGTGGGCTGTGGACAAGGTTTGGAGCGGGACTAAGGATGTAGTAATAAAGACGATAAATTATGGGCAATTAATCCTCAACAACACCAATCAAATCGCCTACTTTTGGGAAAAGGGTAAGCAGAAGCTCCTCATTGGTGAAGTGAAGAAAGATACACCTATGACGTTGCCACAAGGGACGATGGACCTTGTGGTTTCCAATGGTTCGGCACACAAGCCAACCATTCAGGATTCCATCCCGATAACGGGAGCGGGAACGCAAACGATAGAAATAACGGCCGAGCCGATAAGTGGAACTCCTCCAAGCGGTACGCAGACCTATGTTGGGAGCTATTCGGGAGATGTGATTGTTGACAACAATTTGGGGACTTGGAGACATTCTCTAAATGTAAACATTACCCTTACTATATCCAAAGATGCTGATGGATATATCACAGGGACGGAAACCTTTAATGGCACTTGGACTGTGACCCTTATCTCCCTTAAGCCCGGTATAACCTTAGACCCACCTACGAGCGGGACTTACGCCATTCAGAATGCCTCAGCGAAAATCTGGGGTTATAACGACGAGTTCGGCTCCGCTGAAACGGCTAGTGCTAAAATTGATGATTGGACTGCATATGCTATTTGGTTGACCGATGGGGTGCTAAATAGCAATTCTGCAAATGCTACACTGTGCTTTAACGGCGTTTTCCAATATAGCACTGGCATCATTACAGCTCCTGTGAGCTTGACCCTCCAAAAAGCAAAAAAGAGATAGAAACCATCTCTATAAATTCTATTGTTATACATTTAATCCTTGCACTCCCCTTTCATTTTGTGATAGAATACATAAAATTCTTGAACAAAGAAAGGGGAGAGCATTTTCTTGCGCATTCTCTACATTGATATTGACACGCTCCGTCCCGACCATCTTTCCTGTTATGGCTATAGAAGGGAGACCTCCCCAAATATAGATAGGATAGCAAAGCAGGGAATCATCTTCACTAACTGCTTTGCTTCCGATGCGCCCTGCCTTCCCTCCCGCGCCGCTATGTTCTCAGGCAGATTCGGAATCCATAACGGCGTTGTAGGGCATGGAGGGACCGCCGCAGACCCCTTCATCGTCGGCGCCAAAAGAGGCTTCAGCCATCAAAGGGAGTATTGGGGATTCGTCGAACTTTTGAAGAAAGCGGGCGGATTCTACACTGTCTCTGTTAGCCCCTTCGCCGAAAGGCATTCCGCTTGGTGGTTCTGCGCCGGCTTTCGGGAATTCTTCAATCCGGGAAAGGGAGGAATGGAAATCGCCACTGATGTATACCCCTACGCTGAGGAATGGCTGAGAAAGAACGCCGAGAAGGATAATTGGTTCGTCCATATAAACTTCTGGGACCCTCACACACCCTATAGAACCCCTAAAGAAGAAAGGGTTGACCTTGGTCCTATTCCTCCCCAAGCTAAATGGCTGACGCAGGAGATAATTGATCGGCATCTCCAAAGCTTCGGTCCCCATAGCGCAAGTGAACCCTTTGGAATAGGGGAAAAAGAAGTTGAGATATGGTGGAAGAGCTTTTGGGAAGATATCCCCACGCGAATAGATTCACCGGAGGCGTTCTATAAATGGATTGACGGTTACGACCAAGGGATAAGATTCGCCGATAAATATGTTGGGAAAATTTTGGAAATCTTGGAGGAAAAGGGCGTTCTTGAGGATACAGCGATTATCGTAACTTCGGACCACGCCGAAAACCTGGGAGAATTGAATGTTTATGGTGACCATCAGACCGCTGATTACATCACAAACAGGGTTCCCTTTATTCTGAAATGGCCGGGCTTGGAGCCTGGCATCAATAACTCTCTCTATTATCAAGTGGACCTTGCCGCAACGATTTTAGGTCTATTGAAAATTGAAATTCCTAAAAGATGGGATGGAATTGATTTCTCAGAGGAACTAAAGAGAAAAACATATAAGGGAAGAGATTATCTCGTCATAAGCAATTGCGCCTGGAGTTGTCAAAGGAGCGTTGTTTGGAACGATTGGCTGATGATAAGGACTTATCATGAGGGGTTGAAGGATTTTCCCAAGATAATGCTTTTCAACATAAAAGATGACCCTCACGAAGTGAGGAATCTCGCGGAGGAAAGACAAGATATTGTGGGCAAGTGCATGATATTGCTTGACGAGTGGCACGAGGAAATGATGAACAAATCCGATAACAGAGTAGACCCTATGCAGACCGTTTTAAAGGAAGGCGGACCATATCACACAAGAGAAGATGCGGAAGCATATGCCAATAGGTTGAAGGAGACTGGAAGGGAAAAGAATGCGGAGAAAATCCTCAACTGGTTAAAAGAAGGGAGGTATTGGAGATGAGAAAGGTCATCTTTCTAGGCTACGACGGCTTGATGTACGAGATGATAGATAAGTTCGTTCAAGAGGGGATAATGCCAAATTTCGCCAAGGTTCTGAAGAGGGGCGTGTTCTCTCGCCATCTTCCCTCGCCTCCCACCGATACCCCTACCAATTGGACATCATTGGCAACAGGGGCATATACGGGAACACACGGCATCAATACATTCGGCGTTCATCTCCCTGGCGAGCCATTTGAAAATGTTCATAAATTTGGAGCCAATATCTTCCCAAGGTATGCTGACCACTGGAAAAAAGAGGATGCATTAAATAGGTTCTCAAGGGCGGAATATATCTGGCAATCGGCGGAACGAGCGGGCAAGAAATGCATTTTAATCAACTATCCCGGTGGCTGGCCACCAAACATCAAAAAGGGAATAACTATTGATGGAACGGGACCATATTCCTCAATCCTTTCAAGGTTGAGCTATCCAAATCTCTTTAGCTCTGCGGGCGATGCATCCGAGCAAAGCATAAAATTGCAAATCGTTCCTGCCTTCGGCTGGACTAACCCGCCTAAATCCAAGTCCCAACCCCTTGAAAGCGCCCTTCTAATCTCAGGGGAAGGAGAGCTCGTCCTCCAAAATGAGGAATGGGTTTGGAAGAGCGAGAGCGCTCCCCGCAATTCCATCGTTTACAATTTACTTTTAATAAACTCCAAAGGAGATGGATACGATAAGCTGATTATCTGCAAAGGGAAAAACGGAAAGGAAAAGCTTGCAGCTTTGGATGTGGGAGGGGAAACGAAATGGCTTTGGGAGGAATTTTCCACTCCCTTCGGCGTTTTCAGAGGAAAATTCAAGCTGCGCCTGCTTGAGTTCTCTCCCGATGGAAAGAATCTCAAAATCTATCGCACAACTATTTTCAATACCGATGGATGGGCTTACCCGAAACGCATAGCTGATGAATTGATTGATGACCTCTTAAGGCGGGGGAAGGATTTGCTCTCCGATGGAACGAAAGAAGATATCCCTAAACCTATGCCTCTCTGCCAGGTCTATGAATCAATTGATGACCAAGCAACCAGCCTCGCCATAACAGCCAAATATCTTGCGAATAAATACGATTGGGACCTCCTCTTTATTCAGCTCCACGCTCCCGATGGCTTGAATCATCAAAAGTTAAGCGAACTCTGCCCTCAGTGGAAGGATTATGACCCTGAGGAATCCAGGAAGGCTTGGGAGGAATTTCGCCATCAATATGGGATTTTTGATAGGCTTCTTGGAGAGCTTCTCAACAATTGTGCCGATGAGGAGACCCTCTTAATCATAGTTTCAGACCACGCTGCCATCCCCACATTCAAAAGGGTCTGGCTCGGGAAGTTCTTTGAGGAAGCAGGTTTGGTCGTTTACAAACCCGCTGAGGAAGGCGGAATGCTTCCCGAGGAAAAATGGGACCCCCAAGCTCCCAGCTACAAAATAGATGTAGAGAGAAGCAAGGTTTTCGTAGGAGGGAATCCCTTTGCTCAAAATATATGGGTTAACTTGAAGGGAAGAGAGGTGAATGGAATAGTTGAGCCCGGAGAGGAATATGAGGAAGTTGTGAAGAAGTCAATAGAGATTCTCTACTCAATAGTTGACCCTGAAACAGGCGAGCATCCCATCGCCTTAGCGCTTCCCAAAGCATCAGCAGATTTGCTCGGTCAATGGGGAGATAGTGTAGGTGATGTGATTTTCTACTTCAAGCCACCTTATACGGAAGTCGTTGGCGCTCACAGTTTCACCGCTATTTCCGAGAGAATTTATAAATCCAACGGATTCTTTGATGTTAAAAGGGGTGGAGGAATGCAGGGCATTCATCATCCTTTCCTCCCCAGCGAGAAGTTCTTGGGATTCTCCGTTTCGGGAATCTTTATCGCCTCCGGTCCCCAAATAAAGAAGAATTACAGACGCACCGCTCCCCTTCACTCTCCAGACATCGTCCCCATCATCTGCCAATGGCTGGGAATCCCTCATCCCGCTCAGTGCGAGGGACGAGTCCCCTTGGACATATTTGAATAGAATCCGGAGCGATGAGAAGACCAAACATCATACTCATCCATTCTGACCAACATAGGTTTGATTGTCTTGGCATCAATGGACATCCTTTACTACAAACGCCAAATTTGGATAGGCTCGCACGGGAAGGAGTGAATTTCACGAATGCTTTCACTCCTGCCCCTATATGCACTCCCGCGAGGGCAAGCCTCTTCACGGGACTCTGGTCAACTCAGCATCTTTGCCTCAGCATCCCGGGAACGGAAATCTACCGACCAGCTAATCCCAATCTTCCCACATTCTCCAAAATCCTGGGCGAAAACGGCTATATCCTAGGCTATGTGGGTAAATATCACGACGAGCTCCCAGGAACGCCCAAGGATTACGGATTTCAGGACTATATCCCTCTTTCCGATTACCTGAAATGGAGAAAGGAAAAAGGGCTTCCATTGGAGAAGGAGGGGTTTGTCCTATTCGCCGGTTATCTGATAAAGAAGAAGGAATTCCCTTATATGTGGTTCGGGGAAGAGGATGTAATCAATAAACCCGAGGAGACAATGCTTGCCTGGGGAGCAGACCGCATGATAGAGCTCATAGAGAGGTATCACTCTTCAGGAAAGCCTTTCTTCATAAGATGGGACCCGGTCGAGCCCCATCTTCCCAATGTCGTTCCAGAGCCCTATTATTCTCTCTATCCGCCCGAGAAAATCAAGCCTTGGAATAGTTTCCCCGACCCACTTGAGAAAAAGCCCTTCATACAGTCCCAGCAGAGGAGAACCTGGAAAGTTGAAGGATGGGGATGGGATAAGTGGGCGCCCATTGTGAGCAGATATTTAGGGGTTATCACTTTGCTTGACCATCAAATCGGCAGAATAATGGAGAAGCTAAGGGAGCTTGGGATAGAGGACGATACCCTCATCGTCTACACGACCGACCACGGGGATATGTGTGGAGGGCATGGGATGATGGACAAGCACTTTGTTATGTACGAAGATGTCGTGCATGTTCCCTTGATTATGCGCTATCCTCCCCTTTTGCCCAAAGGGAAGGTCTGTGAGGAATTCGTCATAAACGAGATTGACCTCGCAACGACATTCCTGAGCCTTGCCGGGCTTCTCATCCCCGACACATTTATAGGGAAGGACCTCATGAAGATTGCCAGAGGGGAGGAGAAGGGAAGAGATGATGTTCTATCAATTTATCATGGAGCCCAGCTGGGTTCTTGGACTCAGAGGATGGTGAGGGATAGGGAATGGAAGTATGTTTGGAATGCTTCAGGCGAGGATGAGCTTTACAATCTCAAAGAAGACCCCGGTGAGCTGAGGAATTTAGCTCAGGAACCGGTTTATAAAGAAGAACTTGCGAGATTGAGAAAAAGACTTGTTCAATGGATGGAGGAAGTGAATGATATTATGCTGAACAGCTGGACGAGAGCTCAACTTGAGGAGGGGACAAAGCCCTGAAGAGAATCTCCTCAATCCTTATAAAACCCGTTTCCTCAGATTGCAATGCTCGCTGCACCTATTGTTTTTATCGTCGCCCTTTAGACCCTTATAAAGGCGATAAATCACATATAATGAGCGACGATGTATTGGAGAGCTTGATATCCCAATATCTGAAAATGAGCGGTCAGATGGCGATTTTCTCCTGGCAGGGTGGCGAGCCAACCCTTGCGGGGCTTGATTTCTACGAAAAAGTGATAAAATTAGAGATAAAATACAGCAAACCGGGACAGATTATCGGCAACGCCCTTCAAACAAATGCACTCCTCATAGATGAGGACTGGGCGAGTTTCTTTAAGGAATACAATTTCCTCATGGGAGTGAGCCTGGATGGACCAAAGGAGGTCCACGAGTTCTATAGGGGGAGAGGTTCTTTTGAAAGGGTTATGGAAGCTATAAACATCTTGAAAGCTTATGATGTGGAATTCAATATCCTAACAGTGATAAGCGATGTGAATCAGGACAAGGGAAGGGAACTCCTTGATTTCTTCCTCTCCCAAGAGCTCTTTTATCTTCAATTCATCCCCTGCGTGGAGAGGGATTATCAGACTAACGAGGTAACGCCTTTTTCCGTGAATCCAGATGGATTCGCCAAGTTCCTTAAAAAGACATTTGATAAATGGTTCAATAAAGGCAATCCTTTCTTTTCCCTAAGGGATTTTGAAAACATCCTTATGATTTATATGGGGCTTGAGCCAGAGCTTTGCCAATACAAGAAGGAGTGCGGAGATTATGTGGTAGTGGAATATAACGGAGATGTTTATCCTTGCGATTTCTTCGTCTTTAAAGAATGGAGGTTGGGTAATATTATGGAGAAACCGCTTGAGGAAATCATCTCCAACAACGAGGTCTTTGAGAGGTTCAAAAAATTGAAGACAAGCGATTATGAGGAATGTTCAAAATGTAAGTGGAGATTAATTTGCAATAAGGGTTGTCCGAGGTTTCGTGTGAATTACAAAGGGGAAATCGTGGGGCATAATTATCTTTGTTCAGCTTATAAGGAATTCTTCTCCTATTCCGAGAAGAGATTCAAGGAACTCGCTTCAAGAACGAAGAGTGGTTATTAGAATGATTGGCAGAGTTATTTCTTTTTCTTTATTTATACTTTTCTCTTTTTCATTTGCTTTTCCTTATGAATCGGAGGTGAGAAAATTGCGGTATTCCTGCCAGGATATGAAGCTAAAGATAGAAGGAGGAGAAGTGGTTGTAGAGGGCAAGAGAATAGCGATTAAGCCAAGGGAATTCTCAATTGACTCACCCTCTCAAATTGAGATTAAAGAGGAGATTGTAAGCATAGGCGATGAGAAGCCAGAGGGATGGTGGTCGGGAACGAGGCTAACGGGAACTAAAACACACCTTCTATACCATGGACTCCCAGGTTGTCTTGTTCCCCACTCAGTTATCGTCAAATCCCTTGATGACTCTATTGTTTACGAAGAGGGGAGGGATTATCTCGTTGACCACACTTGGGGAGCAATTGGAAGGGTTCCAACGGGAAGGATACCTCCGGGAGCATCCGTCCTCGTGAGCTATAAATATAGCCTACAAAGAATTGATTTGGTAGAGGTCAACGAAAATGGAAATCTTGTCTTAAAGAAGGGGAGGGAAGAAAAGACCTGCCCCCTCCCACCCAAGCCAGATGTGGGCTACTATCCTCTACTTCACATTTATCTTCCCTATCACACAAAAGAATTAAGCGATGAGCTCGTTTATCCCGTCGGTCCCTCCTATCCCCAACCGACGAGGGAGGAACTGCTCGCCAACGCTAGCTTCGTCTCCAAAACTCTTGGGAAGCTGAGGAGGGGAGAGGAAGTGACAATCGTCTTTTGGGGAGATAGCGTAACTGCTGGCGGCGATGCAAGTTCACCAGATAAGGCCTTCCCCGCTCGGTTCGTGAAAATGCTGCAGGAAAGGTTCCCTAAAGCGAAGATAAGGATGGTGAATGCGGGAATAGGCGGCTCAAATACGAATCAGAGATTACCGCGCATAGAGAGTGAAGTTCTGGCATTTAAGCCTGACCTTGTTGTTATTGAATTCGTAAATGATATGGGCTTCAGTGAGGAGAATTTGCGTGATAACTATTATAAAGCGATAGATTTGATAAGGGAGAAGGGAGGAGAGGTGATAATTCTCACTCCACATTTCACTATGCCCTCAATGATGGGGTTGAGCTCGGTTAAAAACGCGAAGGAAACGAGGAAGGCGGTGGAGATTTTGCGGAAGATAGCGAAGGAGAAAGGAGTGGGATTAGCAGATGCGAGCAAGAGATGGGAGCATCTCGCTAAAGAAGGCATTCCCTATGTTACGCTTTTATACAACGGAATAAACCATCCCGATGATAGAGGGCATCTTCTGTTTGTGGAGGAGTTGTTGAAGTTCTTCCCCGAGTGAGAGAAAGGGATTAACTGCGAAACAGAAAGCGAGCTGACTGTGAACTAAAAAGAAAGGTCGGGCTTCCACAATATGACAAATCGCACCTCTCGGGGAAATGCATATCTCTTACAAATTAGGAGTGATTGCTTAAATCTGCGAATTTTGTATAATGCTTCTTGATTAAACTGGAACTTTTTAAATTTTATCTCGTCTAATTATTTAGAAAGGAGAGTGATAATATGAGATTGAAAACTCTTGAGAGCATTGTAACAGGTTTGCTCGTTGCCAGCCTCCTCATTCTTGCTGGCTGTGGAGGTTCATTGGTTAACTCCACCTCAACAAGCTCAACCCCAACGGGAAGCGGCGATTTGAGATTAACAATTCAATGGCCTACCCGCACAATCCCGGAAAATACCGCCTATGTAGTCGTTAAGATAAGCGGTGTGGGGTTAGAAAAACCAATAGAGCAGGAGGTTGAGCGTCCAGCTGGTGAGGTTCAAGTGAGCATCACTATTACAGTACCAGCTGGCGACAAGACAATCATCGTAACCGCATACGATGCAAACGATGAACCCCTCGCCGTGGGCGCAACTTCTGTTACCGTTTCCGCCAATACAACTACAACTGCAACAGTTGAGCTGGGTGAGATAAAGGGAGCCTTCTTCCCGTTAAATGTTGGGAACGAATGGAATTACGATGTCTCTATAACCAATACACTGGGGAAGCTTTCCAAGGAGGCAAGGGAAGGACTGCCTGATTATGTTCCTTATCCCTTTGAGGCTAAAGGAACAGCAGTTTGGAAGGTTGTTTCCTATGAGGAAAACCTCTTCCCCACTCCGGTATACGCTCTTCAGATGAGCTTCAAACTTGACACCATAAACCCAGCTCCTGGCTCCCTCGGGAGTGTGCCTCCGTCAACGGGACTTCCCAAATCTCCCTCTATAACAGCCTATCTCAGCGGTGGAACAAGTGAAAATCTCCTTCTTTGGGGGTTAAAGAACGATTGCCCCGATTGCCAATACGACTGCGAGATAAAGAGATTCGTTCCACCTCTTCTCCTCCTCGACCTCTCACTTCCTCAAAGCTGGATTATGGGCAAGGCTTTCGGGCTGATATGGAACGCAAATTATGTGGGAGAAGAAACGATTGACACCCCCATAGGTTCGTTCAATTGCGTGAAGGTTAGCTATAAATCAACGCCTGTTGCGGTTGTGGTGAAGAAATCCGCTAATGAGGAAGTTCCCGCGAGGGCGACTATAAGCGCGGATGTTTGGTATGCGGATAAGATAGGGGTTGTGAAGGAGGTTATAACAGTTGTTCCTTCTGGTTATAGCGTGATGCAGGGAAAAGAGAAGCCCATATGGAATTGCACATATCTATTGAAGGGGACGAATTTAGTATCGGGGAATGTTGAGGTAGTAATAAAATAAGGAACTTTTTAAAGGGAATTTTTGAGGGGGCGTCTCGCTTAAGCGAGACGCCCCCTTTTTATTACGCCTTCCACAAACCGTGGATATTACAGTGTTCCCTAGCCTCTATCTTCTCCCCTTTCACGCAAAATTCAGCCTCGGGCTTATCTCCAGGATTCAAATATTTCCTGTAAACCTCACCATCCACCCACACCTCTATCCACTCAATGTAATGCTTCTCCTCCATCGGATGGGGAACAGAACCCACCTTCACCAATATCCCGCCCTCCGTCTTCTCAATAACGGGCACATGCTTCTCCATACCTACATCTTCGGTTTTCTCAACGAGCAACTCCATCGGTTGCCCACAGCACACCAACTGCCCTGCCCCGGGATGCAACACCTCAACGATGTTGCCACATATATTACACTTGTAAATCTCTCCCTTTTTCGTCATTTCCTATCCTCCTTTCTTTTCCAAATCCTCTTTGAGGTTCTCCAAATCCTCCTCGTGCTCTATCTCGTCCTCCAATATCTCAAGCACGAGATGATAGGTGACAGGGTCCTTGTCCTTTAGCTCTTTGAGGAGGTTATTGTAAATCTCAATTGCACACTGCTCCCCCTTTATGTTCTGCTCAAGGACAGCGGAGACGCTTGGGTCTTCGGGGGCGGCGTATCCACAGTTCGTCATCTTGAGCCATTCCTCGGGGGAGAGAAGGGGAACGCCCCCGAGCTGGATTATCCGCTCGGCGAGCTTCTCGGCGTGAGCGAGCTCCTCTCCAGCGTGTTCGCTTAGCTCGGCGCTCACAGGTCCCCTCAAAATTCCCTTAACGACCTTCGCCCCTACCCAATACTGGTAGTAGGCTAACCATTCATCCGCAAGGGCTTTATTGAGCTTCTCTATAATCTGCTCAACGCCCTCGCCAACAATCTTTTTCCCTTTCGTGCCCATGCTTTAATCCCTCCTTTCTCAAAAATTTTATAGCTTTCGGTGGCAGAACCACCAGTCAAAGCAAGTGTACTTCTTGGGTCTTTCCTCCGCATCCTTAACCGTGTTGGCGGGAGGAATAATCACTTCATCGCCTATAAGCTCGTTGTTCGGCCAGTTTGCCGGCATAGCTACTCCATTAGCATCAGCTGTTTGCAGCCCTTTCACCATTCGCAAAATCTCATCCATGTTTCTTCCCAATTCCTGGGGATAATACAACATAGCTCTTATGACACCCTTGGGGTCGACGATGAAGACAGCTCGTACCGTATTCGTTCCCTTGGCTGGATGGATGAGCCCGAGCTTATTGGCAACCTTTCCAGTGTCGTCGGCGATGACTGGGAACTCTATCTCCAGTCCGAGTTTCTCCTTAATCCATTCCACCCACTTTATGTGGGAGAAAACCTGGTCTATGCTTAGACCTATCAACTCGCAGTTCAGTTTCCTGAACTCATCATAGCGCTTCTGGAAAGCGACGAACTCAGTCGTGCACACGGGTGTGAAGTCCGCGGGATGGCTGAAGAGTATGAACCATTTACCCTCGTAGGCATCAGGTAGCTGTAGCGTTCCGTGCGTCGTCTTTACCTCCATTTGGGGAAACCTTTCTCCAATCAAGGGCATCCCCTTCACCTCTTCACAACAACAAGCCTGGTTAGACATATAAAATCACCTCCATTAAAAATTATGTCTAACTAATTCAATAATTGCAAAGAGAATTTATTTCCTTGAAATTTTCAATTTACTCCCCCCAAAAATTCCCTTGCACAATTTAACCTGTAACGAGATAATTTGATTATGATTAGGAGAACGATTTTAATTGCTTCCCTTTTCTTCTCTTTGATTTCACCCAGCCAGTCCCTTAAAGGGTTCTTAAAGCTATCTCTAAGGGAATATGTTGATAAGATGGCGGGTGGATGGCTCGGGCAGATGGTGGGTGTGGGCTGGGGAGCGCCCACGGAGTTTCGTTACTGCGATGAGATTATTCCCGATGAAGCGGTTCCTAAATGGGAACCCTCTATGGTCAATCAATTCTATCAAGACGACCTTTATGTCGAGATGGTGTTCCTTTCTGCCCTTGAGAAATATGGCTTGGATATCAAACCAAGACAAGCGGGAATAGCTTTTGCAAACACGACTTTCGGATTAGCCCACGCAAATCAACAAGGTAGGAGCAATCTTCGCATGGGAATCGCTCCTCCCGATTCCGGTCATCCTGCTTTCAATCCTCACGCCGACGATATTGATTATCAAATAGAAGCCGATTATTCCGGACTTATAGCACCTGGGCTTCCCAATGTGCCCGTGAGAATGGGGGAGATATTCGGGAGATTGATGAACTACGGGGATGGCGTATACGCGGGTCAATTCGTTGGAGGGATGTATTCCGCTGCTTTCTTTGAGAAGGATATGGTGAAGATAGTGGAGACGGGACTTCGCTGCATTCCCAAGGGAAGCCAATATTATGAGTGCATAAGCGATGTGCTCAAATGGTTCAAGGAGAATCCCAACGATTGGAGGAAAACCTGGTTGAAGGTGAAGGAGAAATATCAAGATAACCCTGCTTACAGGCGTTTCTCCTGTAGCGGTCCGTCCTCCAAATTCAATATAGATGCGAAGATAAACGGTGCTTATGTGGTTATCGGTCTCCTCTATGGTGGAGGAGATATTGAGAGGACGATAAAGATAGCCATGCAGTGTGGGCAGGATTCGGACTGCAATCCTTCCACAGCGGGAGGAGTATTATTTACAACGATTGGGTTTTCAAAAATACCCGAAAAATATAAGCGAGCTCTGGATAGGAAACAGAAGTTTGCTGGCTCAGATTACGATTTTGATAAACTGATAGCGGTATGCGAGAAACTCGCAAGGGAAGTCGTTTTGCGAACAGGAGGGAAAATAATCAAAGATAAAACAGGGGAGGAATATTTCCTCATCCCCATAAAATCTCCCACACCAAGCAGGTTGGAACAATCCTGGAATCCCAGACCGATAAGGGGCGAAAGATTTACAAAAGAGGAAATGAAGGAAATAATTTCAAAGGAGTGAGAAAAGCGAAGTTATATGAAATGGTTAACCTCTTTCTTCTTTTTCATTTCCGGTCTTTCCCTTGCTGATTTCTTGAGGCTCTCAACTCTTCTTATATCTCCCGTAGAAACGCTGATTATTTCAAAGCCCGTTCTTTTGGACAAAGATTTGAGCGTTCAAAAGTCGGTTTTTATTGAGAAAGATGGATATATAGTCCAAGGTGGCAAGTATAGACTGAGGATTGAGGCTCCTTTTACCGCGCCGGTAAAGCAAATCTTCAAGAATTTTTCGCCCGGAGAGATTACATTCTCTCCCCAGAGTGTTAAGGAGGTTTATCCTCAATGGTGGGGAGCAAAGGGAAACGGAATAGATGACGATTATATCCCTATTCAATCCGCAATAGACTCCCTTTCGCAGACGGTCTTTCTTTTAAAGGGGCGTTATCGCTTCACAAAGCCGTTAAACATAACCAATAGGGCACACGGTTTGAATCTTATAGGGCAGGGGCAAAGCGAGGATGGTTCAATTTTGGTCGGCGATACGGGAGGTATAGCGATTGATGTCTCCGGCTCTCGCTACATAAATATCTCAAATCTCGCCATAGTGGCAGGTGAGAAAAATCCATCAACAGTGGGCATTCTCTTTTCCCGAACTAAGGAAGTGGGGTTCGTTGAATTCAACAATATTGAGAATGTCTGTATAAAACTCACTTCCAATGGAAAGGCGAATAACGGGAATGGAACGGTGGCAATTTATAATAATGCAAGCGAGCTTTGGCGAGCGCGGAACATCTACTTGATGGCTGACAACCCACTCGTTTTCACTGGCTATAACATTTTCAAGATAGACTCTCCCTATACAAAGAGGGAAGAAGGTTATGTATCAATGTCCGAATGCACTGTGGATGGCGCGTCAACGCTTCACGCATTCTTGGGACCAGCGATTACGATTGACAATGGGGATACAATTGAAGTCCTAAATGCCTATCTAACCCGTTCTGGCGATGGCGGTTTTCCCTATGCTATAAAAGTTATGAACTTCTGGGCGATAAATCTGACCTATACTGGACATATTGAGGGTTTCAAGCGATTTCTCTATACGGATGTATCAAATTTAGTTGGATGTCATTTCAAAGCGACCCTCTATCAAAACGGCGAGCCCCTTATATACCTTGACGGGAGCAAGGAGAGACCGAGCCTACAAGGTTGTGAGATAAATCTGATTCCCGAGCCCACATCCAAGCCTTCCTGCTTGGTTTTGGGTAGGGGGAAAGTGGTGGTTAACAATAACAGAATCTTGCTGTATGGAGGGCAAAGTATAGATTGTAAGGAAGGAGAATTCAGAGGAAATATCGTGCAGGCTTGGGATGAAGAGCCCATGATAAAAGTAAACGAGTCATCAAGTTCATATGTTCTAATTACGCCCAAAGGTATGAAGCCTTTATAGATATAATGTGCAGAAAAAATAGAGTGCTTCCGAGAATTTTAACTATAAGGCTCGCAGAGAGGGGTATTGGTTTTAAGTGATAAGCTTCCTCACTATCAATGACGGAGAAGATAGCATCTATTTTTTGAACCCAACAATCGTTTGAATAATTTAAAAAAGATATTGGAATATAGGGTTAGAATTGGCAAAGGAAGCTTTGGGCGTTTCAAGAAGCACAAGCTACGGATGGAGAAAGATGTACAAAGACTCAGTTATAACCCTGAGCGCCGACCTTTCTCAAGAAGACCTAAAAACCAAAGAAAAAGAAACTGGGATAAGAAGAGTGAATAAAATATACAAAACAGCTAAAGGACAAAGAAGAAAATATTAGACCGAATGCAAAGGTTTCTTTATGGGAAGTCTCCCAAGGAGTCTCAAATGTTGTGGAGTTAAACAATCGTTTGACTTTTTGCTTCTAAAATATTTAAATAGTCAATTATGAAGAGAAAGAAGAAAAGGGGCACACCAGCGAAGCCACCGAGGATTTCCCCGCAAAAGATTGCCGAGCAAAAGATTGAGAAGCCGTCTATCCTCCAGCAGGTAAGGCTTGGGTTGCGCCTCCTTGCTCTTGCCCTATTCCCCTTTGCTGATGTCTATCAGATATTGGACCTTGAATGGCTTGCCCTTGTTTTTCTTCTCGGCTCAGCCCTCGTCTTCTATGAGATGCTTGACCATTACAGGAAAGAAAGATATTGGCGAGGTTTTTGGCTCGTCCTCCTCTTCTATATCCTTTCCTTTGGTTCCCTTATGCTCGCTATATCCCTCCATTTCTCCTGGGTGGATTCATCCAGTTTGTCTTTGAAAATTCTATTCACCATTCCGCGCCTCGTGGGCGCCTATTATCTCGTGAAGATTCTCCCCCAAATCTATCCCTATCGTTAGCCCGCCCCGTATTTGACTTAATCTCCCTTCATCCTTATAATCTCTGTGAAAGGAGGATTGTATGGCGAAGATAGAAGTCAGAGCGGGAGAGTCAATAGATAACGCCCTCCGCCGATTCAGGAAAAAGCTGCAGCGTTCTGGTGTTTTGAGAGAAGCAAAACGCCACGAACACTACCTCAAGCCAAGCGAGAGGAAGAGGAGGCAAAGTAAAAGACAAAGATAATCTCCCCTAATGCGGTTCTTTAAGCGTCAGAAAAAAGCGAGGGAAAAAGGTACGAAGGGAAGGATTAGAAAGCATTTCCTTCCCTTCGTGATTGCCACCATCGTTACTTCTGCCCTTCTTTCCCTTCCTCTTTCTTTTCGTTCCTTCTCCCTCCACATAGGGAAACCTGCCCCCTTTGATATAAGGGCTTTTCGCACCGTTCAATATATTGATGAGGAAAAAACGGAGGCTTTGAGAAGGGAAGCGGAGAATAGGGTTCCCCTCCAATATGTGGCGGTCAGCTTTGCCAACACGGAGGCGGAGGATGCCCTTCGTGATTGTTTTCGTCTCATCAGGGAAGCAAGGACAGGGACTTCTCTAACAGCCGAACATCTCCAATCCCTTCGTTCTTCCCTCCCCATCTCATTGTCTATTCAATCCCTCACCACCCTCCTACAATCAAAGGAGGATCTCTTCCAACTTGAGGATAAGGCTATCCAGATACTTCGTCTCGTCATGCAGGGAAACATAAGGGATAACGAAGCGGACTTGAAGATGGCGAGGGAAAAAGCAATCGCTTTGGTAAAGCGCGCTTTTCCTAACGCAAAGGAAGCATCAGCGATTGCCGAGCTTGTCTCCAAAGCGGTGCGGGCGAATCTTGTAGTTGATAGGCAAGCGACGGAGAAGCTGAGGGAAAAGGCGAGGAGTTCCGTGAAGCCAGTCTATGAGAGGATAATGTTCGGCGAATTGCTTGTGCGTAAAGGCGAGAAGATAACACCTGAAATATACAACAAGCTCTTGGCTTTGGGGCTCGTTGGTCGCCTTCCACCACTTAAGGATGTCGTAACCCTTTTTTTCGCAGTCCTTCTTTCATATTCAATAATTCTTCTTTACCTTTATCATTATAAGAAAGAAATATACGATGATTTGAGACTTCAATCCCTTCTTTGGCTTCTCTTATTTTTAGGCTTTTGGGGCTTCAAGTTGGGGATATCCTTCCAATTCACTCCAGCGATTGTTTCCGCTGCAGTGTCCATCTCTATTGCCTCCCTTTTAGGAGGGGAAGCCGCGACAATAGTCCTTCCCTTTCTCTGCCTTCTAATGAGCCTTTCAGCTGGCGGGGAGATGCAGATTGGTGCGATGGGAGTTCTCGCGGGTGGAGTGGGGATTGTCTCAACGCTTCGTTTGAGGGAAAGAATTGACATTTTGAAATCCTCCCTTGCCTTAGCTGTAACTGTCATTCTTTCTTTCTTCCTTCTCGTAAATTGGGGTGGAAGGGAAGGGCTTCCCTTCGCTCTATTTTGGGGGACGATTAGCGCGATTCTGGGAATAGTAATTGCTTGGTTAGGCGTATCCATTCTGGAGAGGCTGTTTGGGATAACCACTCATTTTCGGTTGTTGGAATTAGCCAACCCTGAAGCGCCCATCCTTAGGGAGCTCCTCCTAAATGCTCCAGGTTCCTATCAGCACAGCATCATAACCGCCAATCTGGCGGAGGCTGCTGCTAAAGCGATTGGAGCTGATGCCCTCCTTTGCAGAGTGAGCGCGCTATATCACGATATAGGAAAGGCAAAGCGTCCCCTTTACTTCATAGAGAACCAGTTAGGAGAGAACATACACGAGAGCCTCACTCCCTCCTTAAGCAGTTTGGTGATAATCTCCCATGTGAGGGATGGAGTGGAGATGGCTAAAGAGGCGAAGCTTCCTCCCAAAGTGATAGAGATAATCGCTCAGCATCATGGGACATCTCTTGTTAGCTATTTCTATCATCGTGCTTTGGGGGAGAGACCGGAGGATGTGGAGGAGGTCAAGTATCGTTATGATGGACCGAAGCCGCAGAGCAAGGAGGCGGCGATAGTTATGCTTGCGGACTCGGTTGAGGCGGCTGTGCGTTCCCTTCCCGATAAGACGCCAGAGAATGTTGAGGCTCTGGTGGATAGGATAATAAAGCAGAAATTGGCTGACGGTCAGTTGGATGAAGCGGATATCAGCTTCAAGGATTTGAGGAGGATAAAGAGCGCCTTCCTTTCCATATTGAGAGCGCTAATCCATAAGCGTCTGGAATACCCGATGGAGGAGGAAACGAAAGTTGGCGGTCAGAATAATCGCGCTAAACAAAATAGCATTAAAGAAGCGGTCGCTGAAAAGAGTAGCGAAGAAAACAATTGAGTTCGTAGGGGCAGGGGATAAGAGCATAAACATCGTTTTGGCTGATGATGCTCTTGTGAGGGAGCTAAATCGGCGCTATAGGGGGATAGATGCACCCACCGATGTTCTTTCCTTTCCCTATGAGGATAAGGACTTATGGGGGGAGGTAGTGATTTCCCTTGATACTTGTAGGAGGCAGGCGGAGGAAAGGGGACATAGCTTTGAAAGGGAGCTTTCAATTCTCATAATTCATGGAGTTCTGCATCTTCTCGGCTATGATGATGAAACGGAAGAAGGCTGGAGGGAGATGGTGAGGTTGCAGGAGGAGGTGCTGAGGAGGCTTGAAGATGAAAAAGAGGCTTAGAGATTCATTTAAGAACGCATATAGGGGGCTTTTGCAGGCTATTTTCAAGCAAAGCCATATGTTTTATTTAATGATAATCATCATCTTAGTCATTCTTCTCTTTCTATTCCTGCGAATTTCCTATATAGAATGGATAATCCTTTTTCTTGCCCTTGGCTTGCCCATTATCGCCGAGCTGATAAATACCGCTTTTGAGGTGATAGTTGACCATCTTTCTCCCCATTATAATCCCTCGGTGAGGTTGGCGAAGGATATAGCGGCGGGAGCGGTGCTTGCGAGCTTGATAACAATGAGCGGGGTTGTGGGCTTGATATTTCTTCATAGAGTTTTCCGTCCAGCGGCGCCCTTGGCGCCTTCGGAGAATAAGTTGGTGAGGCTTGTGGGAGGATTGATAATACTTTTCATAATTTTGGGGGCTTTGAAGGTATGGGGGAATAGGGGGAGGGCAGTGAAAGGAATAGTTGAGGAAAGGAGCGCTTTAGCGTTCTATTTGGCTTTATCCACTTTCTTCTTCATGAAGAGTTTACCCTTCCTGCTTGGGATGCTTTTCCTCGCTTTCTTGGTTTTCCTTTACCAATCGCGAAACTCCCACAATCTAAAAGAATCTTTCCTCGGCGCCCTTTTAGGCGTCTTACTTGCATTATTCATCTTTGTGGTATTATAGAGGAGAAAAACAAAGGATATCTTGACAGCACATTTTAACCGCTAAAGCCTTTCTTAAAAAGCTTCCCCGAAGTTAAACGGAGTAAGGACAAGATGCCCTATATTCACATTTTCCACATTTCCATTCCACTGGCTTGCGAGGAGGCATTTCACCCTTCTCAACCTTCTCAAATTTCGTGAGAACCTCCAAAGCTCTCTCTTCGTCTACTGGTTCTTCATAGGTCTTCAAATAATTACGCTGTTTAACATAAACTTGTATTCTTTTCCTCTTCCGCTTAAAGAAATATCCATAAAGGTCAGCTTGAGTGAAAGCAACTACAAGTGAATATTTAGAGAGGCTGGTTCGCTTGTATTCATATATAAAGTCTTTAGTGATGCCATCCGGTAATCCGATTATTACATAATCATGCCACTTGAAATTCCACCTTATAGTAGGATAAATCTCCCCGGTAATCTCTTCTCTTGCCCAATCCGCCCATTCCCCTTCCACAAGCGGATAATCTTCCAACCTACCAACCCTCTTACCCGCCTTCTCAACAAATTCCTTAATTTTTTCAATCTCAGATTGAGGTATAACAAAAGGGTTAATCAATATTTCCCTTTCTCCAGTTAATGGATTAACTACCTCCTGACCCGGAATATCCACCA
Organism: bacterium; assembly: GCA_014360495.1. Classification (NCBI taxonomy): domain Bacteria; species bacterium. Next base: position 91,512 of record JACIXR010000010.1, read on the forward strand.
ATTCCCCTGTCTCAGGATCTCTTATGGTTACCACGTCGGTCATCACGACTGTGCCCGCATACTTCATCCGTTGTTCTGTCTTTTCGCTTAATAATTTCTCCATATCCTCCAAGGAAAGACTGACACTATCCACAACATCCAATATCTTCTTGCCCAGTTCAAAAAACAATTGCTCTCTGCGATATGCTTTGTTCAGTTCTTTTCCCAACTGCTCTAAATCTTCCACTGAGATATAATCCAGTTTCAACGCGTACTCTAAGGTATCCTCTACATAAATTCTAAAGAATTCCTTTTCCATCTCTTTGTTTTTCAAAATAGACTTCCAGGCACACCAATTGAAATTGGCTATATCAGCGATTCCGGCAAAGAGCAACCTATCTCGAGGCACTCCCCTCTTGTCCTTCTCATAAGCAAGAAACCTTTCACTCCCTAGAAGTGGAAAGGAGAAAGGGGTTGAGAGCTTTTTGGCAATCTCTTCCCTCTTCCTCAACTCTTCAATTTGTGCTAATTCCAATTCAACTTGTGGTAATTCCAACAACATCTCTTCCCTCGCTGCTTGGCTAACCGCCAAATCTTTTGTTTCTAACAATTGCTTCAACTCTTTCAGCCCCTTCTTTCCAAAACCCCTCAAGTTAGATGAAGTTCTTTCCATATCCTCCCAGCTGATGCCATAGCGTTCTGCTATATCCTTTGCCTCATCATCGGAAAAGGCAATATACCACATTCCTCCCCACTTGAAAGCCGGTACCCTACCCTCTCGAATCCGTTTTAATAGAGTGGATGGGGACTTTTTCACAATCTGACAAAAAGCCCTAACATTATATAGCTTCATCTAACCTCACCTACTAAATTATATCAAAATAGCTAATCCGGTGCCTCTTCGCCCTGTTTATTTGGACTTCCTTTTCCCAATAAATCACCTTTGGCTTTATCCTTAATTTTTGATATAATGAAAAAAGTATGATACAGATGCTTAATGTCTCCTTCGTATACCCCAACGGAGTGAAAGCTCTTCACAACATTAATTTGAGAATTGAAAAAGGAGAGTTTGTTTTTCTCGTCGGTCCCACAGGAACCGGCAAATCCACCCTCCTTAAACTCATCTATTGCGCTGAATACCCCACCGAAGGGAAAGTAATTGTCGCCGGAAGGGATATCTCTCGCCTCGCTAAAAAGGAAATCCCCCTCCTCAGACGCAGATTGGGAATCGTTTTCCAAGATTTCCGTCTCATTCCTTCAAGAACAGTTTGGGAGAACATCGCTTTCGCCCTCCGCGCCATTGGAATGAGCAGGAGGGATGTCTGGAGGAAACTGCCCGAAGTTCTTGATATCGTGGGGCTAACGGATAAAGCGGAAGCCTATCCCGCCCAGCTCTCCGCAGGCGAGCAGCAGAGAGTCGCCATTGCGAGAGCCATCGTTAACAATCCTCTCATCTTAGTAGCCGATGAGCCAACGGGAAACCTTGACCCCGACACCTCCCTTGATATCGTCAACCTCCTCGCTCGCATCAACCTGATGGGAACAACTGTTCTCGTCGCCACTCACGATAAATTCATAGTTGATAGGATGAGAAAAAGGGTCATAACTCTTGAAAATGGAAGAATCGTCAGCGATAGAGAAAGAGGGGTTTACGAGCACCATGCATCTGAGTAGCTTGGAATTCTTAATAGAAGAGGGGTTAAAGAATATAACCCGCAATGCGGTAATAAGCTTGGCATCTATAAGCACCGTTGCCATCACTCTTCTCGTGGTGGGAGTTATTAGCTTGGCAATGGTAAATCTGGAATATGCTTCTCAAAATCTTCCCGGAAAACTGGAAGTAGCCGTCTTCCTCAAAAGGGATGTGAGCCTTCAGGGTGCGGAAAAGCTCGCTGAGGAAGTGAGGAATTGGGAAGGGGTGAAGGAAGTCAAGCTTGTCACCAAAGAGGAGGCATGGAAGAAGCTGCAGAAGGATTTGGAAAGGGAGATAAACCTCACGGACCTTCCCAACCCCCTTCCTCATTCCTTGAGGATTAAAGCTGAAGGACCTCAATACATCATCAGCATAGCGGACGCGCTGAGGAGAGAGCCTATTGTTGATGAGGTAAGGGAGGGGAGGGAGATAGCGGAGAGGCTTCACACCCTCAACAATACAATTAAATGGACGGGATTGATTATAGGAATCTTCCTTTTCATTGCTTCTTTCCTTATAATTGGAAATGCTGTTCGTTTGGCGATTTACGCCCGACGCCAGGAGATAAGGATTATGCAGATGGTCGGTGCAACAGACCTATTCATCATGGGTCCCTTCGTCGTAGAGGGGACCACTTATGGCATATTGGGGGGATTGCTTGCATTCCTCCTTCTTTCTTTGGCTTATGCCTATCTCTATAACCATTTTCCCCTTTCTTTTCTTCTTCTCCTCCCCTATCAAAGCCTTCTAATTCCCCTCCTTTTGGGAATCCTCTTTTTGGGGGTCGTGATAGGGATGGGAAGCAGTCTCTTCTCCGCTCGCTATTTCCTGAGCAGTAGGAGGGAGGAATTTGAATAGAAAGCTCGTCTTTTCCTTGCTTATCTTGCTCTCAGTCCCGTTTGCTTCTCCAAATGTTCTTTCTGCCCTAAAGGCTAAACTCGCAGAGATAAACAAAAAGATATTTAATGTAAAGAGCAAATTGAGCAAGGCTAAGAAAGAAGAGAAATATGCTTATCAGAAGTTGATAGAGACGAGTAGAAGGCTCAATAGGGCGCAAAACGAGTTGAGAAAAAGCGAGGCGAAAATCCAGCAGCTAGAAAAGAACATAAGCTATCTAAGCCAGGATATCCGAAAGAAACAGATACAACTATATAAACATCAGCAGAAGCTGGAGCAGAGGCTCGTTGAATATTATAAACAGGGAGGAAGGGGTGGTTTCCTCGCCGTGTTCTTGGGGGTTACCGATGCTTTCACCGTGCTCTCTCGTTCCTATTATATGAAACAGGTATTGGAGGAGGACAAGGCTCTCTTTGATGAGATAAAAAGAGAAAAGGCTATTCTGGAACAGAAGAAAGCAGAACTTGAGAGAGAAAAACAGAAAGCCATTCTCTTAAAACAACAGCAGGAGGAGAACAAGAGGCAGATTGAGATTGAAAAAGCAAAGAGAAGCTCAATATTAAAGGATATAGAGAGCAAGAGGATAGAATATGAGAAGGCGTTAGAGGAACTTGAGAGGAACTCAAGGGAGATAGAGCAAATGCTTTTGGCATTGGAGAAGACGCCTGAGGGGCAAAGGCGCCTTGCTCGTCCCTGGAAGGGAGGTTTCATATATCCCGTTAGAGGGTCTATAACCTCTGGTTTTGGGATGAGAACGCACCCCATTTATCATATTAAAAAGATGCACACTGGAATAGATATATCCGCTCACTCTGGAACGCCCATAAAGGCAGCTGCAGGAGGGGAGGTTGTTTTCGCCGGTTGGTGGGGAGGCTATGGAAATGTGGTTATAATAGACCATGGAGGAGGAATTTCAACTTTGTATGCTCATTGTTCAGCTATATATGTTAAAAAAGGACAGAGTGTTTCCCAAGGTGAAGTAATAGCAGCTGTGGGAAGCACGGGGCTATCAACTGGACCCCATCTCCATTTTGAGGTTAGAAAGAACGGGAAACCGGTTGACCCACTTGGATATCTTTAGAGAAAGAGGTGAAGATTTATGAATAACAACAAAAGGATTATTTACGGTCTATTTGCTTCAATTTTAATTCTCTTGCTTTTCTCTTCCTTCCTTGCTGGTTTCGTCCTTAGGGGTTCCCTGAGAGCGGGTCCGATATTCATAGCACAGGAGCCTTCAGCTGGTTTCGGCGTTAGCCTTCAGCCCATTGAGACGCTATGGAAGGTCCTAAAACTCATCAAAGATAACTATGTGGAGAAGATAACCGATGACCAGAAATTGATTTACGGGGCAATAAGGGGGATGCTCGGTTCCCTCAATGACCCCTATAGCCGATTTCTTGACCCCTCTCAAACGAAAATGTTGGAAGAGGAAAGCAGTGGGGAGTTCTATGGTATAGGTGCCCAGCTCGGTCTTCGCAGGATAGAGGTTAATGGAAAATGGGAGGATAGAGTCACTATCATCGCTCCCTTGCCGGGAAGTCCCGCTGAGAAGGCGGGTTTGAAGGCGGGAGATTATATAGTTGCAGTTGATGATAAGGATGTTAAAGGATTATCACTTGATGAGGTAGCTTCTCGGATAAGGGGGAAGAAGGGGACATCCGTGAAGCTGACGATTGAAAGAAGGGGTGTTAAGGAGCGCCTAAACTTCACCATCCAGCGGGAATTGATAAAGGTGGAGCCCGTGGAAAGCAAGTTCCTTCCCGAGGGCTACGGCTACATAAAACTGCAATCCTTCAGTGAGCACGCCGGTGAGAGGCTTAGGGATGCAGTGTTGAAGTCATTGAAGCAGGGAGCTAAAGGGATTATATTGGATTTGCGGAACAACCCGGGTGGATTGTTTGAGGAAGCTGTGAAGACTTCTAGCGTCTTTATAAAGGATAGCCCCGTTGTGATAATACAGGAAAGGGGCGGGAAGAGGACGCCTGTAAGCCCGGAGAAATCGCTTTATGTAGAGGGGAATTATCCCCTCTTGGTTTTGGTTAACGAGGGAAGTGCTAGCGCATCTGAGATATTGGCGGGCGCGATTAAGGACCACGAGAGAGGGAAAATCCTTGGGAGGAGGACATTTGGGAAGGGTCTCGTCCAAACGGTCATTCCCCTTGGTGATGGCTCTGCAATTTCCCTCACAACAGCCAAGTATCTCACTCCCTCCGGCAAGGACATAAATAAAGAGGGCATTCATCCCGATATAGTCTTCGGTCCCGACGAGAGCAAATATGAATTTTCCTGGAATGGCGCCATACTTCGCTGGGAGAAAAAGCACCTCCGCATCCTCTATCTCTCTCCCAAGTCTCCGCTCTTGAAAGCCGGCTTCCAGGTGGGCGATTTAATCACCCAAATAGAGAACAAAATCGTCAGCGCGAATCCCCTCGTTAATATAACGAATCTTCTCTTTGATGAAACTCGCAAAACCGTCGTTCTTAAATGTTTGAAAAATGGGAAGCTGTTCAGCAAATCCGTTCCTAAAGAGGAGATAGATTTGGAGCTTGAGAAGGCGGTTGAGGTCCTTAGGGGAGGTGGTAAATGAAAAGAAGAAAAAAGAGAAAACCGCCATCTAATAAGATTTTAAAGGGATTCTTTTTCTTTATAATTTTCGTTGTCTTCGTTTTCGCTGTTTATGTTTTGCAAAGGGCTTTTTTATCATCGCCCTCTCAAGCAAGGAAACCCTCTCAGCATATCACACAGCGTTCCCCTTCCCTGAATCGCTCACCACGTCGTCCTCTGAACTTTCCACCGCAGTTGCCTCAATCACTTTCTTCACAACCCGAGGGGAAAGCCCCGACCTTTATTCCATCCCATCCCTTGCCCTCTTCAACCTATAGAATAGCAATCGTTATAGACGATGTTGGCTATGATATTCCCCTTCTTCAAGAATTTCTACAATTGGAGATTCCCCTTACTATTTCCATTCTACCCAACCTCCCGTACTCAAAAAAATCCGCCCAACTTGCCTTCCAAGCGGGAAGGGAAGTAATCCTTCATATGCCTATGCAGCCGGAGAGGAATTTCCCTATGGATTCTTCATTTATCACCCTTGACCTTTCATCTGAGGAGATTGAGAAAAGGATTGGGAAGGCATTGAGAAGCGTTCCCGCAGCGGTTGGGATGTCAAATCACATGGGTTCTTTAGCGACCCAGGATAGGAGGGTTATGGATGCTGTTATGTCAACAATTGCCAAATACAATCTCTTTTTCCTTGACAGTTTGACTTCGCCCAAATCAGTGGCTTGTGAATCAGCGAGAGCGCGAGGGATTCCCTGTTTGAAGCGGGATGTATTCTTGGATAATATTGATGACGCTAATTATGTTTTTGAACAGGTGAAGAAGCTGGTGGCGGTGGGGAAGAGGAAGAAGAAGGCAATAGGCATAGGGCATCTGAAGAAGACCACACTTGAAGGGTTGAAGCTGGCAATTCCCTATTTGGAGGAAGAGAAAATAGAAGTAGTTCCTTTGAGCGACTTGTTGTAAAAGCGAATCTTCAATCAACCGAATCTCGTTGATTTATTAAAAAGCATAAATCCACTTAAAAGACACAGATTCATTGCTTAAAATATTAACAAAGTAAAAAGGAGGAAGGCTTATGAGGAGTGTTTTCATTGCAGTCCTCTTTGAATTGCTTCTTTTTCCCCTTTATGCAAGGGGAGAGGAAATCGTCCAGATTTATGTTGGCAAGCATTGGGTTTGGTTTGCTCGCCAAGACCAGTTTGAGAAATACAAGCAAGATATAGAGTCCTTTTACGATTACGCCGATAAGGCTTTTGAGTATTTGAGCCAAGCATGGGGATTGAAACCCTCTAAGGATAAGTATGTTCTCTTCGTCTGGCCTCAGACTGGCGGTGGCTTCGCCACCGGGGATATAGGAGAGGTTCATTCCGCAACCGGCGAAATTTCTCCAGGCATAGGCGTTTCCTATGACGCCTTCTTCAATGTCGCGAACGGAATAAAGGGCTATTGGGGATATGTTTTGATAACCCACGAGATGGTCAATCTCTTCACTGGTCAAATAGTAAGCGGTGGCTGGCCTGTTGATTGGTGGGCTAACCATCGCAGTCCTTTTCCCCTTGTGACAGCAGTCCAGATAGAATATGCGCTCATTCCAGAAGTCGCCATACATCATTCCAAGCAGATTATACAAGACCCTCTTTGCCTGATGTTTCTTAAACTGAAGGACCAATATGGTTGGTCTCTTTTCAGGAGAGCCTTTAAAATGGCAATTGAGGATGGGATAAATTGGGATAAAATAGGGGAAAATCCTTCTAAATTGCGAACGAACTATGTCGTTGCCTATCTCCAAATGTGTGCTCCCGAGGATTTGTCATCATATTTCAAGCATGTCGTGCCCAACTATGATGAGGAGATGGTTAAGAGCATAATAAAGGCAAGGGAGATATGGCGTTCTCCCTCCCTATCCGCTTCAGAGAGGGAAAAGCTTAAATCCCTCTACTTGAATGGAAAGTTTGAGGAATGCTTAAAGAAAGGAAAGGTGAGAAAATGAACAGATTTGTTTTCGCTATTATGCTGGTAAGCTTTTTGCCATTAGCCTTCTCCTTTACAGCCTCCGTCCGTTCCCTTAAGGGAACGCCGATTCTCTTTCTCAATCATATTCCCTTCTCTCCCCTCATCTACAACGCTTGCGGGGAAAACGAGAGGACATTTCACACGATTGAGTTAGCGAAAAAGCAGGGCTTTGACCTCGTCGCTTATTGTTGCATCAGTACATGGATAACTCGCCCTGGCGAGGAGCGTGACTATCACTGGGTGGATGAGAAGATAGATAAAATCCTCGCACGCAACCCTAATGCCCTAATTATCCCGCGCATCGGCGTAGGTGTTCCCGATTGGTGGAAGAAAGAGCATCCCGATGCGATAATGGTATTCAAAAAATTGGAGAACGGGAGATGGGTGGATGTCAAGGATATTGCGGTTATTGGAGGGCAGGAAGGGATAAGCGTCGCCTCACCTGAATGGAAAAGGGATACAGCAGAGGCTTTGAAGAAGTTAGTCAAGCATCTTGAGGAGAAGTACGGCGACCACATCATAGGATATATGCCTTGTGGTCAGAACACCGGTGAATGGTTCTATTACGATTCCTGGGAAGGGAAATTGAACTGCTATGAGCCCGCTTTTGAGGAAGCCTTTCGCCAATGGCTTAAGGAGAAATACAAGAGCGAGGAGAACCTTAGAAAGGCTTGGAATGAGCCCTCCCTAACATTTGATAGCGTATCTCTACCATCTCCCGAGGAGAGGATGAACGCCACCTATGGCTTCTTCCGAGACCCGGGGAAGGAAAGGAAGTTGATAGACTTCCACGAATTTCAAAACATAGCTATGGCTTCCGCTTTGGAGGATTT
>JACIXR010000011.1 GCA_014360495.1 bacterium
GGGTTGGGGACGAAGTCCCCAACCCGCCCCTTTCTTTTCACCTCCGATAGCCTTATTTTACGCCCACCATACCTTGGGCGGCGGCTCCTGTATAACCACTTGCTTGAGGAAATCAACCGCCTTCCTCAAGCCCTCGCTCACTGACATCAAGCTGTCCTCATGCTCAATTGATAGCACCCAGTCGTAGCCGACAAGCCTCAGATTGGAGACTATATCCTTCCATACATCGTAATTGTGTCCGTAGCCAACCGTGCGGAAAATCCAAGAGCGTTTGATTTCCTCCGTGTAGGGCTTCGTGTCCAAAACACCGTTTATTGAGGTATTTATCGGGTCTACTTTCGTGTCCTTAGCGTGGAAGTGATAAATGGCTCCCTTGAGCTGTCTAATCGCAGCTACTGGGTCAATGCCCTGCCAGAAGAGATGGCTTGGGTCAAAGTTGGCTCCTATTTCCTCGCCAACCGCTTCCCTCAGCTTCAGGAGCGTCTCGGGATTGTAGACGATGAAGCCGGGATGCATCTCAAGACAAATCATCTTCACTCCATGCTTCTTGGCGAAGGCTACCTCCTCTTTCCAGAAGGGAATAGCAACTTCCTCCCATTGATACTTGAGAATTTCCAGGAAATCGGGAGGCCAAGGGCAGGTCACCCAGTTGGGATATTTCGCCCCAGGATGGTCGCCCGGACAACCGGAGAAGGTTATCACTCTCTCCACGCCGAGCTTTCCCGCGAGCTCAATCGTCCTGTGCTGGTCTTCAAGGAATTTTTTAGCTATCTCCTTGTCGGGATGGATGGGGTTGCCGTGGACGGAGAGCGCGGAGATGACCAAATCCCTCTTCTCAATCGCCTTAAGAAAAGCCTTCCTCTTAGCGTCGTCCTCAAGGAGTTCCGCTGGCTTGCAGTGAGCATCGCCGGGATATCCTCCACATCCTATCTCAACTGCTTCCAAGCCGAGTTCCTTGAAGTAATCAAGCGCCTCTTCAAAAGGCTTATCGGACATCAAAACCGTAAAAATGCCTATCTTCATTTATGGCACCTCCTTTTTAAATATCTTTAAACCTCTTCAATTTTAACCCATCTTTTCTCTTGTATGGACTTCTCAACGGCGGCGAGGACTTCCTGGCATTTAACTCCATCGTAGAAGTTAGGAGTGGGCAGTTCTCCTTTGTCAATGGCGATCATTAGGTCGTATACCTGATGGACGAAGGTATGCTCGTAGCCTATTATGTGTCCTGCTGGCCACCAAGCCTTCATATAGGGATGTATGGAATCGGTGGCTAAAATCTTTCTGAAGCCCTGGATGTGAGGTGGGTCCTCACGGGAGAAGAATTCCAATTCGTTCATATTCTCAAAGCACCAGCGGATAGACCCCTTTGAGCCGTTTATCTCAAAGAAGTTGTAGTTCTTATGACCGGGGGCGAAGCGGGTGGCTTCAAAGGAGCCGAGTGCTCCGTTCTCAAAGCGGGCGAGGAAAAGCGTGGCGTCATCAACAGTTACCTCTCCCATCTCCTTACCGGCTACGGCAGCGAGGGCGCCCGTCTCGGTGGGAATAGGTCTCTGCTTGATGAAAGTCTCCCACATACCTACGACCTCTGTTATCTCGCCAACGAGATATCTGGCGAGGTCAATGAGGTGGGCGCCGAGGTCTCCCAAAGCGCCCGAGCCAGCGACCTTCTTATCCAAGCGCCAGACGAGGGGGAAGGAGGGGTCAACTATCCAGTCCTGTAGATACTGTCCACGGAAGTGATAGATTTGCCCTATGCGTCCTTCTTCAATGAGTTGCTTAGCGAGCGCCACAGCAGGGCACTTGCGATAATTGAAATTGACCATATGAATTACTCCCGCTTCCTCAACCGCCTTGAGCATAGCTCTTGCCTCCTCAATAGTGTTTGCGAGTGGTTTTTCGCAAAAGATATGCTTCTTTGCCTTAGCAGCTGCGATTGCTATCTCGGCGTGGGTATCGCCGGGAGTGCTGATATCAATGAGGTCTATATCATCCCTCTCCAAGAGCTTCTGCCAGGATGTCTCATAGCTTTCCCAGCCGTAGAGCTCCATTGCTTCCTTTACAGCTGATTCCGTTCTTCCCACGATAGCCCTCATAACGGGCTTGCAGGGGACATCGGGGAAGAAAAAGGGGACCTGTCTGTAGGCGTTGCTATGGGCTTTGCCCATAAATTTATAGCCTACGAGACCGACTCCGATCTCCTTTTTCGCCAAAGCAACATCCCTCCTTTATGTTAGTTTTAATCTATTATCAAGGAAAAGCCTAAATCAGTCAATATCAATTTTTTATAAATTAGGCTCGCCCCTTTTCTTGTTTATGCTAAAGTGAGATTGATTTGTTTGTTAATTATAAAGGGCATCGTGGGGAGTAGGCAGATGTATCTTACATACATGAAAATGACAAATAGGAGTAGTTCTGTTATAATATTTTTGTGTTGCGATTGTATCAGAGATATTTGATGAGCGAAATGGTTGTCCCATTTTTAGGAGGAGTGGGGATTTTCGCTGTTATCTTGGTGGGCAACCTGATTTTCATTCTCATCAATCCCTTAGCTCAAAGGCTTATCACCCTTTCAGATTTATGGATGCTCATCCTCTACAAACTTCCCTCCTTTTTAACTCTCTCAATCCCTCCCGCAATCCTCTTCGCCTCCTCATTAGCAGTGGCGAGATTGGGAAGGGAAGGGGAGACCACCGCTATGAGAATGGCGGGATTGTCTCTCCGAAGAATATTCCTCCCTTTCCTATACGCTGGTCTATTTGCAAGCATTTTCTCCTTTTTTCTAAATGAGGAATTGGTTCCAATAGGTAATAGGAGGGCGCAGAGAATTCTCCGGATGGTCTGGTTCGGTCAAACAACGCCTATCCCCCTTGAGAGGGTGTTCTTTCAAAGTGATAAATACACTTTCTACATAGATAGAGTGGAAAAGTTGGGGGACGAAGTGAGGCTTTATAACATATTAGTGATGGAAAGGCAGGGAAAGCGGTTTCCCAATCTTTATACCGCGTCCTGGGGGGAATGCGGACGAGATAGCAATGTATGGAACCTTTACGATGGCATTCTCCATCAGCTGGATGACAAGGGATATGTAAGGCAGGAGGTGAAGTTTGACAATGCGGAGCTTTCCCTTGAACGACCTTTCCAGGACATCTGGCTAACCCATAAAACGCCTGAGGAGATGAGCGCAAGGGAGCTATTGAAGGAGATAAAGACTTGGAAGAAAAGCGGGGTAAGGGGGGTAGGGAATATGCTGATGGAATATCATTGTAAATTTGCCATTCCTTTTGCTTGCCTGATTTTAGCCTTAATAGCACCTCCATTCTCCCATCGCTATGCAAGGAAGGGAGGAAGTATGGGGGGTTTTTTGATTGCTATTTTGCTCTTTTTCATTTACTATAATGCATACCTGCTTTTCAGGATGTTGGGTGCAAATCATCTTTTGCCTCCATTCTTAGCTGCTTGGGCGCCAAATATCATATTCGGCGCCTTTGGTTTATATCTGTATTTCAAAGAATGAAAAGGAGGAGAAAATTTTGACCAAGAGGAGAATATCTCTTCTTTTCGCGTTATCTCTTTTAATCCTCTCGGGATGTGGGGACCTATTGGATTGGCTTGGATTTGACCATCGGACAGGAAGCACTCCGAGCGGGGATAGAATGTGGACTGTTATGGTCTATATAGCGTCGGATAACAATATGGGGAGTATCGCTGCTTATAATATCAACCAGATGGAGAGCGTGGGCTCAAGCTCAAATATCGCCATCCTGGTGCAATGGGATACGGGAAAAGGATGCAAGAGATATTACATCCAAAGAGATAACGACCGTGAAATGATAAATTCGCCTGTCGTGCAAAGTTTGCCCGACCAGAATACCGGCGACCCTGATGTTTTAGCCAATTTCATAAAATGGGCGGTGGCGAATTATCCAGCTAAACATTATTGTCTGATTCTTTGGAATCACGGCTCAGGGTGGAAGCCAGCAGCGCGGAGGATTCAGCCGAGGGCAATCTGTTTTGATGATTCAAGCAATGACGCTTTGGATACTGATGAACTGAGGATTGCTTTGGAGAAGGCGGGCGTTAAGATAGACCTCTTGGGGATGGATGCCTGCCTTATGCAGATGGTGGAGGTTGCAACCGAGGTCAATGATTGGGTGAATTATGTATGCGCCTCCCAAGAAGATGAGCCGTGGGATGGTTGGGCTTACGACGCCTTCTTGTCTTCCCTTCGGGCAACTCCTTCTATGGACGCGACCCAATTAGGTCAAGCTATCGTTGACGCTTATATAAACTACTACAAAAATTCCAACTGGGAAGTAACTCTATCATTGGTCTCAACCTCCTCTCTAATGGATTTCGCCTCCACTATAAGCTCTTTGGGGAATAAGCTCGCCTCTTTGTATCCATCAGGTTCCATTGATTCAGCAATTCAATCAGCTCAACGCTTCTCCGATGACGATTATAGGGATGTTTTCCATTTCGCTCAGCTCGTAAAGGAGAAGGTTAGTGGGGCAAGTGGGGAAGCAGAAGCGGTGTTGAATCTTAAAAGTAAAGTGGTTATTTACAATGGTCAGCTGAACAAATCAAACGCACAGGGACTATCAATTTATCTTCCCCAAAAATCCTTCCTTAATTACCAGAATTCCTATAGCTCGCTACTTTTTGGAAAGATGGCAGACGGATGGATTAATTTCCTCAAAAAGTTGAATGGACTATAAAGGAGGGATGAAATTGAAGAAGGCGGGAATCATTTTCGTCTTTCTTCTCCCCGTTCTTTGTTTTGGGGAGGAAAAGACTTATCTCAGGCGAGTGGGAGCCGATTTATATCTTGGGGAGAAACCCTTTCGCATAGTTGCGGTGAACAAATTTGACCTCTTCCTCCGTTTCCTATCCGGTGGCGAGGATAAACAGCAGGCTGTAAGGGCGATTGAGGAATGCGCTAAGCAAGGATTTAAGGTCATTCGCTTCTCAGGGGTTGGTTATTATCCAAGGGATATGCGTCATTGGGCAAGAGAGAACATTTACTGGAAGGCTTTTGATGAGCTGGTTGATACCGCTAAGAAGAATGGTGTCTACCTGATACCGACATTGAATTGGAACATCTTTCTCTTCCCCGATATGGCGGGCGAATGCGTTCAGGATATGCTGAATAATCCCGATTCTCGCTCCCGCCAGTATCTCTGGCTTTACACTTATCAAATCGTCTCACGCTACAAGGATGAGCCGACGATTCTCTTTTGGGAGCTTACGAACGAGATGAACCTTTTAGCCGACCTCGCTTTTATGAATCCCTACGGCTTTTCAAGTGGAAATTGGATTGAGCTTGGCACCTCCTATATGCGTCTAAGGAGGGACCATTTCACAACGGATGAGATGATTCCATTCATCAAGGAATGGGCAAGCTTCATTAAGAGCCTTGATAAGAACCATTTGATTGGGAGCGGTTTCAGCATTCCGAGACCCGCTGCCCAGCATCTTCGTTTGGCAAAGGGAAAGGGGGATTGGACTGAGGATAGCGTAGAGGAGTTCGAGACCTACTTGAGGGATGTCCATCCCGACCCTGTGGATATCATAAGCATTCACTTCTATCCTCGCGATGGCAATCTTCGCTTCGGCAATAAGGACGAGAATTCGGCGAAGGTTTTGGAGACAATAAAGAGGGTAGCGGATAGGATTGGCAAGCCGATTTATATAGGGGAAACGGGAGATGACTACGAGAAGAATCCCGATTCCCTTTTCTTGAAAAATGTTTTTGATGAGGTAGTTAAACTTAATATCCCCATCACCCTCATTTGGAACTGGATGAGCCCAAATGACGCATACGATGTTAACCCCGAGCGCACGCCAAATATAGTTTCGCTCATGAAGAGAGCCAACGAATTGTTTGAGAAATCAAAGTAACTTCGGGAAGAACCCTTCAATCGGGCAGAAGCTCAATCTCGCTCACCTGCGCTGCGTCTTTCCATATATCGCTTGCGGATTTATAAATCATTAATCTGAAATGCTTTATTAGGACAGGCTTTTCCAACTTATATTCAAATTTCCTCTTGTTTCCATATCCCTTAACGGAGAAAATCGTTTTCCATTCCTTTCCATCAAGGCTGACCTCTCCATCAAAATCGACTGGATGTCCTTTTGGGTCAGCGAAGTAGATTATCACTCTTCCTAATTCGTGTTCCTTTGGAAGATGGAGGGCTACCCAATGAGGGTGGGGAGTTAAGGCGGAATGCCATCTTTTCCCTTCAAAATCGTTCTCTCCCGCTATTATCCCATCGTTGACTTTGTTCGTGCATCCCCTTTCCCAGTCCAATTCTGAATCGGAAGTGGCAGTTACTCCATATCTCGCCAAGGCGAAATCATCCTTATTCACGGAAATCCTTGCAACGAAGGCGAGCGGGAATTCCCCCAGCAACTCTCCTTTTAGAGAGAGAACCGAGATTTTTCCCCTTATCTCCTCCTTCTTTATCTCCTCGGCTCTTAAGCTGAGCCTGAGCTCAGCGGGAAGCTGGACGAAAAGAGAACTCGGCGTTACCCTCACTCCATCTTCCACTTCAAAAATCACTTTTACCTTTTCTTTTCCTCCCGATATGCTTCTAAGCGCCAGCGTTATGTTCTTATCCTTCTCTACTTCAAGCCGGGGTTCCCCCTTATAATCTATCGTCGCTTGTAGCTTATGAGAAGATAAATCAATCTTATATGGCGAACGGCTCCAGAGAGTCTTTATCTCTTTATCGTCAACCAACTTCCATTCCTTGAGGGCTTTGAGATTTGAGGGTGATGAGGATATCTCCACCGGGGCATTGTAATATTTGAGGGAGATTTTCGCCATCTTCACGACTCTTTCCGTCAGTTCCCTTATCGTTTTAGGGGGTGTGAAACCGCCAATCGCCACATTTGCGATGTTCTCGCTTATCGGCTCTCTCCATTCCCTTGGTATTCCCTTAGTTCCCCTGAGGATTCCCAATAGAGCCCCCAAAGTAGCGCCAGTGCAATCCGTATCATCACCGCAATTCACCGCAATGCATATTGATTTGCCGAAATCTCCCTCCCCGTAAAGCCATCCCAAGATGACGAAGGCTACATTCTGGGGAGCCATAAACCATCCTGTTTTCCTTGATGCCTCAACGACCCTTTCCCTTGCGGTTCTCCAATCCAGCCCTTCCCTCCACGCCCTTATGGCTGTCCTCACGCTCTCGGCGACGCCACAATTCTTGGGAATATAGCTGAGGGAAATTCTTAGAAGCTCATCCCTATCGCTAATCACGAAAGCGGCGCTTTCCAAAACCGCCATAAAGACCTCCGCATAGGTTCCCTCGGCGACGCCGTGGTCAACGCAGGCGTCCTCAAAAGCATATTTCGCGGCGAGGGAGGGAACGCCTGGGAATAGGCAAGCCCAAATTTCCGAGCGAATCCAAGCGCCATTGCTATCGCGCCAGGGGTTGTTGAAATGACCGCTCAGGGGAGGCAAAACCCCTTTTCTTATATTCTTCTTCCCGATTCCATATTCGTTCCAATCAACGACTACATATTTAAGCCAGTATTGGGCGAGTGTATGGGCATTGATGTTTGGTCCGTTCTCCTCCAAAGCCTTGAGCCAGAGCAATTGGAGGTCCAAATCGTCGTTGGGAACGGGTTCCTTTGGGACTGGTTCGTAAAAGGTTAGATTGTGCATTTCCCTTTGTCCCTCAAATGGCATACCGAGGGTCCCGCCAATCGCTTTCCCCAGCCAGCAGGCGTAGACTTTGTCATAGAACTCGTTCTCGTTAAGGATTATCTTGCTTTTCTCTTTGCCCTCAACCTGCAACAAAGCAAGCGATAAGATGAGAAAGAATGGGAATTTTCTCATTAATCTCACCTCCGATTGATGTTAAAATTTTAAAAACAAACGAGAAAGGAAGGCAATAAGATGAAAAGGATTTGCATCATAGGAGGAACAGGTCATATCGGAAAGAATTTAACGGAAATGCTTGTTGACGAGGGCTATGAAGTCTTCGTCCTCGCCCGTGGCGAACAGCCCATTCCCTCTAAACCCCAATGGGAGAGGGTCAAATTCATTAGGAAGTTTTACGATGAGAATCTTAAAGATTGGGAGGAAATCTTCAAATCCATTCAGCCAGATGTTTTGATAGACATATTGGGGAGTTATGCTCCCGCTGTTTATAAAGTAGCGCTCCCCTATATTGAGCAGTTCATCCTATGTGGCTCGGTTTGGATGTTCGGAGAGCCGAAGTTAGTGCCGACGCCCGAGGAGACGCAATCTCCCTGCATTTTTCCTGGATATGCGAAGAGATATTCCGAGATGTTGGAGCTAAAGGGAAGGGCGAAAAGGGATGGGATAAAGTTCACAGCGATTATGCCTCCCAACATCTGTGGACCGGGCAAGATTCCCCTTGATTGTTATGGAGGGAGGAGTTTGGAGCGTCATCTCGCCCACAAGCGAGGTGAGCCCGTTCCCCTTCCCGAGCCCGGCAATACCCTAATTGGTCCTTGCGACGCGGAGGATGTGGCGAGGGGTTACTTCTTAGCGGTTATGAATCCTGATGATTCGGCGGATGAGATATTCAATGTGGGCTCCGCTTATGCCCTCACGGCGAAGGAATTTGTTGAGACATATGGGCGGATTTATGGAGTGAAGATACCGATAGAGTGGCATAGTTGGAGGGAATATTCGGAGGAAATCAATCCCGATGTTGGGGCGAATTTTCATTTCAAGGCACATATGTGTCCGAGCATAAAAAAGATAACCGAGAAGCTCGGCTATAAGCCGAGATACACTCCCGAAGAAACAATGGAACGAGCAGTAAACTGGATGAGAGAAAACGGAATGATATAAGAAAAAAATGCTTTACTATGGCGGGTTTATTGATAAAATTTCAAAAAGGAGGTGATTGATTATGAGAAAGGCGAAAGCTGCTGTCCTTTATAAGCCATTTGATTTGAGGATTGAGGAGGTGGATGTGAGAGAGCCGGCGGAAGATGAGGTTGTGATAAGAATTAAAGCGGTGGGAGTCTGTGGCTCCGATATCCATTTCTACAAAGAAGGTAAGATAGGGAAGTTTGTTGTAGAGAAGCCCTTGATATTGGGGCATGAATCCGCTGGGGAAATCGTTGAGGTGGGAAAGAATGTGAAGGAGAGGAAGGTTGGCGATAGGGTGGCGATTGAGCCGGGCATTCCCTGCAGAAAATGCGAGTATTGCAAGGGAGGAAAATACAATCTCTGCCCGGATATGAAATTCCTCTCATGCCCTCCCTATGACGGGTTCTTCGTTGAGTACGCTGTTGTCCCCTGGGATTTCACATTCATCCTTCCTGAAGGCGTCTCCTTTGAAGAGGGAGCCATGGTTGAGCCCCTCTCGGTGGGCATGCAGGCGGCGAAGCGCTCTGGCGTCTCCGCAGGGGATACGGTGGCAATCCTGGGAGCGGGACCCATTGGTCTCTGTACCCTCCAGGTAGTTAAGGCTTTCGGCGCTTCCCCCATTATAATCACGGATGTCGTTCCCAACCGTCTTGAGCTGGCTTCTAAAATGGGAGCTACCTACACGATTAACGCGAAAGAAGAGGATGTTGTCAAGAAAATCAACGAGCTGACGAACGGACGAGGAGTTGATGCGACTTTTGAATGCGCCGGGCAAACGGCTACAACTCAAATCACTCCTTACATAACAAAGCCCGGAGGAGTTATCACCCTTGTGGGAGTGACCTCCGAGGAGGTCTATCCTATGCCGATGCTTGAAATTGCCCATATGCGGGAGCTTGATGTGAGAGGCGTGTTCCGATATGCGAATGTCCATGCCCTCACAGTCAAGCTCTTGGGGGAGGGGAAGCTTGACGCCAAGCCTCTCATAACGCATAGCTTCTCCCTTGAGGAAACAAAGGAGGCATTGGAATTCGTGGACCAAAATAAGGATAAAGTCATAAAGGCAGTAATTAAACCTTAATAATGAAAGAGCAAGCGGTTACTCCGAGAGCGATATTAATAGGGGCGCTTCTCATTCCCCTTAATGTTTATTGGGTAACCGTGATGGAGGTGAGGTGGTATACCTTAGATGGTTCCTGCCTCCCCCTCTTCATCACTCCAGTGTTTTTTCTCTTCACCCTTGTGGTATTCAATCTCTTCATTTACCACAAGGGTGCCGTCCATCCTTTTTTCCTCTTCTTCCTTTTCTCCCTGTTTGACCTTCTCTGGGTAATTGTTCTTGGCTACAACACGCCGCTTCGCCTTTACCAAATACTGATTTTCCTCGCTGTTTTTGATTACTTTCTATATATCTTGCCTAAACGGGTCAATATCCGTCCCCTAAACGGTGGAGAACTGCTCGTAATTTACATAATGCTCGTTATGTCCATGACCATGGCGGGGCACGATACGATTCAGAACCTCTTCGGCGTCCTCGGTCACCCTTACTACTATGCCACACCGGAAAACAAATGGAAGAAGTTGTTCTTCAAGTACCTACCGAAATGGCTCTTCGTGTCAGATAAAGAAGCCCTGGAGGCTTTCTATGGTGGAGGCGCTACCCATTACCTTCTACGCCATTTTCACATCTGGGCTAAGCCTCTATTTTATTGGAGCATATATGTTATGGCTTTGGTCTTTATGATGCTCTGCCTCAATGTGATGGTGCGAAAGCAATGGACGGAGCAGGAGAAGCTTTCCTTCCCCATCATCCAGCTCCCCTTGGAGATAGCGAGGGGAGGAGGTGAGGTTCCCCTCTTCAAGAACCGCCTTCTATGGGTTGGTTTCGCCGTTGCCTTCGTTGTCGGTTCAATTAATGGGATAGCATCACTCCTCCCCTATATCCCTCGCCTCCCCGTAAGCGCTTGGGACCCCGCTAACGACTTGGGGCAGTATGTAACGACTTCTCCTTGGAACGCTATAGGTTGGACTCCTTTATCAAAATATCCCTTTGCCATTGGTCTTGCCTTCTTCATTCCAGCCGACCTCTCCTTCTCCTGCTGGTTCTTCTATGTCTTTAGAAAGCTCCTTCAGGTTTTGGGAAGGGCAACGGGTTGGGAAGGGTCTATGCGTGGTTTTCCCTTCTTTGGTGAACAAGCCTCCGGGGCTTGGCTCGCTCTTGCTTTAGTGGCGCTCTGGGGGACGAAGAGCTTCCTTTGGGGAGTTATAAAGAAGGCTTTCGGCAAGGGACAGCTTGACGATTCCGGGGAGCCCATATCCTATCGCACTGCGGTAATCGGCTTCTTCCTCGGCTGGGTTGTCCTCTTAGTCTTCGCCTATAAGGCGGGGCTCGCCATTTGGGCAGCGCTGATTTTCTTCACGATTTATTTCCTCTTAGCTTTGGCTATGTCAAGGGTAAGGGCAGAATTGGGAACTCCCCACGAGATTTACTTCGTCAACCCCGAGAACATTATGGGAACGCTTATGGGCTCAAAGTTCATAGGAAAACAGAACTCAACAGTTCTTTGGTCCCTCTATTGGATAAATAGATGCTATAGAAATCATCCAATGCCTGCCCAGCTTGAAGCCTTTAAGATGGCTGATGTCGCCAGGATTGAGCAGAAACGGATACTTTGGGTCATCTTCTTTGCCACCTTCCTCGCCCTTCTCTCTGCCTATTTCTTTAACCTCTTCGTCTGCTATGAAGATGGAGCACAGGCTAAATGTATGGGATATAAAAGTTGGCTCGGTTGGGAATCCTTTAATAACTTGGCTGATTGGATGAACTACGGCAAGCTAGTTGAGAAAGATAGAGTTATAGCCTTCTCCATCGGATTCATATTCGTTATTCTACTGCGAATAGCGAGATGGAATCTATGGTGGTGGCCATTTCATCCCGCTGGCTATGCCCTTGCCGTCTCATTCGCTATGGATTACTTCTGGTTCTCCTTCTTCATCTCCTGGCTCTTGAAGATTATCATCCTGCGCGCTGGGGGGATGAAGCTTCACAGGAGGGCGATACCTTTCTTCCTCGGGCTCATCCTCGGTGATTATGTTATAGGCTCGATTTGGGCTATCCTTGGTCCCTTCGCCTTCCTACAAAGAATCCAATTCAAGACGTTCATCTGATGAGAATCGGGATACTGGGAGCTGGCTCTTGGGGAACCGCGTTAGCTTTTCTTTTAGGGAAAAAGGGAGAGGATGTCCTTTTATGGGCGAGGAGAAAGGAGGTCGCGGATTGGATTAATGATAAGAACGAGAATCGCTTCTATCTTCCCGGCATCATCTTACCACTGAATATAAGGGCTACGATTGAGATTGACGAAGCGGTTGAAGGGAAGGATGTTATAGTCCTAGCGGTTCCCTCTTTCGCCATGCGGGAGGTTGTAGAGAGGCTTTCCCATTGCGATATAGGGAGTGCTATTGTTGTGAGCGCTGCTAAGGGGTTGGAGGAGGAAAGCGGAAAGAGGATGTCGGAGGTCATCTTGGAGATTATGCCTTCTTTGAAGGAGAGGTTACTCGTCCTTTCTGGACCTAATTTGGCGGGTGAGATAGTGAGGGAGATTCCCACGACGAGCGTTGTTGCGGGAGAAGAGAGCCTCTCAAGCTTCGTTCAGGAGCTTTTCGCAACTCATTATTTCAGAGTTTACAGGAACGAGGATATAATCGGGGTGGAATTGGGAGGTGCTTTGAAGAACATCATAGCGATAGGAGCGGGTATAAACGATGGGTTGGGATTCGGAGATAACACCAAATCGGCTTTAATGACGAGGGGATTGGCGGAGATGATAAGATTGGGGTTGAGGTTGGGAGCATCCCTTCAGACCTTCTTCGGATTGGCGGGATTGGGCGATTTGGTAGCGACCTGCGCGAGTCCCTTGAGCAGAAACAGAAGATTGGGAGAGCTGATTGCAAAAGGAAGGAGCTTGGAGGAGGCTAAGAGAGAGATTGGGCAGGTGGCAGAGGGCGAGCCAACGACGAGAGCGGCTTATAATTTGGCTATGAGTTTGGGTGTGGAGATGCCCATAACCTGCGAGATTTACAATGTCCTGTTCAAGGAAAAAGACCCACGCCAAGCTGTGATAGACCTAATGACCCGCCCCTTAAAGGCTGAGAGATATCCCTGATTATAATTCCATAATAAAGGATTTACTATAAAGATTTCTCATTAATTCCCCTGCCCGATAATCACGGAAAAAGCAAGAGAAATCAAATCTTGAGACAACATCTCTATCGCTAATGGGTTAAAATCCCTCTTCTTGGCTTTTTAGGACTTCATGAGAATTGTGTTTCTTGAAACGCCAAAACTTACTTTGTCGCTTCTACTCCGATTCTATTTCCACTATTTTCCTTCTCTTGGTTTCGCCCCTGATTATCCTTACTTTTCCTCCGAAATGGCGGGAAAGAAGCCTGATAATTGCCTCGTTTGCCTTGCCCTTTTCCGCTGGCTCCTTTACCTTCACAACCAATGGTTCTCCCTCTATTATCTCCTCTTTTCCTGCGCTTGGAATTACTTTAATCTCCAATATCCTCTTCATATCAGTTATAATTTTAACGAGATAAAATGCCCTTATCTATTTCCATCTTCAATAAAGAGAAGAGACTCTTTCCCTTCCTTCTTTTATTGCTATCTTCTCTTGTTTACTGCCATCCCAAAGTTGCCATATTCTCTCAGCCCCTTTTCCCTCGCTTCGGAGCTAATCCCTCTCTTCATCCCCGTTCCATTGCCCAGTATCTCCAGGCGTTCGGCATCCCCACCGATTTATTAGACGCTAACGATTTAGCGAATCCCAAGGTATTCAATTCCAAAAAATACTGTATCTTGATTTATCCCTATGGCAACACCTTCCCTCTTGATACAATAGATAACATTATAGCCTTTCATACCAAAGGTGGAAGCATAATAGCGGTCTCCGTTCCCTTCTGCCATCCCTGCCTCGCTAAGGGTGCTAAGGATTGGCAGTTCGCTTTGAGGGAGGAAGACCATGCCGAAAGGACTCCTCAGCCCCATAGTGGGAAATATGCCCTTTATTTAAGAAAGGGAAGCGAAAATTGGACAATCATAAGATCGGCTTATATTGATAGGGAAGCTGATATCTATACCCTTTCGGCTTGGGTCAAGGTCATCAGCGGCAACATCGGTGAGGATAGGGTGGGGGATAGGTTGTTTTTGAGATTTTGGGATGAGAAGGGAAATTTCCTCGGACAGGATGGACCATCCATCCCTCAGAAGAAGGACAAATGGCTCTTCATTTCCCAAGATGTGATAGTCCCAAAGGAGACAAAGAGAGTAGATGTTATATTGGCTCTATATTCTTCTTCGGGCGAGCTATTGATTGATGATGTTTCCTTAAAAGTGAAGGGGAAAAATAAAGAACTTCTGCCCAATGGAGGATTTGAGCTGATGGCGGCTCCCTGGGAAGATAGGGGGCATAAGGATGAATGGCTATCTCATAAAGGTCTTGGGATAGGCGGTTTTTGGACGCCCCAAGGGAACGAGAAGATGGTCTATCTCAAAAATAAAGACCCTTTGGAACTTGAATTCATAGATTGGAAAAAATATGAGACTGTATTAAGTCAAACATTGGACCCCGAGAGCCTTCCCAAAGAAGATATGGTTTTGCCAATCGCCGGCTACAGGGTGAACGGGAAATTCTATCCCGCCATAGCGGTTATCAAACATAATTGCAGGCAATTTAGAGGTGCGATTGATATCTTGCTTGGGCAGGTCTTCAATCCCAATAAAGGAAGGATTCCCTCGGAGCTGGGAAGGTTTTTCGATACAAGCGAAAGGCAACCGCTTTTAGACCTGCGCCAAGTTTACCTTCATTCGGTCCTTTATATTCTTTCGGAGAAGGGTTTGATTTCCAAGCAAAAAAGAGGGGAAATTATAAGGCTCGCTGAGGGAGATTATCGGGAGAGAGTGAGAAATAAAATCAAAGGTAAGCTCGTTTCCTTTCCCTCCGTCTTCCCCCACAGCTCTCCTCCCCAGAAAAGGCTTATCGTCAGCGATGTGAGGGAATTAGCAGATGATGAGAAGCTTCTTTTAACATCACTGCAAGGGATAGTGAATAGGGATTCGCCTTCCATATATCTTATCTTCAATCCCATTGATGAGCGCTGGCTTGAATGGTTGAGGGAAAGGGGAGATATAAGCGAGATTGAGAGGGTGAAAAATCCTTTTTCTCTACTTTCTCGTTTCAGGAACAAGATTAGAGGGATGGTGATTTATGACCCGAAGGTGCCTGCCAGCGTGGATGCAGGGACGATGCTTGCGGGAATAGAAAGAGTGGTTATTGCATCCCCTCGCTTGGCTTCCCGCTTGTCTCTTCCCGTTCTCTGGGATTTAAGGGGGAAGTGGAGGAAGAATTGGGAGGTCTACAGATGGGCGTATAAAAATCTTTGGTCAAAATTGAATCATCAATTTTTGGTATCCATCCCTCATAGCTGGGTTGTGATGAGGGATTACGCCATTGAATTCAGGGCTTTTACCTTCTGGATTAGCGGTGAGGTAGATGGGGATACGCCAGAAGGGGATCCCTTAGAGGAGCAATTGGTGATTGAGGAGGTGCTTGCTTCCGCTCCGCCCAATATCGGGATAATAGGCGTTCCCTATGCTGGAAAGGGGGTAGGGATACAGGAGGCGCCAGGGGTTGGATTGTGGAGCAGATATGCTAAATTTTTGGCTTGGTCTCATATCCCGAATTTGAGTGTTCATAGCGGGACGAGGCGGGTGGAATACAAGCAAACTTCAGCGGAATGTCCCTCCCTTGAGGATAAAATATACATCACTTTCCTCGTCTCGGACGGGGATGCTCCTATAAATTGGTATGATTTCTTCCTTTGGAGGTATTGGGATGACCCTCTGAGGGGGACTTTACCTTTGACTTGGAGCGTTGGACCAACTGTTTACGATTTGATTCCCGATGTTATGGATTATTATTATTCCAAAGCGGGAATAAACGATTATTTCGTCTGTGCCTTCGGGGTTGGCTATGCTTTTACCGATATCTATGCCGACGAATATGAAAATAAAAAGGAAATATGGGAGGATTTTCTTAGATTGACGAGGGCTTATATGGGGAAAATGGGATTGGATTGCCTTTGGACCCATCACGAAGGAGAGAGATATTTGAAAATCTATGGGGAGAAGCTTAACTTGAAGTGCATATTGGCTGACTACGGACGCGTTCCCGATATCAATTCCTATGAGAAGGCTGTTTTTCTCCTCCCCTCAGGCGTTCCTGTCTTCCGCTCACTCACGACATTTGACCCCGAAGGAGGGGAGAAGAAAAGCTTCTACCTTCTTATAGGGGAGACCAAGAAATTCACTCCGAATATTCGTCCCGCCTTTATGCATATCTTCGTCCAATGCTATCCAATGTCTCCTTCTCTGATTAAGAGATTATGGGATGAGTTAGGGAAGGAATATGTTCCCCTTCGTCCAGACCATCTCGCAGAACTGTTCAAGAAGGCTCATTCCCAGCCGTGAGCTATTCTCTTGAATTCCCAATAAGCGGGTTTCGGGCGGAGGTCATATGTTAAAAGCCCCATAGGGATGAGGCTATTGGGGTCAGCCTCATTTCCCCGCCAATCATTGAGAGTGTGGAATGTGGCGACTTTTATATAGGGGCGCTTCTTTATCTCAGCGAAGCTTTCCCTTAAGAGCCTTGCCTGTCTTTCCCAATCGTTTGTTGCCCATCCATATTCCGTAATCCAGATGGGCTTATCGCCGTCGCCCATTTTTACCATCAAATCCCTTATTTCATCTATCCACTTGGTCCTTATGCCGTCTTCAGAATATGGATGAATCGCAACTGCGTCAAAGTACGCTTTCCCTCCATTCTCGTAAATCCCTTGGAGGAAAGCTGTCCTGCTTTCCAGCCCTCCCACGGAGACGATGCAATTTGGATTTCCCCTCTTTAGCCCTCTGTAAACCCTCTTTAGCAGTTCAGTATAGACCTTTGGGTCCCCGCCAAATCTTATATCCTTCGGCTTTCCATTCTCGTCTTTATCTATGAAGGGCATTCCCATTCCATCGGGCTCATTCCAGAACTCGTAATATTTTATCTTGTCCTTATATCGCCTTGCCGTTTCCTCGGCGAAATCTTCCAAGATATCGTAGTATTCCTCCTTGGGCGCCACCACCCCTATGAGATTGCTAAATCCCCTCTTATGGAACAACTCCTTCTCTTCCTCTGAGAGCCCCGAAGCCCATTCAGGGGTTGTGCAGAAACAGCAGATTATCTCGAATCCGTTTTTCGTGACGAGGTCAACGAACTTATCAGTATATGACCAATCCCTTTTTCCTTTCTTTCCCTCAACATCTGCCCAGGATATCCCCAATCTCGTGCAGGTCACACCTCCCGCCTTCATATAGCTTATGAGAGTGGGAACCCTGAAGCGAAAGTCAGCTCCCCAACTGCTTCCCGAGACTCCCCAAACGACATTCACTCCATATAAAAGGCTCTTCTCCTTTGGTAAAGCGATGGACA
Source organism: bacterium (assembly GCA_014360495.1). Classification (NCBI taxonomy): domain Bacteria; species bacterium. The sequence goes on from JACIXR010000011.1 coordinate 17,392, forward strand.
GAAAAATCAAAAGAAACAAAAATTTACCAAAGCTTAGGAATTTCAACCTTCTTTCCTCCCTCCTTTAGTGATATAGCTGCGCAAATCCCGGGGATTGTATATTTCACAGCCTCGTAGACATCAATTGGAGGTCTTGTATCCTCCAATATGCTTCTTACGAAATCCCTCGCGAGGAAGTATTCCGTTGTGCCGTGTCCTCCCAAGAGGGCTTCCCTTGGAGCATTGGGATGGGTAGTGGGGGAATTGATTGAGATGTAGCCCTGAAGATTGGGGATATGCTCGGTGTAAAGAAGGGTATGAGTGGACCAATTGTAGCGGTCGGTTTCAAGGAATCCTTTGGTTCCGTAAATTGAGAAGAAGAGATGCATCGGTTCCTTTGCTATGGAGAAGCCGGCGAGGAATTTCAAGACGGCACCCTTCTCCGTTTCAAAAATAGCGACATTCATATCCATTGCTCCGAGCTCGGGGGCTACATTGACGCCCGTGGAGAGCCCGATGGCGGAGATGCAGGCGTCTTCCATTAAATAGAGGAGTGGTCCGAGGTTATGGGTGCAGTAGAGGATGGGGATGAGGGAGGCGCGCCAGGTTAGGTTTCCCTTGGCATCTCGCATAATTGACCTGCAATCGTGGACATACTCTCCCTCAGCATAAATTATTTTGCCAATCACTCCCTCTTTTATTATCTTCTTCCAAGTTTCAACGAAGGGCATATAGTTGTAATTTTCCGCTAACATATATTTCTTCTTCGTTTTCCCAACTGTCTTTATTAGGCTTTCGCATTCCTCTATTGTCATAGCGGAAGTTACCTCACAGAGGACATTTTTGCCTGCCTCAAGAGCTGTTACGGATTGTTGATAATGTAAGGGAAGGGGCGAGCAAATGACCGCTATATCAAAATCGTCTTGGATGAACTCGGCGAAATCTTTATAAGTTCGCTTCACATTGTATTGCTTCTCAAAGAACCTCAGGAGCTCCTCGTCGGGGTCGCAGACGGCATAGACCTCTGTTTCGGGAAGATGGCTGAAGACGAGGAAATAGGAATGTCCTCTTCTCAATCCAACAACGCCAACTTTAAGCATGGATAATTCACCTCAAGGGAAAATATAAGGAGAAGGAAAAGCCTTGTAAAGTTTTTTGTGAGATTGATATCGTCATTTCGTAATGTGCATCAGCCCTTTCTATCATGACGATGAACCAGATTAAAATTGGTTCTTAAAAAACCTAATTCTTTCAAATTGTTATGAAGGGGGTTAAAATAACGAAAAACAAAATGTCTCGGATAAAAATCTATATCCAAAGACGCGAGTCCGACGAAGGAGGACATGGCAATTTTCATTCCTTCTCCATGATTAAATACGAGATTGCCACGCCTTCTGCTTCGCAGAAGGCTCGCAATTACAGTCAGTCCAGTTGTCATTGAAAGGGTAAATAAAGAAATAATCGTGCCGAATAAAAAAATCCCTAATCGTCAGGGAATTATTGCGAGATTGTCCCTATGGACGACTTCTTCGTAGCCTTTATAGCCGAGTATTTTCTCTATTTCCTTTGAATGATGTCCCATGATGAGTCTCAACTCCGATGAATCGTAGTTCGTCAACCCTCGTGCGAATTCCTTTCCCTCGCAGATGATTCTCACCACATCCCCCCTCTTGAATATCCCTTCAATGCCGATGATTCCCACGGGGAGCAAGCTCTTCCCTTCCTCAACTATAGCTTTCATTGCTCCTTCGTTAACGAGGAGCTTGCCCTTAGGGCGGGAGATGAATGTCAGCCAGCGCTTCTTCGCTTGCATCTTCTTTTTGGCTGGAATGAATGTCCCCAAGGGTTCTTTATTCAAAATGACTCTTTGAACCACATCCTCTTCCCTTCCCTTTGCGATAACCACATCAACGCCAGAGGCAGTTGCTATTCTCGCGGATTCCAATTTGGATTTCATCCCACCCCTTCCCCATCTACCCGCTGGACCAGCCAGCGAGAGAATCTCGGGGGTGAGAGAATCAATTCTTGGGATCAGCTTTCCCTCTTCATCAAGCAGTCCCTCAACATCGGATAAGAGGAGGAGCAAATCAGCTGAGATTGTTGCGGATACCATCGCCGCCAATATATCGTTATCGCCGAACTTTATCTCTTCCGTTGCGACCGTGTCGTTCTCGTTTATTATCGGGATAGCCCCGAGCTGAAGGAGAGAAAGGAGGGTATTGCGGGCGTTGAGGAAGCGGTCTCTCGTTGCTAGGTCATCGTGTGTCAAGAGGACTTGACCTATCGTCAAATCATAGCGTGAGAAGGCGGATTCATACATCCTCATAAGGATTCCCTGACCAATCGCCGCCATAGCTTGAACGAAGGGAAGGGAGAAGCTGTCGGAGAGCTTAAGATGGGATAAACCCGCTCTAATAGCTCCCGATGTAACCAGAATGACCTTTACTCCTCTTCTATAGACCTCCGCTATATCCTCCGCCAATTGGGCGATGTAATCTTCGTCAATCTCTTCGCCTTCACCCATTAGAGTGCTCGTTCCCACTTTTATAACAGCGGTTTGGACCTTCTCTCTCATAATCGAAAGTCCACTCTAAGAGCGCCCTTGGGAGGCTTGAATTTGAAGGTGGAGGGAGGGATAAGGGAGTTGAGTTTCAGGTTGGAAACGATTTCCTCCATCGTGGCGTATTCGGTGATTATCTGTGTTTTAAGGGGAAGCGAGGTTTTCTTATCTATATATATCAAGATATTCTCGTCGTTTTTCCCCTTTAGGGAGATGAGTGAATAGGAGGAATTTGGTGGAGTTTTCTCAAGGGAAGCGGAGACGATTCCCACGAGGAGCTTTTGCTGTAAATTGGGAGTGAGGACGAAGGACAGAAGAGAGAATCCGGTTGCCTTCTCAATCCTCTCCGGTGTGGGCTCGAAGGAGCTGTAGCGGTTCGTTTGATGATTGTAATAATAGAGCTGATTTCCATCGCAAACGAAGAGAATCGTCTTCTGTCCTTCTTGCTGGGCTTCAACTCGGAAAAGGAGTGGCTTCTGCATATAGACATCAGCCGAGCTCTTTTCCGTTTTGCTGAGCTTTTTCCCTCTATAGGTAAGGGTAAGATTGGAAGTGAACTGAACGCTTTTCAGATTCTTCATCGCCGATTCCATCTTGTTCAAAGCGGCTTGGACATCGGAAGGGAGAACAATAGGCTTCGGTGGAGGGGTTTTCGCCCTCCGAGTAGAACAGCCGAAGATAAAAAGGATTAATGGGAAAAGAAAAATTATTCTTTTAATAATCCCTCTATCATCTCCCGCAAAATGTCTTCGTTTTGTGGCTTATATCCGAGTATATCCTTTCTAATTTTACCAGTCTTATCTATAAGGAGCAACCTGGGTATAGCAACCACTTTATAGCTCTTTCCCACATTTCCCTTTTCGTCAACGAGTATGGGAAAGGTGAGCGGATTATTTCTAAGGAAATCCGCAATCGTATCCCTATCCTCATTGCTTATACCGAGAACGACGAGATTTTTATCCTTGAATTCCTGGTGCAATTTCTCTATTATCGGGAGCTCCTCCCTACAGGGAGGGCACCAAGTTGCCCAGAAATCAATGAGCACGACTTTACCCTTCAAATCAGATAGCTTATAAAGTTTCCCATCCAAAGCCTTGAGGGAGAAATCCGTAGCTTGCTTTCCCTCCAAGTTGACTTTAGGGGCGCATCCGAAGAGCAAGAGGAGAAAAGCGAGGAAAGGGACTAATCTCCCAATAATTTCGTAATCAACTCCTTCAATATTTTCTCGTTTTGGGGGTTATAGCCTGTTATATCCTTTACGATTTTTCCATTCTTGTCGACCAGGATGACGCGAGGTATAGAGGTAACTTTGTATGCTCTGGCCACAGCTCCTTCCGAATCCAAGAGATTTGTGAAGGTCAACTTCTGTTGGTTGACAAATTGTTGAAGTGTCACCTTATCCTCATCATTTATTCCCAAGACGACCAACCCCTTGCCGCTGAATTCCTTATGTAATTTCTCAATAATGGGAAGCTCTTCCTGACAGGGAGGGCACCAAGTTGCCCAGAAATCAATGAGCACGACTTTACCCTTTAGGTCGGAGAGCTTATAGGTTTTCCCATCAAGGGATTGGAGGGTGAAATCGGGAGCGAGTTGTCCTTCCAAGTTCTCCTCCTTAGGAGGGACATATTCCTTTGCGCCTGGAGGTGGTGTGAAAGCGAATGTTCCCTCGGGGAAAGAAGGATTGGCTTGAAGGGATATAACTTTGTAAATCATCTCTCCCTGTCCTCCGGGAGGAATAAACGAGACTTGAAGGACTTTATATTCCTTGGCGTCAACCACTATCTTGATTACAGAGCCATCCTCCTTGTCAGTGAAAGTGATGAGGTGGGCGCTTTTCTTGTTGAGAATTGTTTTGCCCAGAGAGGATTTCCCCAATGTGGATAGGAAGTTCTGGCTAGTGAAGGTCTTCTTGCAGATTGGGGATAGAGCTATGGAAATCGGCATAAAGAAGAAGATGCCTTCCTGTACTGCTTGGGATGGGACTAGGTTCTTGCTGTATTCATTATCCGTAGAAGAATAGGTCCAGATGTATTCACCGTCATAGACTATTGTGGAGAGCATGGCACCTTCTCCAATACTCGCCTTGAACTTACCCTTGGTGTTGTCCATCAACAACTCTCCCTTGAGCGTTTGAGACATCGGTCCCATCTTTATAATGAGCTGAAGGGAGGCTTTAGCCGTCTTATAGTTGGCGTTGTTCTTGTCTATTTTCTCAAGAACCGCCATTATGTCCTTGGGAATGGTTGCTCCCAAAACGAGCAACGTGCTTCCCACCAACAACAAAATTCCTACAACCGCTCTTCGCATTTCTAAAAACCTCCTTCAAATGTTTTTTAAAATTTTAACAGAAAAACTCAAATTTGTGAACAAGTTTTCGCGAGAAGACATATTTTGTAAGGAGATGTGCAATTTGATTCTCAAAAGGAAGAGTTAAAAAGGGGATGACAAAAGCTATCTTCCGGGTTCTTCCCTTTGATGGGGAACCAATTCCTTTTCGCCGGCGTGTGGAACGAATGAGAAGGTTCCTGAGAAAAGAAAGGTTCGTTTGAAAGGAGTTTATCTTCTTGCACTTAAAAGTTTTTGCCAATAAGAAGCATTCTTAAAAATTTTGTCTTTTTCAACGGAGTTGATGATTTTGAAGGATGTTCCCTCACGCTCCTCTATGAATTCGCTTATCGGAAAGGGATATTGGCTTTTTTCGCTGCAAGGACAATGCCTAACTCTTTCTCAACACACTAGTAAGAGGCAACTTTTATTTCTTCTTTTCAAAAAGACGAGATTGCCACGGCTTTCCGAAGGAAAGCCTCGCGACGACATTCCTACCCATTGTCATTGCGGGGGAATTGCCTTAAGAGTCAAATTTTAAGGATTATCTATCTGCCCGTTTTCTCGGAGAGACTTTAGCCTATTGTTTATCTCATAAATTAGTTTCTGCAAACCATCTCCCTTAAGGGCGCTTATTAAAAATGGCTCTATTCCCTTCTCCCTCAACTTCCTGACCTTTTTTCTTATCTCTTCAGAAGATACCAGGTCTATCTTATTAATCGCTACTATCTGGGGATACTCAGCGAGCTTTTCATCGTATAGCTTTAGCTCGTTGTTTACTATGTTGTAATCTTTGAGGAGGTCATCACTTGATGCGTCAAGGAGATGGAGAAGAAGCCGACAACGCCTTATATGGCGCAGAAAGGAAATCCCCAGTCCGCTGCCCTGATGTGCTCCCTCAATCAAACCGGGTATATCAGCCATTACGAAAGACTGCAACTCTCCCACCCGAACAACTCCCAAAACGGGATGAATAGTAGTAAAGGGATAGGGAGCGATTTTCGGATGAGCTGATGAGACACGAGATAATAGGGTGGATTTCCCCACATTGGGAAGCCCAATTATCCCCACATCCGCTAAAAGGTGGAGCTCCAACCTTATCCATTTAGCCTCCCCTTCCTCTCCCTTTTCCGCTATTCTTGGGGATTGGTTTGTTGGGCTCACGAAGTGGGTGTTTCCCCTTCCACCTCTGCCTCCCCTTGCCACCACAACTCTTTGGTAGGGAGTGGTGAGGTCGGCTATCAATTGATTTGTTTCCACATCATAAACCATCGTTCCAACGGGAACCTTCAAAACGAGGTCTTCCCCTGACCTTCCATGCTGGTCTTTCCCTCGCCCGTGTTGCCCCCTTTCCGCTTTATAATGTCTTTTGTAATGATAATCTATTAGAGTTGAAAGATGAGGGTCTGCTTCAAGGATGACATCTCCCCCTTTGCCACCATCCCCACCGTTTGGACCGCCTAAAGGGACGAATTTTTCCCTCCTAAATGAAACGCAACCGTCTCCACCCCTTCCCCCTGCAACGAAGATTACCGCCTCATCTACGAATTGAGGCTGTTTGGATTGAGGGGGAATGCTTTCTCATCCCCCTTGCCCATCGGGATAGACGCTTACTTTGGTCTTTCCTTTGCTCTTCTCAAACTTCACATAGCCGTCAATCAAAGCAAAGAGGGTGTAATCGGAGCCAACTCCCACATTTTTCCCTGGGTGGAACTTAGTTCCTCTCTGGCGGACGAGGACGGAGCCAGCTTTTACGAATTCACCGGCGAACTCCTTCACTCCCAATCTCTTTCCTGCGCTATCCCTTCCATTACGAGATGAACCTCCAGCTTTCTTATGCGCCATTTACTACTCACCTCCTATCTCTATTTTCTCAATTGCCAATCGGGTCAGGAGCTGTCTATGTCCCTTTCTCCTTCGGTAATTTTTCTTGGGCTTATATTTAAAGACGCGGATTTTCTCTCCTTTGAAATGCTTCAAAACACGAGCGATGACCCTTGCCTCCGGAACATAAGGTGAGCCGAATAAGTGTTCCGAGCCGGTATCAACGAAGAGGACCTTATCAAGGGAGATGGTGGCTCCCTCGGGGGAGTCAATCTTCTCAACCTCTATTATATCGTTTTCCTTTACCTTATATTGCTTTCCGCCAGTTTCAACGATAGCCTGCATAGAAAGAACCTCCTTGTTAGGGGGTGGCATAGAAGATTATAAAAATGAAATCAACCTTCGTCAAGTTTATACACAATTCCATAAGATATTGGGCTCATTTTGTTTCTTTTCGGGCGTCCCAAATTTATTATTTCTAATCCAAAATCGGTGGGAGGTAGGGACGCCAATCCTCCCTTTCAAGACAAAGGCGATATTTCGTCAGGCTTATAAAGGGAGTGAAGGAGGGTTTCTTTGGCTGGCGGAGGAGTCGCATTCCCGCCTGCTTTGGCGTCTTATCTTTCTTCTTCGCATTACAGCGCTTACAACAGCAAACGAGATTATCCCAATCCGTCTTCCCACCCATCTTCTTTGGTATCACATGGTCAACCGTGAGCTCTCCTCCCTTTTGCCCACAATATTGGCAGGTGTAGTTATCCCGGGCAAGGATATTCTTTCGGGTTAGCTTCAACTCGGGAATTGGTCTTGAGACTTTATATTTCAATCTTATTACGGAAGGAGCTTGAATAGCTCCGCTGGGAGTTCTAATATAGGTTCCATCATAATGGATGACATCGGCTTTACCGACAAACAGAAGACCTATCGCCCTTTTCAGGCTACAGACATTGAGCGGTGTAAAATCGTGATTGAGCAAGAGAACTTCCATACCTTTTATTAAGTATATCAATTTAAAAAAGAAAATCAAGGGATTGGGCGAAGAAAAGAAGTTCTCTTTTAAAAGAAATGATGCGAGCGAAGCCCATTTGATATTTCTCATTGATAGGAGCGAAGCGACGAATCCTTTCTGTCATTGCGAGCCTTATGTGGGCTCGCAAATGAAAATATCTGTAGCTTCCTCTAACTTTTCCCTTGACCATCACGCGTGAGACTATACGATTAAAATGGTGAGTTGATTTATGAAGAAAAAGAACAGTTCCTTCGCGAGAATCTCGCAATTATTGATAATCTTTCTCGCCTTTTTCTCCCCTTGTTTAATGGCGGGAAATAAAATTGGTAAAGGAGGTAAAAGCTCTATGGAAAATCAGGATTGGCTTGTTTTGTCTCGCTACGATGTTGACCATCTGAAAGAAATCGCCATGCCGGTTGGAGGCATCGGAACGGGTTTCTTCTGTCTGGGAGGAAAAGGACAACTCACTGATTGGCAACTTATGAGCCGACCCCATAGGGGTTGGCGTCCTCTCTATTCCCACTTCCTCCTTTGGGTGAAGAAGGGGAACGAGCGCAAGCTGAGAATTTTGGAGGGGGATATAACCGAGGGGCTTGCCTCAGATTTCGGCGCTCCCCAATATATGGCTGGCATCCCAAGGATGAAACCAAAGGGATTTGAGGCATCATATCCCTTCGGAAGAGCTATCTTGGAGGACGAATATACTCCCGTCTCGGTTTCCATTGAGGCTTTCAATCCCTTGATACCTGGGGATGTATGGGCATCAAGCCTTCCAATGGGGCTGATAACCATAACCCTAAAGAATCGCACCGATTCCCCCTTGGACTGCTCCCTCACTTTACTCCTCACCAATTTCGTTGGATGTGATGGAATAGCTGTGGATTTGAAAGACAATATAACGGAGAGAGCCGAGGTAGCAGGTTGGAAGGGGATGCTTTTCTCCAAAATCAGAGAGGAGCGAAATCCAAGGTGGGGGACAATTGCTGTTCTCTCCGATGGGAAAGATGTGAGAGTGGCAAGGAGATGGAAGTTCAGGGACCGTCCCTGGGGTGGTGAGGTTCTGGGGATAATAGACGAGATTATGGAGAAGGGATATATTGAGGATGACGAGCCCGATAAACCCTGCCCTCCTAGCCCACAAGATACCTGGGACAGCTCCCTTTCCGCTTTATTCTCGCTAAAGCCGAAGGAGAGCAAGTCCGTTCGTTTTCTCATCACTTGGCATTTCCCCTATCGTGATTTGAGGGAAATAGGCTGGTGGTCGGGAGGTGAAGGGGATTCACCCATAGTGAAGAATTTCTATGCCACCCTATTTGAGGATGCAGTTGATGTGGCGAGGAAGGTAATCCCCAAATTGGATGAGTTGCGTTCAAGGACGGTTCGCTTCGTCAACAGCGTTGTTAAGTTGGATGCTCCCCACGCCTTCAAAGAAGCTGCATTGTTTAACCTAACATCCCTTCGCAGTCACACTTGTTTCAGGCTTGAGGATGGCAGTTTCTGGGGATTTGAGGGATGTGGAGGGACAGGAGGCTGTTGTTTGGGCTCCTGCACCCATGTTTGGAATTATGAGCAGGCGACATACTCCCTCTTTCCCGAGCTCCATCGCAGTATGTTGGAGAGCCATCTTCAATATGGGGTCACGGAGAATGGAGGGGAGCGTTTTCGCCTCACCTTCCCCCTTGATAAACAGAGCTTCAATGGAGCGGCTGCCGATGGGCAGATGGGATTGATAGTTCGCTGTTATATGCAGTCTCTTAAGGAGAGTCCTGAATGGCTCAGGAAATGGTATCCTAAGATAAAATCTATGATGGAATTCTGCTGGCTTCCCGGCGGATGGGATGCGGATAAGGATGGTGTGATGGAGGGCGTTCAGCACAATACATATGATGTGGAGTTTTTCGGACCGAATGCTATGTGCGAGAGCTGGTATCTTGCTGCGTTAGCCGCTATGGAGAAGATGGCGGAAAGGGTAGGGGATGAGGAGTTCGCCAAGACCTGTCGAGAATTGAGGGAGAAGGGAAGCAAGTGGATGGACGAGAATCTCTTCAACGGAAGGTATTATATTCAGAAAATTCAGCCGGCGAAGGGAGAGGTATTGCCTATGACTTCCTTAACGGGTGAGCATAGGAATCCCAATCCACGCTTTCAGGTGGGGAATGGTTGTTTGATAGACCAACTGGTGGGTCAATACAAGGCGAATAGGGCGGGATTGGGAGATTTACTTGACCGCTCGCATATTCGGAGGGCGCTCCAGCACATATTCAAATATAATTTCCGAAAGAATTTCCGCGACCATTACAACAATATGAGGACATTTGCTCAGGGGGATGAGAGCGGGACGCTCATCTGCACTTGGCCTGATGGAGACCGACCGGAGTCGCCCCTATCTTACTGGAGCGAGTGTATGACGGGATTTGAATATCAATTGGCGGTTTTGCTTTTGGATTATGGATTTCCCAAGGAGGCGGAGATTGTCGCAAAGGCGGTTAGGGATAGGCATAATGGAGCGAATCGCAATCCCTTCAATGAGCCCGAGTGCGGGAGCTATTACGCTCGGGCAATGGCAAGCTGGGCTCTATTGGAAGCATACAAACCCGGCTGGAAACCAGAGAGATAAGAAAAACTTATAGCGGTTTCTCAATCAAGGGAAGACTTTGCACTAAGAGATTGTGGCTCGTTTCGTAGTCGGGATGCAGCCGCTCAACGATTTTCCAGAATCTTTTCGTATGTCTCTTCACGAACAGATGAGCCATCTCATGAGCGACGATATATTCCACCAATCTCAAAGGCAGAAGAACGACATTGATCTTCACGAATATCTTATTCCCCTTCAATTTCGCCACCCTTTTCGGGTTTCTGTCTATCTTATCCACCACTTTAAAATCAATATTTCCATATATCTCAATCCCTCCCCTCTGCTTCAATTCCTCAAATGTTTTCACTAATTGGCGATAGAGTAGACCCCTTAGGAACTCTTTTATTATATAATCCTCAGCTTTCCCTCCCGTTTCCAAAAGCAATAAACCATCTCTCAACTCTGCCGATTCCTCTTTGCTTTCCCTCGCGACAACTTTATAATTTTGCCCGAAAACCGATACCTCCCTCATTCTCCAACCTCCTTCAAAGCCTCCATTATCGCGGTATGCAATCCGTTAATCAGTTCCTCATCATAAGCCCTATCCTTAAGCCAGCTGAGAAGACGAATGCGAACCTCTATTCTCACCTGAACGCTCACCGATTTCTGCAAATACCAACCCTTAAAGAGAAGCTTTTTATCCCGAAGTGTTGATAGAAGCCTGTTCACGAAATCCAAAACCTTCTCCTTTTCCACCTGGGGAAGGCGGGATTTTATAGCCTCAAATATAGGATGTTTATCCTTTCCTATCTCCTTTTCTTCCTGTTTCCAATCGGATATTTGCTTCGCAAACTCCAAAATCCTCTCATAGGCTTCCTCAACTCTTAGTCTCTTTAACCTCAATGCCTCATATGTTGCTTCAATCTCCTTGCTCAGATTTAAAAGGAAAGAGGAAGATGGATGGCTGGCGAGTTGTGTTCTGACATCTTTTTGCATACTTGTAATGGCATCAATTGCCGAGCCGAGATTCTTCTGAACTTGGCTTTGTAGATGTTTAATGAATTCTTGATTTATCTCCAAGGTCGGAAAAGCCCTCTCTATCTCGTCTACATCCATTGTTCTTTGTATCTTCTGAATTGTTTTCCTTGAGAGTTCCTCTATTTTCAATTCATCAAGGCTTGCCCTTCTGAACTTTTTATTGTAGGCGATGAATACTTTGACCAACCAATCGTAGTCTCGGAGATAAGGCAGCAAGAAATCTTCACCGCCGAGCATCTCATAGCACTTCATCAATTTTCTCATCTTTTCCTCAAAAATTTTTCCCTCTTCTAAAGTGACCAATTTCTCCAATGCAGATTGTAAGCTTTCCCAGGTATCCTCTTTCTTTATTCCTTCAAAAATTTTCAATATTTCGTTAAGAAGCCTTTCAAAATCTTTCTTTTCTTGTGTTAAATCCCTTATAACCGTCTTTAGCTCGGCTGAATCCGAAGCCTCAAATTGGCATAAGGCTTTTTGGAGTTCCTCCAAAACGCCGATATAATCGCAAATCAGCCCGAAGCCTTTCGTTGAGTAGGGTCTATTTGTCCTCGCTATTGCCTGCAGAAGCCTGTGCTCCTTCAAGGGTTTGTCAAGATACATACACCACAAAATAGGGGCATCAAAGCCAGTTATGAGCATATCAGTGACGATGAGGATTTTGGGATTCTCCCTGATTTTGAAATTGTTGATAATGCGCTCGTGGATTTGTTTTATATCAGTGGTTGAATACTCTTTCGTAAATTTAAGAAAATAATCTCTTATTAGCTCGTTATCGTTTGGATTGAATGTCATCACAATCTCGCTTTCCTCGGACGGGAGAAGCTTATCAATTTCCTTTTTGTAGCAAACGCAGGCTTCCCTATCTATTGTCACGAGCATAGCTTTCAAGCCAGTGGGTTCTACTATTTCCCTGAAATGGGAAACGATATCTTCAGCAATTGCCTTAATTCTTTCCGGCTTTTTTGCAAGGGTTTTTATGACCTTTACTTTTTTCCTCAGTTCTTTCTTTTCCTCGGGAGATAGGGTCTCTATTTCCTCTTCCTCAAATCTTGCGAACTGCTCGAGCTCCTCAAGTTTGAGGTGATAATCGGGCAGTCTCGCTTGATAGGAGAGCGGGACTGTGAACCCATCCCTGAGGGAATCAGCCATAGAATATCTATCAAGATAAAGCTCATCAGGCGGACAGAATTTTTGGAATGTGTTTCTATCCGATTTGGAGAGTGGGGTTCCTGTGAAGCCGAAGACGAAGGCATTCTTGAATATACTGCTCCAGAGGGTTCGGAACTTTCCGTATTGTGTTCTATGCACCTCATCTGCTAAGATTATCACATTTTCCCTCTCTATTTTTAACGATTCGCCAATATTCTCTAATTCAAGAAATTCCTTGGGGCTGAATTTCTCAACAGTTACGAGAAATATTCCTCTTTTTCCTTCACTTCCCCATTTCAATGTCTCTATGAGCTCTCTGATTGAGCCGATTCTCTCAATGGGAATGCCTATGAAGGCGAAATCTTTTTCGATTTGCTCTTCAAGGTCTTTTCTATCAACCATAACGAATATGCTCGGTCTTTCCGCTTCGGGAGAATGGTAAAGCTTCCAAGCGGAGAAAGCCATTGTGTAGGTTTTCCCCGAGCCCTGCCAGTGCCAGATGAGACCGAATTTCTTATCATCCTTACCGGTTAATGTATCAATGACTCTTCGGAAAATCTTATTGCTTGCTCTGAATTGCTGATAGCGGGCAAGGACTTTGGAAACTCTATCCTCCTTCTGTCTTATGAAGAGGAAATTTTCAAGGAGGTCTAAGAGGTTAAAAGGTGAAAGCATACCATAAATAGTAATCTTGAGGTAATCATCCTTGAATTGAGTGGGCTCAAAGGGATAGGGGTCTTTCCATTCGGAGAGGAGGTCCTTTTCCTCGCTTTCCTCGGCAAAGGAATTTGGAAAATAGAGGGTTTTTATGCCATCAGTGGCGATAGAGAACTGGACATATTTGAAGAGCTCGGGGGTAGTATACTCGTAGCGTTTGATTTGTCTGTAGGCGTCAAGCCAGCCGACTTCTTCCCTTGTTGGGCTTTTGCATTCAATGAGTACAAGGGGAATGCCGTTTATGAATAGGAGGACATCGGCTCTTATGGAGCCAGTCAAATCTTCAAGGGTAAATTGGCGAGTGAAGATGAATTCGTTATTTTGGATGTTTTCAAAATCAAGGAGCTTCACAACTTGCTCTTTCTTTTCCCTTTCAAGGGGGACGAGGAGCCCGTTTTTGAGGATATCAAGGAAACTCTTGATTCCTACAATATTAGCTGGGAGGTTTCTTAGGTAAGAAAGAATGTAACTAAGGTCTGATTCGGTGAAGGAGAATTTTGGATTTAACCTCTGGACTGCGTTTTTGAGGGAGCGGGTGAGGATTGGCTCGCTGAGATTATCTTCTCTGAGCTGATTTATTTCGTCCGGCTCGGCGTATCTCCAGCGGAGCTTTTTGAGCTCTTCAACTATGAAATCCTCTACAGTTCCCTTTTCGGTGTAAGGCATAGATGGTCTTACTCCTTTACTTCCTTAGCGATTTTAATAGCTTCGGAAAGGTTGGCTACAAGTTCATCATTCTTGTTTTGATCAACGAAAGCGTCGTCTAATAACTTCACTAATTTGTTTTTGCTCATTTTGCATAGGCAGGATGTAATTATTAGAAGCCTTAAGTAATCTAAAATAGTATGTAAGAAAGCTTGTTGGTCACCATATTTGTTTGATATAGATTTCTCTTGCTCCTTTGAGAGAAATTCCCCGTGGACATACCCGCTTCTGATTTTATAAGCCTCCCTGAGTCTATTTTTTACATCAACTGCATCAAAACCTAATAATCCCAAAAGCTTAGCTGCTCTTAAGCGAAGACGGTAAGAAGCTTCTTGTTCTTCAAGCATAAGCAGGGCTTCTAAACCCATCACTACCTTTGCAACTCTCTCTTCAAAGCGCCCCTCCCTCAATAGGGCATCTTCGTAGAAGGTATTTGCAACGAAAATGTGCTCTAACTTGTTATTTTGAGCCTGCGTTGGGTTATATAAATTTAGCAAGGGTTTCTCTATTTTCCCCCAGAAATTCCTTAATCTTTCTTCGTCTTCTTCTCTAACTGTGTAAGGGGGCGTTGGTGGCGGTAAGTAGTTTAACGGAAAGGATTGGCTGGGCACCATACTAAGTGCCTCTGAAGTCATAAAAGTATGCACTGTTTTGACGCCACCAACTCTGAAAAGCCTTAAAAATTTAGATATTAGTTCTATTTTATCCGTGAGAGCTTTACCATTAGTGGTTTCAATTTCTATATCCATTATGGTAAATTCCGTAAACGCGTATAATGAAGGAGGTTCAGGTACCAACGCTGGGACAGGTGATTCTATCCAAATATCTTCTTCCCTTGGTTTTCGCAAAACTATCCATTGGAAAGGGGTTACCTTTTCAGTCTCCAACCTAACACCCAGCAATATTACTTTCGCCCAGTACTTTAATGGTTCTCCCTTGATTTCTTTTAAGAAGCGATTTATCAAGTCTTGCACGATTGAATCTTCTATTTTTTGTTCCTTTTCGTATTGTTTTAAATACTGGTCTGCTAACATACCAATGAATAACCTTAAGTGTCCTTCGCCTTTGCTATAAGCTGCGCTTAAAATGTTCAAAGCCTCACGGGACTCTTCGCGATTGATTATCTGGTCTATAAGCCTCCCCATCGAAAAGCCGATTTTAAACTTTAAAGTTGGTTTATAGAAAAGTCCTTCTGACCATCCTAATATTAAGTTTTTGCGCTGATAGGGTGTAAGCTCGAGGCTTATCGTTTGGTCAGCTATGGCCTCCTCTATAACTTGCTTAGCGACAAAAGCAACTTTTTGCAAAGATGCGATTAATCTTTTGTCATCCGTTATTTTCTCAACCATTCATGTATCATACTCCTATATTCTCACTCTAATTTTCCCTGTTAGGAGCAAATCCATCAAACTCTTCTTTATTCTCTCCAATTTCTCCTTTATCTTTCTTTCAATCTCAATTTTCTCATCAACAGTTGAGAGAATCTCAGCGATTTTCTCCTGTTCGGGAAGAGGGGGAAGGGGAAGCAAAAATCCCTTTATTGTAGCAAGGTTTAGCGAAGGCATCGTGGTTTGCGTCAAGTATTCGCTTGTCTTTACGCGACAAAGGCAATAAAAGAGGAACAAATTATTTACTCCTTTAGAAAGTGGGTTTATGACAGCCAAATGGTTAACAACATAGCTATCTTCTATTAGCATTGCTCTCTTTTCAAGTTTTATTGATTCGCCACTTTTGGGGAAAATGATTGCTCCCTTTTTAAATTTTTTAAGCCTTAATTCCGAAACAGCTCTTTCATTTATAAGGTCAAAATGGACAGTATATTTTCCCTTTGCTAATTCATTTAAATGTTGCACTCTAATGAATGGGAATTTACCTTTCTCAAAGTACTTCTTCTCTTGGGGTGCTGTGTTTCCAGATGAAATAGTTGAAATATCTCCCAATCTCACCACTTCCCAATCTTTAGGGATTCTTCCGATTTGGGTATCTTTGAATTCTTTATGACCGATTCCTTTCGTTAGAAGTTCTTGCATTAATCCCTTTTTCAATCGTTCCGTCTTGGCTATTATCTCCTCTGTTCTCTGGATTACCTCATCAACAGTTGAGAGAATCTCAGCGATTTTCTCCTGTTCGGGAAGAGGAGGTAAGATAATAGGGGTAGATTTTAAAACGGGTAAGTTTATATTTTTAAGCGTGCTGCCGGCATGCCCTGAAAGTATGTGGTTCCAGTAAAATCTTGAACGGAAGAAGAAGTGCAAATATTTGGGGTAGCCATTGTCTTTTAACCTGATTTTAATTAAGTATGAGCCGAAGATAACATCTTTTAAATGTTTGTCAACCAAAACTGACATACCTGCAGTCCCTGCGCGCGAGACGATCAAGTCGTCAATTTGCAAAAAATACCTTTGAATATCTTTTCTTTGTTCAGTAATTTGGCAGTAGGGTAAACTATCCCATTCAACTTTGTAGTTCTTGATATCAGTTGTTCTTAACATTCTTAGCTGAGTTCTTTCTTGCACAGCTTTTGCTGTGATTCCGTAATATACATTTGATGCTATATCTCCTAACCTCACCACTTCCCAATCTTTAGGAATTCTTCCGATTTGTGTGTCCTTGAAATTTGTTTCTTTATAAAATCTCATTTCCTTTTCAAATTTATAATTTCCCTTATATATTCCTCTAATTTCCTTTCTATTTCTTCCCTTTCCCTCTCCATCTCCTTCAGCTCGCTGAATTCCCTCTCTATATCTATCTCCTCTTCTTCCTCAACTGGCATCACATATAGCGTGACATTAAGATTGTAATCATTCCTGACAACTTCCTCCCTATCCACGACCCTCGCAAACCCCGGGACATCCTTAAACTCCCTATATGCTCGCACTATCCTTTCAATATTCTCCTCCGATAACGAATTCAATCTCCTTATCGTGGGATGGGGAATAAATTCTTTACTGGCATTGATAAAGAGCAACTTCCCCTTCCTCTCGGAGGGTTTATTCTCCCTGAAAATCATTATCACACCTGGAGCTCCCGTATTGTAGAATAGCTTCTCCGGCGTTAGAATAACGCATTCAACCCAATCCAAGTCAATTATCTTCTGCCTTATAGCTTTCTCCTTCCCTCCCCGGAAAAGACACCCATTGTCAACAACGACCCCAATTCTTCCATCCTCCTTCACCGAAGCGAGCATATGCTGTATCCACGCCCAATCAGCGCTGTTATCAGGCGGATAACCAAAGGAAAACCTCTCGCTTAGCTCAACTTCCCTTAAAGTCTCCTCCCCATATCCATCCTGATTCCAGGGGATATTCGCGATGACTACATCAAATTGGGTCAAGGTTCCGTCTTCCCTCTTTGTTTTGGGAAAGCTCAGCGTATCTCCCGAATAAACTAAGCCATTGCCTATATCGTGCATCCAGAGGTTGAGCTTGCAAATAGCGTGAATATCGGGATTTCTCTCCTGCCCATAAAGGAAAAGCTTATTAGCGTCTTCCTTTCCATATTTTTCCTTCACATATAGATAGGAAACAATAAGCATACCGCCCGAGCCACAGCAAGGGTCGTAGACGCTTTCCCCAGGCTTAGGGTCCAATATCTCCACCATCAATCTTATTATTTCCCTTGGAGTGTAAATTTCACCCTCCTTAGCTCTTTGGGGGGCGAACTTCATCAAAATATGCTCATAGGCATCGCCCAAAACATCGGGAGAGACTCCATCCCCACCCAAATTGTATTGGTCGAAGAGCTGGACGAGCCTTTGGAGGAGGATTCTGTTCTCCTCATTTCTCGCGAATTCAAGAAAATTCATTCTATTGATGACGCCTTCAAGCTCTGGATTGCGTTTAGCAATCTCACTTATCGCTTCCGCCAGCCTTTCGGGGAGAGCTTTAGTATCCTTCGTTATTTCCTCCCATAACAGTTCTTTTGGGATGTGGAAGGTGTGATAGTCTTGATGTTCGGCTTCGCGAACGGCGATGCTCTCATCCAAGCCTTCTCTAATTAGTCGCCGTTTTGTTTCTTCAGTTTCCGCTTTCCAGCGGTCGCTGATATGTTTGAGGAAGAGGAGGATAAGGATGAACTTGTAATCAACTGCGGTTCTTATGAGGTCGGCTGCTCTATCTACGAGGGAGTTGAGTTCGTCTCTGCTAAGTGTCTTTTTAAAGAGGGTTTTTTGATTTTGTTTCATGTAGAAATTTCACCGCCTTTTAATCTCGCAAATGCTTCACTTATATATTTAATTTTATCAATTTTTCTCATCTTTTGACAAATCAATAAATGAAGGTGGAAACGGGAATATATATTATGTCGGTTTGGAGATTGCCTATAGAAAGCAGTGACAATCGGCAAGGGATTGCCACGGGCTCCCTTTGAGAGCCCTTGCAATGACACCCTCTTACTGCCATTGCGAGGAGCGAAGCGACAAAGCAATCTCACCATGAAATCAAAATCTTTGAGGATTCTAAATTTTATGGCTATAATAATTCAAGAAAAAGATTTCTCCATCAACCCGAAGAGAAGGAGGTTGTTTTCTATGGAAATTCCTGAAAGCATAATGGAAGCAGTGAAAGAAAAAGCGAGAAAAGCAAAGGAAGCGTCTTATAAAATGGCTATTGCGAGCACGAGCGAGAAAAACGAGGCTTTGAAGAAGGTCGCTGAATCCCTCTGGAGCAGAAAAGAGGAAATCCTTTCCGCAAATGAAAAAGATATAAACGGAGCTAAAGAGAAAGGACTTCCTCCCCATCTCATAGACCGCCTCGCCTTGAACGAAAAAAGATTAAAAGATATCTGCGATTCCATTGAGGAAGTAATCGCTCTTCCCGACCCAGTTGGAGAGATAATAGAGGGTTGGAAAAGACCAAATGGATTGGTCATCCAGAAAGTAAGGGTTCCCTTGGGTGTTATCGGGATAATCTATGAGGCGCGCCCGAATGTAACTGTTGACGCCGCCACTCTATGCCTGAAGGCGGGGAACTGCGTTGTTCTGCGTGGTGGTTCGGAGGCGATTAGTTCCAACGTTTGCTTAGTTGAGATAATGCGCCAGGCTTTAAGTGAGACCGCTCTGCCACCTGATGCAGTGCAAATCATAGAGGATACATCTCGTCTCAGCGCCCTTGCTTTGATGCGCCAATCCGAATACCTGGATGTCCTGATACCCCGAGGAGGAGCGGGATTGATAAAATCCGTTTTGGAAAACGCTCGCCTCCCTGTGATAGAGACCGGCGTGGGAAACTGCCATACCTATGTCCATGAGGACGCGGATATAGAGATGGCGGAGAGAATAGTGATAAACGCGAAGTGTCAACGCCCCTCGGTTTGCAACGCTATGGAAACGCTTCTCGTCCATAAAAATATCGCTCCCCAATTCCTTCCTCGTTGTCTCCAAAAGCTGATGGAGTTGGGAGTGGAGATAAGAGGATGCGAACGGACGAGGGAGTTATTCCCCGAAGCAAAGCCAGCTACGGAGGAGGATTGGTATACGGAATATCTCGCCCTAATCCTCGCAGTTAAAGTGGTTGATTCCCTTGACGAGGCTATCGCTCATATTAATAAGTATGGGAGCAAGCACTCGGAGGCTATAATAACTTCAAATGTGACATCTGCGAAGAGATTCTGCGATGAGGTGGATGCGTCAACGGTTTATGTAAATGCCTCCACTCGCTTCACGGATGGCGGGCAGTTCGGCTTGGGAGCTGAGATAGGGATATCCACACAGAAGCTCCACGCTCGTGGACCAATGGGGCTGAGGGAGTTGACATCTTATAAATGGGTGGTCTACGGCGAGGGGCAGATTAGGACATAACCCATTGCTCTCGCTTTGCGAACCTGTGTTGATTTAGCCACTCTCGTCTTCGGGTGGACAACATGAGATTGCGAGGCTTCCCGTAGGGAAGCCTCGCAATGACAGGGGAAAGATGTCTTTGCGAGGAGCGAAGCGAGGAAGCAATCCCGGCTCTTAGTCCGTTAATCCCAAATCCTTCTCGTAAACTTTCCTTTAGACTTGCATTAACCTTGCCTTTATGTATTTTTCCGGAAAATCGGAGATATATAGGCTGATTTCTGCAGGAAACGAAGAAATTGAAAGATTAATCGTTTGCTCCCTTTTATCCATTGAAAGCCAATATCTTTTACCATCAACCTCCAACACGAGCTTCTTCTTCTCCTTCAGCTCCTCACTGACGCTCAGAGCGACCGATAGCGTCGCCTCACCCCTCTCATTTGGCAGGATGACCCTTGAGAAAGCTTTCAATGGCTCAGGGATGGCATAGGGAATCTGCCACTCCTCAACCTGATTGTCATATTTCAAGCGAAGATTGTATTTATGCTCGCCGATTGATGATGGCACTTTCAAGCTCACCTTGACCTCGCCTCTCGGAGGAACCCTGAGAGCCTTACCATCAATCAAAATTTCTTTCTCCTCATTCCCTCTATTGAAGACCTTTAGATTCAAGAATTCGTCTCCGAAGAGAGTGGGAGGCACAACCTCGCTCAGTATTATGCTTGATGCCGTGAGTTTAGCTATCCCAAATCGGGAGGGATTATGGAACCAGCCGAATGTAGGAGACCAAGCCCAATGAGAGGTTTCCCCATCCACGACTGAATGATTTCTGCAAAGATTTAAACGAATTTGGGGTGTTTTGCCCTTCGGCAAAACACCCCAAGGTATCTTCAACTCGCATTCCCATCTCTCCTCCTCTATCTTCGTTCCAACCTCTATCTCGGGATTCCAACTCGTGTCAAAGACTATCTCATCGTAAACTGAACCGCTTGCATTGACGATTATATGGGCATAGCGATGGGGCTCGTCAGCCGAGGCGAGGAATATTTCCACCCCCTCATCCTGCCATATTCCATCCCCATCCCTCGCCCACTTCGCCATCTTCATCTTCTTAGTATCTCCTCCGCAGATGAAACCTATGTAAAGCGCCCCATCATCGTATCCGATATATGCCCTCGTCTCTATCTCCTTCCGCATCGGCTTTCCCGTTTCCGAGTCAAAAAACATGTTAACCGAGCTTGACCCAATCCATTCCTCTTCCCTCACTTCACCGTCTACTTTCGGTGCGGTTGAGAGCTGAGGGATGGATAAAATGGGCAGAGGCACTTCCCTTGAAATCTCCGCCATCTCGGGAGGCAAAAGAAGAACGCTGAGCTTTATCTCTTTCTTTATGCTTTTCTCCGAAATCTTCTTCCCTTTTAGAGCCAAACTCACTCTCTCAAGCTCCTTCCCCAAGAGACTCCTCGCTTCCATAAGCTCCTTATTTGAATAGCCTCTCTTACCTACCTCGTTCCCCCATGGAACGCTCTCCTCAACAGCCCTTAGCGTCTCCTCCGCTTCCCTGGCGAGCTTTTCCCAATCCTTCCCTTTCCTCTTTTTCACTTCTTCAATCATCTTGCTCAATGTATAAGCGTAGCAATAATCGTTTATCCCCTCCCTAATCGCTTCCCATTGGATAGTGGGGATGATATCAATTAGACTGCTATAATCGTTGGGTCGGGAGAACCAGGGATAGGTTGTGCACTGGTCTTTTGGCTCAACCTTGTTCGCATTGATTCCGTCAAAATCGTTGAATGGGTCTTCGTGGGGACGGACGAATGTCCAAGACACCTCGGCATCCGCCTTCGTCTTATAGAAAAGCCAGCCAGTTAGATAGCGATTAGGGAAGATTCTTCCCTCCTGTCCCAAATAGCAGCCCGAACCATACCAGAAGAACTTCTGTCTTCTAACATCGCACTGATGCCTGACCCACTTTGCCATTTCTTCACTGTATATCAACCCCACGCTGAAACAGGGAGCGGTCATCCATTGTCCCGCAACCTCGTATGTCCCTCTATCGTAGAATGTGACATATGTCTTAGCACCTCCCTCATACCAACAGCGATATTGTTGAAGGGCGGCGAGGTTCTCCGGTCCAGGTTCATCCCATCCATAGAAGAGCCAGTCCAATTCCGTCGGCTTGAGGGTATCAACAACGCGCTTCGCTACTTTTATGACCGCCTGCTTAAGCTCCTCAGGCCACTCCTTGTTCAAGTCAACCTGTAACCCCAAAGCCTGAGCGCATTCGCCCTCCACCCAAGCTCCAATGGTATGCGGTCCCTTGAATCCGACCTGCTTCATAAGATTGGCAAATCTTATCAGGGGAGAAGCGTCGTATTTAACAACTCCTTCCTTCAATCCGCTCAAATCCAACTTCCCGAAAGGAAGTTCCGTGAAGCCATCTATCCCGTGTTCCTTTATTCCCCTCAATATCCTCAAAACCTTCTCGTCGGGAAGATTTCCCCAAAGCCAAGTATCGCTATAGAGGAGCCATCGCCTATTTTCGGGCTTCAGCAGGCGGAAGGGATAGATATGGAGGGAAACGGGGAGATTGAGGGAGCTTTTCCCTTTCGCTTGGATTTTCAAAGTGAATTGGTAATCGCCTGAGGGAAGATTTTCAGACGCTTTAATGGTGAGCCAGAAAAGCCTGCTTTCGCCTTGAGGGATATCAAGTGAGCGTCTCTCCAATGTTCCACCCTTAGCGGGGAGGAGGACATAGCCATTGCTTGCGGGGAGGAGAAGCTCGGGCGTTATGTAATAAGTGCGACCTCGCCAATCCGTCCTCTGTGCCCAGAAATGGGCATAGCGAATCTCAATGGAGGGATTGGACCCCTTTTTCAGAGGCTGAACTTTTATAGATAGGCTGGAAAGGGGTTCAAGGGCATAGACTGCAAACCAAAGGGAGGTCATTTCCCCCTGTGCCAAGGAACATTGAAGCTTCCCGATACGCTCCTCTTTTTTCGGCTTGCTCCAGGGTTTTATATCAAATGGCTCGGGACGAGTATAGGGAATGAAACCAGCTTTCCTTTCCTGAGATGTAGGAGGAGGGGCTTGCCAATCCTCAATCTGGCGTGGCGCTTCTTTGAAGGGTGGTCCAGGGTCCACTTTTTCGTAAACCGTTCCGAAAATCTCAACTGGACCCTTTACTTCCTCCCCCAAAAGGGGAAGGACAACAAGCAAAAACATCAACGGAAGGAATCTCATTTTCATCTCCTCCTTTCTATTCATATTGGATGAGTATTTTTGCCCTATCTACAGGCTTATCAAGGGAGAAATCGCAGTAAACGCTTGTCTCAATGACCGACATCCTCGCGCTCACTTCCTCCCCATTAATCTCCATCCTCCTCAACTTGCTCCCCTTTGGCAGGAGGATGTGGAAAGATGGAACGGTACCGCTTGAGGAGATTTCCATCTCTATCTCCTTCTTATTAGGTTCATGGCGGTAATAGTAAGCGAGATAGGCTTCCGAAGCTCCATACCGGGCAACGACTTTCGCCTCGTTTTCCTTAGCGGGAATCCAGCGGGGAGCTATCGTCGTCTTCCTCAACAGCTTATCCTCATCCCTTATGCCCGCCAGCCCTTCAATGAGAGCCGAGATGACCGCCGAAGCCGACCATCCCTTTGGACCACCGCCCTGGTCCTTTCCATCGGGAGTATAAAGGAAGGCTATTTCTCCATCCTCCTTTATCTTCTCAGCGATTCTTTTGAGGATATCAACCCCATATTCCTCCTCTCCGTGCCAAAGCGCTGCCTTCGCAAGCTCTCCCGCCACGAAACCGGCTATCCCTCCATTTATATATGTCCCCGGCTTCATCCACTCATGAGCCTTGAAGACGGGATAGGGAGGATGGATGCTGAACCATTCAGCGAAATATTCTCCCTTCGTCTCTTCCCTCCTTCTTTTATATTCCCTTATTATGCTTACAGCTTGAGATTGGTCGGGCAGACCCCTATTAATATCATAGGCATTGCTTAGGCTGAGTATCTTCCTCTCATCAACTCCCGGAGCACCAGGATGATTTAAATGGACTTGATGGGTATAGAATTTGCCGTTCCAGCAAACTTGATTGGTTCTCTCCTTGAAATGCCTTGCTATCTCCCTCCATCTACTTGCCTCATTATCGTCCCCAATAGCAGCCAGCATCTTCGCCAGGAGGATTGAGGCATAGAACATTCCGCTGTTATCTCCATGCATAATGCTCATCGGCATACCCTCTTCTATTTTCCTGTTATCCGCGGGATAACCGTAGGTGAAATCCCAAGTATCTATGCTGAAGGTTCGTTTAACCAGCTGATGCTTTTCGTCCCATCTTTTGGGGTCCCTCATACAATACTCCATTCCCTTTATCAACTTCGGCAATGCGGATTTCAACCATTCATCATCGCCCGTCGCCTGCCAAGCTTGATAGCATCCCTCAACCATAAGATACTCTATATCTGCTTCCATCTCCAGCCTCACATAGGCTAAATTGTTCTTCTCGTCAATAATCCGATGCTTGGGCTCAACGTAAGTGGTATGTGGGTCGGTGGGAGGTATTATCATCTCGTAGAAGAAGCCCTCGGGATGTTGTATCCTCAAGAAATGGTCAAGGGCGGAGCGAACATCTTCCTCCCACCATTTATAGCCTTTCATCTCGTGGATATGGTCCCTCAGCCAAGTGGGATTCATCGCCACCGGATTGCCATCAATGTTAAATAAAAACCTGTCCTTCTTGACGGTCTTCTTTAAACTCCGAAAAAGTTCGTCCCAGAGACCGCTTCTTGTCTCAATCTTCGTAATCGCGTCAACCTCAAAAGGCACTTCTAACACCTTCCCTTCTTTATTTTTGATTTTTATCGTATGTGTCCCTAGCGCTCCGCTCGCTCTTAATTCAAATTCCCCTTCATTTTGACGCAAAATCCACCTACGATATTCACGTTTTTCCCCATCCAAAAGGGAGAAAGAAAGGGGAGATTTCCCTTCATAGCGGACATGCAATTTGAAGGGTTCAAGGGGTTGAACGATGGGAGGAAGGGATATCTCTATCTTTTGCCCACCCAATTCATATTGCCTCGCCGAATCATAGGATTTCAAAGAAAAAGAGGAAAAGGCACTTTTGCCATCGCCTACCCTCAATCCCACCATATTTCCCTTTAGTTTTATGCCCTCAAGATAAAGATAGAGTTTCCCATTTAAATAGGCGAGAATATTCGTTCCATAGCGAATAATCCTCAAATCATACCATTTTCCCATCTCTATCTTGAAAGGGATGTTCGCGATTGAGGGAGAGGCTTTGCCTTCTCCCATTGAGATTGCCCTCAGGGAGTTGGATGGTTGGTCTAAATAGATTTGGAAGAAATGGGAGGCGGTTTCATCAGCTCCGATGATTATACAGGCTTCTCCGTTTTCCCTCTTTTCCAGTATCTTCACCCTCACATCCAAGACGAAATCTTGGGGAGCGGGATTGGAATAAAGGACAACGGAATTATCAAGATAGAGGACATCATCCAGCAAATCGGCCTGCCCCGAGAGAACCTGCCATTTCCCCTGAGCGAATGTATACAAGCAGAGAAGGGCGATAGAGAAAAATTTAAACATAATCTTCATAAGGCAAGATAGCCTTTTTGATTTTCTATATGTTATGCAAATTTTAGAAGCAAAGCAATAAAAAATGACGAGCCCTGAAGGCGTAGGGATATTCAATGAAATGATAAGAATTCTTGCCTTTAATCCCTCTTTGAATTAAATTATTATCAAGCAAAAATATGGAAATCGTGCATCTCGCTGATGTCTTGGAGAAAAGATTCCTTAAGGAGGATATCTTTCTAATCCGTCTCTTTGCTCCCGATATAGCAAGGAACTGCCAGCCGGGACAATTCCTCAATCTCAGATGCTCTCAGCTCTACGACCCACTCCTCCGCAGACCCATTAGTATCTTTGACGCCGATAAAGATAAGGGCGAGATATCCCTCCTCATCAAAATAGTCGGCAAGGGGACGAATCTCCTCTCAAGGATTGAGGAGGGCGATAAACTGGATGTCCTTGGTCCGCTGGGAAATTCCTTCCCAAAAGATGATTTCCGCAATCCCCTTCTCGTGGCGGGTGGAATCGGCATTGCTCCTCTTTATTTCCTCGCCAAAAATCTCATTCATCCCACGTTCATCTGGGGAGCGAAAAGCGAAAGAGAATTTTTCTTGCTTGATGAATTGAGGAAATCATCTCGTCTCTTCCTCTTCACTGAGGATGGCTCTTTTGGGGAAAAGGGATTGGCAACGGACAAGCTTTCTTCCCTATCTCGGGGGCACGATGTCATCTTCGCCTGTGGACCAGTTCCTATGCTAAAAGAAGTGGTGAGGATAGCAAAGGAAATCTACATCCCTTCCTTTATCTCCCTTGAGGAGAGGATGGCTTGTGGCTTCGGAGCCTGTTTAGGCTGTGCCGTGAGAACTAAGCGTGGCTATAAAATCCTCTGCAAAGATGGACCGATTCTCCCCGGGGAGGAGGTGGTATTTTGAATCTCTCGGTCTCCTTGGGAAATTTGAAATTGAGAAATCCGATAATGATTGCTTCGGGTGTTTTCTCCCTTGAATCCGCCCATCTCTTCCCATTGGATAATATAGGTGCGATAATAACGAAGACGATAACCCTGAATCCAAGGGAGGGTAATCCTCCTCCACGCCTATGGGAAACACCGGCGGGTCTTATAAATTCAATAGGTCTTCAAAATGTTGGATTGGAAAGGTTTATGAAGGAGGAATTGCCATCCTATTTAGAGCTCGGAGCGCCGATAATCGTCAGCATATCGGGGGAGAGGGAGGAGGATTTTCCCTTTATGGCGGAGAAATTGGTTGGGAAGGGGATAGCGGGACTTGAGTTGAATCTGTCCTGTCCCAATGTCGCTAAGGGAGGAATTCAATTCGGCAAGGATGCGAAGATGGTGAAGAGGATAGTGAAGATGGTGAAAGAGGCTTCCTCCCTTTGGATTATGCCCAAATTGACCCCTCAGGCGCCTGACATAGTGGAGACGGCGCTGGCGGGAGAGGAGGGTGGAGCGGATGCGCTCTCGCTTGTGAACACATTCTTAGCGATGGCAATAGATATAAGGAGTCGTTCATCTCGCATAGGGACACTAATGGGCGGTTTATCTGGACCGGCGATAAAACCGATAGCATTGAGGATGGTTTACGAGGTAGCGAGGGCAGTGAAGATACCAGTCGTAGGCTGTGGCGGGATAATGAGCGCCGAGGATGCTCTGGAATTCATAATCGCAGGCGCCACAGCGGTAGAGATAGGAACAGCCTGCCTCATCAACCCCCAATCTCCAAAGGAGATATTGGAAGGAATAAAGCGCTTTTTAGAAGAGGAAAAAATAGAAGACATAAACGAGCTCATCAAAACCCTTCGGGATTGAAAGATTCCCGCTTTCGGGATATGACTTCCCAAAGATATTTACAAAAAATAAAAGTGGAGGAATTGATTTAGCCGATAGACAGCACACTTTCTATTTTTGTCAAATTATGTGATGTGTGTCTCCTTTGATTTACCCTTTCGTTTTGACAATTTTCGCTATTCCTGTATAATTCTATAAGGACGCTATGTTTGAATCTCTCACCGCAAGGCTTCAAGCTATCTTCAATAAGCTGAGAGGGAAAGCCCGCCTCAGCCCGCAGGATATTGATTCTGCTCTGCGGGAGGTGAGACTATCCCTCTTGGAAGCCGATGTCCATTATAAAGTCGTTAAGGAATTCCTGGATAAAGTGCGACAAAGAGCCTTGGGAGAGGAGGTTATGTCCTCCTTCACTCCCGCCCAGCAGGTCATAAAAATCGTCAGGGACGAGATGATAAATATCCTCGGGAAAGAAGAAGAAGTCCACCTCTCTCCCAACCCTCCCACAACTATTATGCTCGTTGGATTACAGGGCGGAGGTAAAACAACCACAGCCGGAAAATTGGCTCTATTTTTCAAGAAAAAGGGCAAGAGACCTCTCCTCGTCGCCACCGATGTCCGCAGACCCGCCGCCATTGAACAGTTGAAGAAGGTGGGCAAAGCCATCGGCTGCGATGTTTTCTCCTCTGACGACAAGGACCCTCTCAATATAGCGAGAAATGGGGTTTCCTTTGCTAAAGAGAAAGGCCATGATTTAGTGATTATAGATACACAGGGACGCCTCCATCTTGACGATGAGCTATTAGGAGAATTAGAGGAGATGGAAAAGGCGATAAATCCCCAGGAAATCCTCTTGGTTTTGGACGGGATGACGGGACAGGATGCGGTCAACATCGCCCTGGGCTTCTCTAAGATACGAGTAGACGGTTTCATTTTGACCAAACTTGATGGCGATGCAAGAGGAGGCGCCGCTCTTTCTCTCTCCTTCGTCACTCAAAAGCCGATAAAGTTCATCGGAATAGGGGAAAGATATGATGCCCTTGAACCATTTCATCCCGATAGGCTCGTCTCCCGCATTTTGGGGATGGGCGATATGCTCAGTTTAATAGAGAAGATAGAAGCAACGCTTGAGGAGACTAAGGAGGAACCCCTTGCTTCCTTCGCCGATTTCACCCTCAACGACTTCCTCAAGGAATTGAGAAGAATGCATAAGCTCGGTCCGTTGGAGCAAATCATCTCTCTTTTACCAGGCGCCAGCAATATCAAAGTTGGGCCTCAGGAAGAGAAGATGTTGAAGAAGTTTGAGGCTATAGTTCTATCTATGACTAAAGAGGAAAGGGAGAATCCTTCAATAATAGATGCGAGTAGGAAGAGAAGAATCGCTAAGGGCTCGGGAACGACGGTTCAGGATGTGAATCTCCTCTTGAAACGATTCTTTGAAGCTAAGGAATTGGCTAAAACACTCTCATCCCAAAGGAGGTTGAGAAGATGGCTGTAAGGATAAGGCTCTTGCGGATGGGCTCCAAGAAAAGACCCTCCTATCGTGTTGTCGCAGTGGATTCCCGAAGCAAACCCCAAGGTCCCTACCTTGAGATGCTGGGACATTATAACCCTCTGCGTGAACCTCCTATCGTCAAGTTAGACGAGGAGAAGATAATAAAATGGCTACTCAACGGCGCCCAGCCGAGCGAGACAGTTTTGAGCCTTCTCAAAAAAGAGGGAATCTGGGATAAATTCCTGGAGAGAAAACAAGCTCTAAGCGGAGGTAGATAGCCTATGCGTGAGTTAGTTGAGAGATTGGTGCAGGCTATAGTTGACCAACCCGAAAAAGTGCAGGTAACCGAGGTTAAGGGGGAGAGGACGATAGTTTATGAGGTGCGGGTGGCTGAGGAGGATTTGGGGAAGGTCATAGGGAAAGAGGGGCGCATCGCCAACGCTCTTCGCACAATCCTCAAGGCGGCTGCAGCTAAGCTCGGCAAGAAGGTTTCGCTGGAGATTCTGCAATGAGCACGCTCGTTAAATGCAATGTAATCGTGAAGGTCATTATGACGGAGGAGTTCCGCAAGAGAACTTTGGCGGAGATGGAGGAACTCCTTGAGAAGGTCAAGGAAGCACAGCAGAAGATTGATTTTCAATCCCGCATATATCTCGCTGACCTCCAAAAAGTTGACATCCAAAAGGCAGCTGCCTTTCGCAGACAATGGGAGGAGGAAAGGGCTGAGAGGGAGGAATTCAGAAAGGATTTGGAGCAGAGGATAGAGAGATTGCGCACAATCCCCGAGGGAGAGGAGTTCCTCCTCACCACTCTTGAAGCCTATGTTGAGGCGAAAGAAAATGAGCCTCTCCCCATCTTCTCCCCTCCACAGATAATCGTCAAAGACGATAAGGTAGTTGAGATAAGGAGATAGGTCTCTTCAACCCAATGCCAATCATCGGGAAGGTCCTTTCTACCTTCGGAAGGAAGGGCGAAATCAAGTTATTGCCCCTTAAGAAGGGGGATGTGAAGCTCCTTGAGGGGAGAAAGGGCTTTCTTTCCTCTCAATATAAGACGAGGGAGGTGGAGATTGAGAAAGCTTGGCAACACAAGGGAATGTGGATTCTGAAGTTCAAGGGAATAGATACTATAAAAGAAGCTTGGCGCCTAAGGGAAAGCTATCTGGAGATAGAGGAGGAGATATTTCCAGAGGAGGAAAGTCCCATCGGATTTGAGGTTTACAGCGAGGGAGGAGAGAATCTGGGCAAGGTTGTTGATATCATCTCCACTCCCGCCCACGGTGTCCTGTTAACCGATAAGGATGTGCTCATTCCATTCGTTGCGGAATGGATTGTGGCGATGTTTCCACAGGAGAGAAAGCTGATTGTGAAGGAGATAAAAGAAGGATGAGGATAGACATTATAAGCCTATTCCCTCAGGTCTTCCTGCCATACATCAATACGAGCATGATGCGAAAGGCGCAGGAGCAGGGCGTTGCGAGGATTTATCTCCATAATCTGCGGGATTTCGCCACAGATAAACATAGGACGACCGATGATTATCCTTATGGCGGAGGAGCGGGAATGCTCCTCAAGCCCGAGCCGATTTACAATGCGCTTGAGGAAGTGAAGAGGGAATGCGCAAAAGAAGGATGTGAGGGGCATAAGGTCATCTTGACAACTCCTCAAGGCATACCATTCAAACAGAGAATTGCGGAAGAGTTGGCGAAGGAGGGGCATCTTGTTATAATTTGTGGACACTACGAGGGTGTAGATGATAGAATTTTAGATTGGGTTGATGAGGAGATATCCCTGGGCGACTTCGTCCTCACGGGAGGAGAGATAGCCGCTCTCGCCATAGTTGACGCTGTAGTTAGATTGTTGCCCTCTGTCCTCTCGGAGGAGGAAGCGGTTAGGGAAGAATCCTTCAGCTCCGGTATCTTGGAGCACCCTCAATTCACGCGCCCTGCGAATTTTTTGGGCGAGGAGGTTCCCGAGGTTCTGCTATCGGGAAATCATCAGGAGGTAGCGAGATGGAGGAGGCGGCGCGCCCTTGAAAGGACGCTTTTCCGCCGTCCAGAGCTCTTAGCCTCCGCCTCCCTCTCGGAGGGAGATATTGAGATTTTGAGGGAAATCTTGGAGGATTTGAAATCAATTTTGAGAAAACATAAGACTTTCAAAGAAAGGAAGATGCGAAGATGAAAGGAGACATGCTTCTTCGCTCGGTTGAAGAGAAAATGCTGAGACAGGATGTGCCCGATTTCGCTCCTGGCGATACCGTTCGGGTGCACCAAATCATTCGTCAGGCTGATAGGGAAAGGATACAGGTATTTGAGGGAGTTGTTATAAGGAAAAGGGGTGGTGGAGCATCCGCCACATTCACGGTAAGGAAAATCTCCCATCACGGGATAGGTGTGGAGAAGACATTCCCCCTTCATTCCCCCCTCATCGCAAAGATAGAAGTTGTTAGGAGAGGGAAGATCAGGAGGGCTCGCCTTTACTATCTGCGGGAGCGAAAGGGCAAAGCAGCCCGTATAGAGGAAAAGAGATAACAAAGATTTTATGGAGGGTATCCTCCAAACCATCCTGAGAGAGATAAGGGAGTCCTGGAAGCTCTATGCGATAGGTGGAGGGGCTCTCTTCCTTCGTTTATTGCTCGCTATTCCCTTCGCTTGGTGGCGTGCTTTCGTCAGGAAATTCTATCTCGCTTTGGCGAGCACTGTATCAAAAAGGGAGCTCGTAAAGGAAAAAGCTGAGGAATGGCTCAGGGCGAGTTCCGATTTCCTTGAATCAATAGCATTAGCTGTAGGCATAGTCGTAGCAATCGTTAATCCCTTCGTCATCCAGGCTTTCCTTATCCCCTCGGGCTCAATGATTCCCACTTTGAAAGTTGGAGATAGGATAATGGCTGATAAATTCGTCTTCCACATCCGAGACCCTCAAAGGGGAGAGGTTATAGTATTCCGCGCACCACCCCAAGCGGATATCCAAGAGAGAAACTTCGTGAAGAGAGTGATTGGTTTGCCTGGAGAGGTAGTGGAGGTGAGGGATGGGAAGGTGTTCATAAATGGGAAGCCTTTGAAAGAGCCCTACATCTACGAGCCTCCCTATTATGAGTTCGGTCCCTATAAGGTTCCCCCGAATTCCTATTTCGTTATGGGGGATAACAGGAACGATTCCAATGATAGCCACGTTTGGGGTCCTCTTTCCCGGGATAGGATAACAGGGAGGGCGCTTTTCATCTGGTGGCCGATAAGCAGGTGGGGAGTGATAAAGTAAAGAAGGGAAAGTTCGGAGAGGAGATAGCGAGGCGATTTCTCGTGTCGCTTGGCTATCAAATCATCGCAACGAATTTCAGGACGAAAATTGGAGAGATAGACATAATAGCGAAAGATAAGGATGATTATGTTTTCGTTGAAGTGAAGATGAGGGGAGATGTTGATAAGTGGGGTTTACCCGCTGAGGCGGTCACAGCCAAGAAGAGGGAGAAAATAGAGAACGTTGCCCTTCTTTATCTTCAGAAGGAAGGACTTGGCGAAGTCTCAATGAGATTTGAAGTAGTAGAAGTCCTCCCCAAGTTAGGCAAAGCAAGGCTGATAAAGGATATTTTTTAAAACCCATTCCCAACTTCCTTTGTCACTGTGAACCTCCCGTAGGGAAGCCGTGTCAATCTCTTCCTTAACACTTACAAAGCTGGTTTTGCGGACCAGGACTGTAATCTCACCAGCTTTATTATCCTCTCCCCCTTAAAGCCCTTAGGATAAAGCCAGGTTCCCTCGTAATGAGGGAGCGTTAGCTCCCTCTCAATTAGAGGGAAATCGCTTCCTTCCTCAATGCTTAGCTCACCCTTATTCCTTCCTTCCCTCAAAGAGAGAACGCATTTAGCCATAGCCTTAGCAAAACTTCCTGCCCCCACTTCCATCTCATTGACTCTCATCTTCCCCGGAATCCTATTATGCCTAATAATATACCTATTCACCTCCTCGCACTTCTTCATAAAGTCTTCAAATCCCACCTTCATCCCTCTTTTGAAGGAAGGCATCGCCTCTACTGGTCCTATTGTCCGCCGATAAGGAATGCGATTGGGAAAGCCCTTATGAGAAGAATAATAAGAAATAGCCCAAGCGAAGAAGGAAAATATCTCCGAGGCGGAAAAGATGCGATTTTCAACTATTTTGTAGTTCAGTTCATCCAAAATCCCCTCCGCTAATCTGAGAAGGACTTCTAAGGAAATCCATTCCGAAGAGGGTTTGTATCTCTCGTAAACATCTCTATAAGTTATGAACTCAACATCTCCCCTTCCCCTGAGCCAATCAAGGAACTCCTTAATATCCCTCATCAAATCTAAAACGAATTCCTTCGGGCGCAGAGGGGCTGGTTTGTATTCCTCCTCTGGCGTGTTCTTCCCATTTGAGAAGTTAACGCTATCCCAAAACTCGCTCGTAACCAACATACAGGGATGCGTTCCCAAAACTATCAAACCCTGCTTTTCCTCCAATCGTTTAAAGCTTTCCTTCATTTTCTCAAGCCGATTGTCAAGATAGAAATGGCTTTCAAACACAAAATCCCAAGTGAGCCCATTGAGGGTATTGCAATACCAAACGAGCTTTCCATCTAAAGGATGAATAAAGCTCGCCTCCATTATTGGCATACCCAATAGATACATCGCGTAGAGAACTTGTGGCGTCGCGCTATTCCCCGGCTGCATGAAAGCAATCGGCGATTGAGAGAAAATCTCCCTCAAATCGTTTAGCCCCTTTATCTCCCTCCTTATCACTTCCTCAACTCCCTTATCCCAATCCAAATCCTCAAGATACTCGGGAAATGTCGGATGGAGTGAATGGAAATTGGAATGGTAGTTGATTTCGTGGAATTGAAGAAGCTCTATCAAATCCTCCCTACCTCTCTCCCGCAAAGCCCTCGCCCTCTCCCCCACAAGATTGAAGCTACCTCTTATTCCTCTTTCCCTTAAAGTTTTAGCCCAGAACTCCGTCGCCTCATCAGCCTCAGGAGTTATGAAATCCTCATCATCAAAGGAAAATATAACTTCAGGCATTTTCTGTTCCTCCCTTCCGAAATAATCAATATAATTCTAACGATTATGAAGATGAAACTCAGCCAATTCTTAATCCTTACATTCTTAGCCATTTTTATCGCTTCCGGTGAGGTTCATCCCTCCAATCAAGGACTTCCCATGTTCGTTCTAAAAGTTAATTGCGGCGGAGATGCCGTTGACGGTGCCCTTGCTGATAAGCCTTTCTCCAAGGACGGTTGGGGTTATTTAAAGAACGGTTCCTTATCCTATTCCACAAAGGAATCGGTTAAGCCCGATTGCGGATATCCTCAGGCAATCAGAAGCTTCAGATGCGATGCAAAAAATCCCAAATCCCCCATGCGCTATCTCATCCATCTTCCAAATGGGACCTATACTGTTAAATTGATATTTGCCGAGCTTATTCACAATAAGCCCGGGATGAGGCTTTTTGATGTATATATCCAAAACAAACCAGTTCTCCGGAACTACGATGTCTTTCGGTGGGCTAAGGGGAAAAGCAAAGGCAAGGAGGAAATATTCAAAGGGATAAAGGTCTCCGATGGCGTCTTGCAAATTGATTTCCTATCCAAGAAAGATAGAGCTATCGTCAATGTGATTGAAATCATCAGCGATGAGAGGCTCCCACCTCCTGCGGAGAAAGCGGGATATACAAAGCTCGTCTTCTGGGACGATTTCAATTCAATTGACACGATAGACATAAAGGCAACGGGTGCTCCGGGATATAAATGGTATATTGACCTTCCTTGGGGCTTCCCACCTACTTCTGCTGAAAGGATAAAAGTGCAAAACTCTATGTTGAAAATTGACGCTGGGCGTTGGAATTGGGGAATCTCATCATATAGCGTCAAAGGAAAGACCGGCAGAGTCTTTAGATTCGGCTACTTTGAAGCGAAAATTCGTTTTGACCAAGCCTTGGCGGAGAAAAGCAGTGGCTGGCCCTCCTTCTGGAGTCTATCCCTTGAGCATTGCTTCGGCGACCCCACCCATTGGAACGAATTGGATTTCTTTGAAGCTTTTCACGCTCCCTATCAAAAATACGATGGCGCCTTCTATGGGACAATTCACGATTGTGCTCAGGATTCAAAAATTCACTACCAAAATTCCAACAATAGGGTTGAAGTGCCGGGGATAAATTGGAATGAATGGCATATCATCGGTTGCCTCTGGCAGCCGGGATGCGTTATCTGGTTTCTTGATAACAAACCCCTCATAATCCAGCGCTATTCTCCCGATTCTTTACCCGACCCTCCCCAGGTCTCTGGCACGAGCTCCCAAGCCCCTATGGGAACCTTCAGCATAATTGACAAGCAAAGAAATCTCATTATACTTGGCTCTGGTGAGAACTGGCCCCTGTATGTTGATTGGGTCAGAGTCTATCAATCTGGAAAGGAGGAGATGGATATGAAGGCAAATCCCTTTGAATTTGATGAGCTGGAAGTCAAATCTCCCGATGGTAGGATATCGCTCAAGGTCAAATTGGAGGAGGGGAAGCTGGTATATTGGGTGGAAAAGGATGGAGAAGTGCTTATTGAGAAGTCGCCAATGGGAATCTTCACGAGCGTGGCTGATTTCACGCGCGATTTATCCCTTCTCTCCTTCACAAGAAAAACGATTGAGGAAAAATATCCGATGATTGGGAGGAAGAAGGAGATTTACGAGAATCATTGCAATGAGCTCGTTTTGAAGCTCGGGAAGAAGCTCAGCATTTTATATCTCGTTTTACGTGCTTATAATGACGGCGTCGCCTACCGCTATCATATCCCGGGTGAGGGGGAGTTGAAGATAAGCTTTGAGACGAGCGGATTCAGGATTCCCGAGTCCGCGATCGGCTGGGCGCATCCCTTCACGCCCAACTACGAGGCTTTCTATCCCAAACGTTCCTATCGGGAGTTGCTTGAGGGGAATTTTGGTATGCCTGTTCTCCTAAATGTAAAGGACAATTGGCTTCTCCTTACCGAAGCCGCCGTTTACGGGGATTACTGTGGCTCCCATATTGAAGGGGATAAGGAAAATGGGATTTTGAAAGTCGTCTTCGCTCCCGACCAGAAAAACGCTGTTGTCAGCAAGCTTCCCTTCTACAGCCCCTGGCGGGTTGCAATGATTGGCTCCCTTGCAGATATAGTTGAATCAACTTTGATTGAGAACCTCAACCCCGATTGCGAGATAGCTGATACATCCTGGATAAAGCCCGGCAGAAGCGCTTGGTCTTGGTTGTCAGGAGATAGCACGGAAGACTACGAAACACAGGTCAAATATGTTGATTTCGCTCATAAAATGGGATGGGAATACTATCTCTGTGATGAAGGTTGGAAAGCGGAATGGCTTCCCAAATTAGTTGAATATGCGAAAGAAAAGGGGATTGGGATATTCGTCTGGTATCATTATAAGGAAGTGGAAACGGACGAGGATTTGCATAGCAAGTTTTCCTGGCTGTCCAGAATCGGAGTTAAGGGGGTGAAGGTGGATTTCTTTGATAGCGATTGTCAGGAAAGGATTCAAATGTATGATAAGGTCGCCAAAGGAGCCCTTCAGTATAAACTAATGGTTGTATATCATGGAGCAACAAAGCCCTCCGGGGAGAGGAGGAGATGGCCTCATATCTTAACGAGAGAGGGAGTTTTGGGGGCGGAGTATTACAAATGGTCTGAGGGACCAACAGCCGAACACAATTGCACCCTTCCCTTTACCCGCAACGCTCTCGGTCCAATGGATTACACTCCCGTAACTTTCTCCAATATGAGGAAGCAAACCACCTATGCCCATCAGCTTGCCTTAGCGGTTGTCTTTGAATCCAACATCCAGCATCTCGCGGATAAGCCCGAGGCATACGAAAGCATTGGAGAGGCAATAGAGTTCCTCAAGGATTGTCCCGCTACTTGGGACGATACAAAGCTTCTTGAGGGCTATCCGGGGAGGTTCGTTACCATAGCTAGGAGAAGCGGGAATAAGTGGTTCATAGGCGCGATTTGCGGCGGTGGGATATCAAGGGAGGCAGATATATCGCTGGAATTTCTGGAGGAAGGAAGGGAATATATAGCGGAAATCTATAGGGACGGCGATAGTCCAGAGGAGATAATCCACGAGAAAAAAGCAGTTCGAAAGGGAGACATCTTGAAAATCCCCTTGAAGACAAACGGCGGCTGCGCCATAGAGATAAAACCTTCTGCCTAAATATAGGGCTTAGATATGGAAGGGGACAAGCAAATATTAAAAGAGGCTTACAATAAGCTGAGAGGTTATCTTTTGGAATGCTCTGAGAATGCGAGCGTTGAATTGAAAGGTGGGATTAAGACGATTGCTCCAAGCAAGGGGCATTATTATGGGATTTGGCCGGACGATTTCCTTTTCCCCCACATTGTTTGTCCTGAGCTTGCGAATAAGGATAAATTGCAGAGGATAATTGAATTTCTCACAGATAGCGTGGTTGATTTGGAAAGGGTGCCGGATAGGGTTGAACCTGATGGTCTCCCTATAATGTTTCCCGGCTGGTATGATGGTCCTATAGGGGAGAGGATGCCTGTCCATCTTCCAGCCGCTTGGACGAGGCTTCTCAGCTACTTTGAGGAATGGGGCGTAGATATCCCCCAAAAGGAAAGATGGGCAAGGGTGATAAAGAGAAGCTTTGAGCAAATATCGTTCAGCTGTGGTCTTGTCTATATTGACCCCCAAAGACCCTATGTAGGCTTTGGCTATCAAGACAACATAGCCATCACTGGGTTTGCCTTGATGAGCAGTCTTGTTATTTATAGAGGATTACAGAGAGCGGTTGAGTTATTTAATGGCTATCTTGAAGAGGACTTACTTGAATATTGGAAAGATTTAGCGAGGGGAATCAGGGAGAATTTGTGGCGTTTATACGACCCTGAAATCGAGGGCTTCGTGGCAGGTAGCAAGGATTGTCATCAATTTGATGTATGGGGAAATGGTCTCGCTTATGGCTTAGTGGTGGAGGAGAGTATAAAGAAAAGCATTCAAGGATTTTATCTAAGGAATTGGGATAGAATAATAAGGTTTGGGTTTACAAGGCAGATAGCGGAGGAGGAAGGTTGGCAGAGGCTATTGGTGAAGGCGGAATTGGGGAAGTATATGAACGGAGGATACTGGGCGACTGGCACAGGCTATATCCTTCCAGTGATTTACGAAGCGGATAAGCAATTGGCTTACAAGTTATTAGGAGAGCTCTTAGAGAATCTTCCTCGCTTTCATTTTGCGGAGTGGGTTGATGGGGAAGGAAACGAATCTCCCGCGAAATACTTCCTAATGGCGATTTCCATTCCCCTCCTAGCACTCAAATCCCTATTATAGTAGGAAACGCCCTAATCGCCTACTTCTAAATAGGTTCCGAAGGAAGGGAATCTGTGGGCACACAAGGAAGAATTGTCTTTGATTCTTCGCCAAATCCCCGAATGTAGGCGGAGAAAAATGAGTAATTAAAGCGTGTAATCTCATACTATCTTGTCTGAGCGAGATAGAGAGAAGGACTCCTTATTGTGTCGTTCACAACTTCTCAAAAGGAATAGTTATGGAAGTCAATCTCCAAGAGCGTCGTAGCTATAACTTGTTTGACCGCCGAAATAATCGGTCATACTCCTTTGCCTTCCTGCGCTATCATAAGTATAAGATATACATCTTCTGTTTGGCAAGGTCTTCCTGGTATTGATGCTGAGTTATATCGTTCAAGGCATCCCTCACTTGAACCAACCTGCTTTGAAAACCATACAAATGATATAATAGTTTTGCCTATCTGTCAATAGCATCTCGCTTCCTCTTGGAAAGATTCCATTCGTTGTATTCCATAATATATATGTGTCCATTTTTGCGAGTTTTGCTCGCTCATTATTTCAAAAATTTGCAGAGCTTTCTTTTCACCAAGCGAAATCTTCTTCTAACCGTTCCCTTTGGGCATTGGAGGAAGTTCGCTATCGCCAAATCCTCCTTAATCGCTCCATCCCCACTCAATAGCCTCTTCACTATTCCCCTTATTATCCTGAAACATCTATTATGGATGTAATAATCCCAACCTTTAAGCCATTGCCCAAATCAATTTAATTATGAAGAAAAAGGAGAGCTAACTTTGTTTATAAGGTCGTTTGGATTTAATCTCCGCAAGATTTGAATAGATAACTTGCTACCAAATAATTGCTCTATTTTACCCTTGAATTTATAATTTTTTAAAAATTTATTTGGAGAGTGAAAGATGTTTGCGAGAACATTTAGCGGCGTCCTCGTGGGAGTTGATGCTTACCTCGTTGAGGTTGAAGCTGACACCTCCCTCGGCTTGCCACAATTCCATGTAGTAGGACTACCAGATACCTCGGTGCAGGAAGCAAGGGAAAGAGTTCGTTCCGCTATTAAAAATAGCGGATTTGATTTCCCCTACAATAAACGCCTCACAATAAACCTCGCGCCCGCAGACATCCGAAAAGAAGGCTCTTTTTACGATTTAAGCATCGCAGTGGGATTGCTCGCCGCCACAGACCAGCTTGATTCTCGCAACTTGGATGAATTCATCCTCGTTGGGGAATTGGCTTTGGAAGGGACCGTGCGGGAAGTATCGGGAGTCCTCCCAATCGCCTTGATGGCGAGAAGGGAGGGAAAGAAATTGATAATTCCCAAGGCTAATGCCAATGAGGTCTCATTCGTTGAGGGCATAACCGCCTATCCCGTCACGAATCTCGCGGAGACAATCGCATTCCTGAGGGGCGATATAGAAATCCCTCCCGTCCCCTTCCAACCTATCCCACAAGATGACCTCCTTAATTACGATTTGGATTTTAGCGATGTAAAGGGGCAGGAGCACGCAAAAAGAGCCCTTGAGGTAGCAGCAGCTGGACAGCATAATGTGCTTCTCATAGGTCCGCCTGGTTCCGGAAAGACCATGCTCGCCAAACGCCTGCCAACAATCCTACCGCCTTTGAGCCTTGAAGAGGCGCTTGAGACCACGAAAATCTATAGCGTCGCTGGGCTTCTTTCC
Source organism: bacterium (assembly GCA_014360495.1). Classification (NCBI taxonomy): domain Bacteria; species bacterium. The sequence continues at coordinate 56,958 of JACIXR010000011.1, forward strand.
CATAGCACGCCAATCATCCTTCAGCGCCCCTTCAGAAGCCCCCATCATACCATATCAACAGCTGGCTTGGCAGGGGGAGGAACCGTTCCACGCCCCGGAGAGATATCGCTCGCCCACAATGGTGTCTTATTTTTGGATGAGTTTCCCGAGTTCCGTAGGGATAGCTTGGAAGTCCTTCGCCAGCCCCTTGAAGAGGGATATGTTTCCATCTCAAGAGCAAAGCTGACGATTACCTATCCCGCTCGCTTCACTCTCGTAGCGGCTATGAATCCCTGCCCCTGTGGCTATTTCGGAGATGCCACGAGGACTTGCACTTGCACTCCCATGCAAATACACAAATATCTCGCGAAAATCTCCGGTCCTCTGCTTGATAGAATAGATATCCATATAGAGGTCCCTCGCCTTCCCCAGGAGAAGCTCCTTCAAGAGGCGCAAGGGGAGAGCTCGGCGAAGATAAGAGAGAGGGTGATGAGGGCGAGGGAGATACAAGCGAAGAGGTTTGCCGGAACGAACATCTTTTTCAATGCCCATATGAACTCCAAGCAGATAAGGGAGTTCTGTCCTTTATCATCGGATGTTAAGGATGTTTTGAGGTCGGCAATAAGCAGATTGGACCTATCTGCGAGGGCTTACGATAGGATTATAAAAGTTGCGAGGACGATTGCGGATTTAGAAGGAAGCGAGAATATAGAAGTTCATCACATCGGCGAGGCAATCCAGTACCGCTCCTTGGATAGGAAGTTTTGGTAAGACCCTTTAAGCGTTTGCTTCCAGCATAAAATGTATTAAAGATTCACAAAAAACTTTTTGCCTCAGCGAGGTTCTCTAATCAAATCTACGCTTGAAAGCATAGGGTATTTGACTCCGTTTTCCATACTGCTTCTAATGATTTCCCTCACCTCGGCGTATATCTGGCGCAAAACATCCTCAAAGTCCTTCTTTCCGCTTTCTATGTTGTCCATCTCTTCCTCTAACCTTCTCGTTGTTTCTTCGTTAAGATATTTGCTGAAGTTGAGCTGAGAAAATCCATAAACTCTTATCCCCAAAGAAGTTGCAACCAAGAGCGATTTCCTCACCTCTTTCACATAATTTCTCTTCTTCAAGATTTCAAGAATTTTCGCATAGGTTGATGGTCTCCCAATCCCCTTATCCTTCATCATAGAGACTATCTCCGAGTAGGTGAAAGGACTATGAGCGGGGACAACTCTCTTCGCGCTCTCCAAAATCCTTGATTTCCCTTCCTGCAAGCCAGAGATATTCCGTGCCTGCAGTTTGATGATTTTTGTGAAGCCATCCTCTAAAATCCTGTTTATGAACTCAAACTCCCTTTCTTCATCTCCCGCCAAAACTTTAAACTTTATCCTCTCAACCTGTGCGGGCTTCATTTGGCTCGCGATGAACCTCTTGAAGATGATGTCATAGGCTCTGATATCCCTGTCCGTTAGGGGCGAAGGAAATCTTAACAATTTCAGACCAATCAGGTTCTTCAATTTCTGGGAATCAACTGCCATCGTTGGTCTTATACATTCATGGGCACCCTCCGACTCCCATTTCCTCGCCCTGAAGTAATCCTCTCCAAAGGTTGAGGAGATATATTCCTTCGCGATATTTATCCCCACAGAGCTAACAGTCGTGCTGCTCGTCCTATGATATGTGATTAAACCGTTCTCAAACAATTTCTGGGCTATCTGCATCGCCTCATTGGCGTCTATTTTTAGAAAAGTCGTTAAGGTGGAGAGCAATGTATCGGTGGTAAAGGGCGGATAGGGATTCACTTCGTCCTCGTATACATTAACATCTTTAAGTTCAACGAAACCATTTGAGATGATTTTATCGTAGGTTCCCTTCTTTGCCCTGAAGCTGATTTGCAGACCATTTTCCAGCTTCAAACTTATCAATTCCTCTCTCTCCTTGAGCTTTTTCGTCCTATCTACAATCCAGCCCAAGACGGGAGTTTGAACCCTACCAGCGGAAAGCCTGTTGTTCCTGAAGACCTTCCAAAGCACGGGAGAAATTCCAAATCCAATCCACCTATCCTGCACCCTCCTGACGATTTGGGCTTTGACCAAATTCAAATCGAAATCCTCCAGATTCTCCAATACCCTCAAGATTTCTTTCCTCGTAACCTCGTGGAAACGCACTCTTTTTATGTTCTCGTTCATCGGTTTCAAGAGCAGGCATAAGTCAAAGGCGATTTTCTCTCCCTCGCTGTCGGGGTCAGTGCCGATAATCACCTCATCCACCAAACTCGCTATCCTTCTTAAAGCATCTATTCTCGCTTCCGCGTCTACGAACTTATTGCCACCACAGGGGCAAGCCTCTTCCTCCTCTTCAATTTCCCTCCCACATAAAATACATCTCTTTATCGGTTTGAAATAGGGGATGAAGGTGTCCTTAATCTCAACACCGAACAAACCCTCTTGCAAGCTCAAGTCCGTTATATGTCCTTTGCTCGCAGCTATTATGAAATAAGAATTCGCCCCGAAGACCTCATTCACTACCAAATTCTCATAGCTTTTTCTTGCGGGTTTGCCAAAAAACCTCGCTATAGTTTTAACCTTCGTAGGAGATTCCACTATGAGCAATTTAGTGGTCAGAGCTATCTTTGCTTCCTCAACTTTCAATTTATCCTCCAAGGCGAGCGAGATTCTCTTTCTATCCTCGTCTATTTCCCTTAGCACTTCTTCTAAGTTTATTTCCTCAAATTGTTTCCATTCAATTTCCTCAAAGTAACTTAACTCCTTCTTCAAAGAATTAAAAGCCTTTTCTTCATCCACTATCACAACGCTTAACCCCTTCGTTATCCCACTGATGAACAATCTGCTCGTCCTTCCGCTTGCCTGAACATAAGCCACGGAATCGGGAATTAAAAATGTATACTCTCCCTCTTTGTCGCTGAAACTTATTGTCGGCGATTCCCTTATAGCCTTTAAGATATCCTCGTCTTTCAGAATCTTCTTGAAGAATTCCAATCCCTTTTGTGCTATCTTCCTGACGAATTCCAAAAAGCCGTCCAAACTCCTGTTTTCAATCAAACTTTTCCGCACCGCCTCCAATTGTTCGGCGGTTAATGTCTTTATCTTTATCAAATCAGCAACAAGATATTCATATTCCCTTTGATACTTCTCCTTGATAGCTTGCTGGATGTTATTCAAGAGCATCAACCACTTAGTCGGATGGAACTCCTCTATTTTGATTCTGATGACGAATTTAGGAACTCCCACGAAGATGGCATACCTTATCCTTCCCGGCAAATCTATTCCCCTCACAAGGGGACTTCTTGTTGTCACCATCCCTATTAAAGCATCCAATTCGCCCGATTTAAATGCCTCAAAGGCTTTCTTATCCGGTTTCAAAAAAGCCTTTACTTTTACTCCCTTTCCCGTTAGGAATTCCTCTAATTGCTCTGCAAATTCACTGCCCTTGTCCATCGGGACGAATATCAAGCCGCCAGTTCCCAAGATATTGACCAGCCTGAGTGTTTCCTCCTTTATATCCGCAGCCTCAATGAAACAATCAACGATATTTCTCCCGAATTCCGGCTTCAAGCCTATTGAGAATCCGAAGATTGAATTCAAAATCGTGAGGCTTTTGGTCCTTTTAGCCCGCTGGGTAGCCCCGCTAACTAAAAGCTGGGATTGAATTTTCCTGCCATATCTAAGTTTAGAAATCTGAAGAACCGCTTCCTTTACATCTATCCTCTGTTCAAAAACATCCTCAACTATCCCCTTTATCTCATCGGGAAGATTCATCATCCTCAAAACAAATCTTATAGCCTTGCTTTTCCTCAAGAAGCTGTCTACATCGTCAACGAAGACGACATCCACGTTTTGCCTATTAATCTCTTCCTTTTTCATTATGCTAAGATGAGTGGTGATGATTATCTCCGCGGAATCCATTTTTAAGAGTTCTGAATCCTTTTCCCTCCTGGAAAGCATTGAGTGGTAGCTTGCCACTACGACATCCAAATTCAATTCCTTTGCGTATCTCTTCAGCTTCTCTGCCACTTCGTTGACCAGGAGGCTCGTCGGCAGGATTATCAAGCATCTTCGCCTCAAAAACTTGGCGGAATACAAGCTCAAAATTATTTGGGTAGTGGTTTTCCCTGAGCCGGTGGGAGCAATCAATGCGAAGCTCTCCCCCTCCAAAAATCTTCTCACCCAAAACCTTTGTAGAGCCCACATCTTTGTCCTCACAACCGTTCTGAACAGCTCTTCCACTTCCTCAACCCTTCTCTTTCTTTCCTCTATTCCCAATAGAGGACCAAACCTCAGCTGCTCGTTTTCGTTGGGCAAACAAAGCTCACAGGGCAGACCCTTGGCCAGCCTTTCGGAGCCGATATCGTTTCCACAATTTGGGCAAAGGTTCTTGTAAACGATTTTTAAGTCCATCATATTAAAAAAATTATAATCCTTGATTCCCATTTCAAAAAAATAATAATGAGCTTTTAAAAAGATTGAGTTTTTGAATTTTATGCTATAAAATGATTAACGTTGACCTATCGTCAAAATGGAGAGCTAAAGGATGTAAGATGGGTTTTTTAGAAAATTAGCGAAGGCGAAGATAATCCGCTTTGAGAAACCTGTTCTTTATTCCTTGGAGGTGAAATCCGAAACGAAACCCAAGATTTTAAGACTTGAACTACTCGGGGCTCTCTTTATTGTTCTGCTCGGTAGTGTGCTTCATTTCACTTTTGATTGGTCAAATAAGCTTTGGCTTGTGGGCATCTTCTCTGCGGTAAACGAAAGCACATGGGAGCATTTGAAATTAGCAGTGATTCCCGCTCTATTATGGTTGTTAATAGAAATGGGAATATTAAAAGAAAGACCGGAGAATTTCTTCCTTGCTAAAGCTACGGGAATTTATTCAATGCCGCTTCTCATCATAATGATTTTTTACTCTTACAAGGCTGTTTTAGGGAAAAATCTCCTGTTTTTGGATATTTTAACCTTCGTTATCGCGGTGGTTATTGGTCAGATGGTCAGTTACAAAATGATGTTTATAGGAAATCTCCCAAGAGTTTGCGATAAGATTGCCGTCATTTTTATTATTTTGCTATTATTTGCTTTCGCCATTTTTACTTTTTATCCACCCCATATCTTTCTCTTTCAGGACCCCATCACTTTGAGATATGGCATCGTATAAGTTTAAAACGCTGATTTTGTATTTCTCTTTTCATCACAAAAACACGGAGAAAGTCGCCAAGGCGATGGGCGAGGTTTTAAACGCTGATTTGGTTGAGATAACGAAAGCCAGCCCAGAAATGATTTTTGACTATGATTTAATTGGTTTCGGTTCTGGTATTTATGCTTTTTCCCATCATAAGTTGCTTTTTGAATATTTGAACAAATTAAACACCGTCTCAAATAAGAATGCTTTTATTTTCTCCACCTGTGGAGCGCCCGTTGGAATAAAGTTTCATAAAAAATTGAGGAAGGAATTGGTTAAGAAAGGTTTTGAAATAGTAGGGGAGTTCAATTGTTTGGGGTGGATTACTTTCGGTCCTTTTAAGCTCTTTGGAGGGATAAATAAAGGAAGACCAAACGAGTTAGACATCTTAAAAGCGAAGGAATTCGCGAAAACCCTAATGGCGAAGATTTGCCCAAAATAAGAATGACTCACATTAGAAGATAGTAGAGGGTAGGATATTAGATGTAGTGACCAACGAATATCCTTTCCACGAGCAATAACCAACACTTTACAAGCATTTTAAGAACATTCACTTTAAAACAAAGGAAATTTTTAAGGTTGAGCTCTGAGGAAGTCCACGAAGTTTTTCCGGAAGATAAAGAAATTTTGAGCGATGGAATAGGTTAATATAAAGGGAAGCGCGGAATTTGTCAGAAAGCGATGCCGAGAAATAGACATTGAGTTAAGAAATATTCGCGAACTTGAAAAATAAATCCTTGACTGCTTTTTCTTCCCAAATTAGAACTTAATAAAATTTCTGAAAGGAGGAATTTTTATGCCCAAGAGAAAACTGAGAGTAGGAATCATCGGCGTAGGAGGAATCGCTCAAGCCCATATGCAGAGCTACGCCAAGCTCAAGGACAAAGTAGAGCTCGTAGCCTTCTGCGACACCATTTTGGAGAGGGCTGAGCAGGGAGCGAAACAATATGGAGCGCGAAACGCCAAGGTCTTCACCGACTATAGGGAAATGCTGGAGATGAAAGACCTTGACGCAGTTGATATCTGCACTCCTAATAAGTTCCATGCTCCTCAGGCGATAGACGCGCTCAAGGCGGGAAAGCATGTCTATTGCGAGAAGCCTATGGCTATGAATACGGAAGAAGCGGAGGAAATGGTGCGAACCGCAAAGGAAACGGGCTTAAAGCTGAGCGTAGGCTATCCCTCAAGATTCTCCGATGATGCTCAATTCCTCAAGAGCCTGATAGCGAGTGGAGAACTGGGAGAGATATATTACGCTGAGGCAGCCGCAATCAGAAGAAGAGGTGTGCCCACTTGGGGTGTCTTCCTCTCCAAGGAGCTGCAGGGAGGTGGTCCCCTCATAGATATAGGAACCCATATCGTTGACCTCACCCTTTGGCTAATGGGTGATTATTCAAAGCCCGTTGCCGTCCTGGGAACTACTTACCAGAAGTTAGCACCCCTCGGTGGATACAACATCTGGGGTCCTTGGGACCCGAAGAAGTTTGAGGTTGAGGATTCTGCCTTCGGCTTGGTCAAGCTGGAGAGCGGTGCCACCCTTATGGTGAAGTCCTCCTGGGCTTTGAACCTTCTCGAACCCCAACCATCCTTTATCTGTGGGACGAAGGGAGGAGCAATCTTCGGTGGTGGCTCAGTGAGGATTTTCAGCCACACCCATAACAGGCTCATTGATATCACGCCCGTCCCCACGCAAAGCAGTGGGAGCCTCTTCGATAGGGAGATATCGGATTGGGTGGACGCTTTGTTGAACGATAGGGAGCCATTGGTTAAAGCTGAGGAAGCGGCTCAGGTGACGAGAATCTTGGACCTCATTTATAAATCTGCCGACCTCGGCAAGGCAATCAATCTCGTTTGAAAGGAGGGTTGAAAATGGTTGGAATAGCGATGTTGAGTTTCGCCCATGTGCACGCTGAGGGTTATGCCCGGCAGGTAATGGAACAGCCCGACGCCCAAATCGTCGTTATTTGGGATGAGGATGAGGAAAGGGGAAGGGAAATGGCTAAGAAATACAATGTTCCCTTTGAGCCTGATTTGGATAAGGTTTTGGCTATGCCGGAAGTTGACGCCGTGGTGGTGGATGCTCCAACCTCTATGCATCCCGAGGTCATCATCAAGAGCTGTAAAGCTAAAAAGCATGTATTCACCGAAAAGGCTTTGGCGATAACGACGAAGGAAGCAGATGCCATTGTTGAGGCGGTGAAATCATCGGGCATCAAATTTATGATTTCCCTCCCCAATAGATGCAGACCGGAAATTCTCTTCGCTAAAAAGGTGATTGAAGAGAAGATAATAGGGGATATAACCTTCGCTCGTCTGAGGGTCGCCCATTGCGCTGCTTTGGATTATTGGTGGCAGCCGGGAAATTGGTTCAGGGACCCTGTGCGGGCGGGAGGAGGCGCCTTCATAGACCTTGGCTGCCACACCCTTGACCTTGCCCTCTGGTTCCTGGGCAAACCCAAAAGGGTTACGGCTATGCTTAATAACTTCCTCGGTAATTACGAGGTTGATGATAACTCCGTTGCGTTAGTTGAATTCCAGAACAAAGCACTCTGTGTCCTGGATGTCTCCTGGGTTCATCGCTCGGGAAGCAACCCCATTGAGCTTTTCGGCACGGAAGGCTCGCTCGTGATAAATTCGGTGAATCAAAGGATAGCTCTCACATCAACAAAGCTCGCAAACTACGGAATAGACGGCTGGATAACCCCAACCAAGCTTCCTGACCCTCTGCCCTCTCCAATGAGGCAATGGCTTGATGCGATAACTAAAGATACGCCAACATATATCACGATTGAAGACGGGCGCAATTTGACCGAACTAATTGAGGCAAGCACAATCTCCTCTAAGGAAGGGAGGGTTGTTGAGTTTCCCTTAAAATATTAAGATTAAGCCTCCCTTTTGTAGTTATTTCGTTAACCCTTTTCGCCCTGGGAGAGGAGCACAAGTTAGTAGCTTATTACAGCTTTGACGAGGGAGAAGGAGTAATTGCTCACGACTATTCGGGAAATCAAAACGATGCAACCATCATGGGAGCGAAATGGGTGGATGGTGTTTGCGGGAGAGCTCTTTATTTCAGTAAAGGGAGCGATTTAATATGCGGAGGAGGGTTAGAGTTTTGCTTCGTCTTCCCAGGCGATTACTCACTGGAGGCTTGGGTTAAACACAATAGCAGGGAGCCGCAAATTTATATTGCAAAATGGACTGGTGCTGGCAACAAATCCGGCTGGTGGCTCGGCTATTTTGAGGGGAAAGTTCAATTCGGAGATTATCACGAGGGTGGACATGTTAGAATTCAGGGATATGATATAGCGGATGGAAAATGGCATCATGTTGTTGGGGTAAGAAGAGGAAAAGAAATTTATCTATATGTGGATGGAGAGAGGGTAGGGAAGGGGACAACTCCGGGCAAAGTGGCGGGAGATAATCTAGCACCTCTGCGAATAGGCGGCTTTGGCGTTTCCCGCTACAAACGCTGGGCATTTGAAGGAGCAATAGACGAAGTTCGTATTTACAACAGAGCTTTGAGCGAGGACGAGATAAGAGAGCGCTACAATACGATAAAAAGCGGAAATAAATCCCCAACCCTCTCCCCAATTTCTTCCGGTCTCCCCCTATCTTATTATGTAGGCGGCACTGTGGCAAGCGTTTATGCCGAAGGCGAACCGATAAATTTCTTCTTGTGGATTACAAGCACTAAACCCACAACTAAATTCTTAATGGACATCTATTTAAAAGATAAAAATGGAAAGGTAATCCGCAAGTGGGAAAAAGCAGAGATAAGCGAGAAACCGACAAAACTATTCACTCCAAAGATAAGTCTTCCTTCTTCCCTTTTTAAAGAAGGAATTTACACCCTTGAAGTTTCAGTTGGGGGGAAAGCCAATTGGAGGGAGAATATAAGCGTGAAAAATATAAAGCGAATAATAGATGAGAATAAGAAAATTGTTAGGGGGAGGGCGAGAAGCAATCCCTTCTATAGGGGAATTGTCTCCGCCTATGCTGGAATGGTCTATAAGAGCGATGGAAGCCCAGATATAGATGCCATGCTCTCCCTCATCAAAGAATTAGGAGTGAATTGCTACACCTATCTAATCGCCTACCGCTCTGATAAGGAGCTTTCCGCCCTATCTGATTTCTGCTCTAAAGCGGGAAAGGAGGGGATAGAGGTTTGGGCTTATCTCGTCCCTCCATCTGAGGCGCCCAAGGATTACGCTCCTTTTGGCTTGGATTACCTGAAATGGGCTGAGGCAATCGCGAATATCTCTCTTCAGCATCCCAATCTAACCCTCTGGATGATAGACGATTTTGATGGCAATCTCTCCTTCTTTACTCTTGATTACACACGACAAATCTATGAGAAATCAAAGGGGATTAATCCCAATCTTCTCTTCGGTGTATGCGTCTATCACGAGAGCCTGAAAAATTTCGCTGATATGGGATATCTTCAATATGCTGACGCCCTCCTATGGGGATATCAACACAGCTCCTCCCTCTATCCCGACTGCGGAATATACCCCAATAGCCTGCCACTTGAAATAAACGACTATTTAAAAACTGGCAAGATAGCCGTCCCCTGCATATATTTCACTCCCCATTCCTCTTGGCCTGAGGGAAGACCCAAAAAGGAATATCTGCAGGAAGCGATGGAAATCGCCTTTGAACAGGCGGGAATCTGCTGGGTGTTTACTACCCCCAAGCCAGGTACATTCCAATACGATGTAGTTAAGGGCTTCACATCTTCTCATCAATTGTCCACTCGTAAATGGTGAAAACTGCCCTTTTACTTTTATTGCTTATCCTTTCCCTTCCCAAAGAAGGGAAGACACAAGCTGACCCCTATGCCTCCCTCCCTCATGGAACGATGTTTCGCAATGTCAGGGATTTTGGGGCTAAGGGAGACGGTGTAAGCGATGATACACAAGCTTTCATAAACGCTTTAGACCACAATGTAGGGATTGAGGGAGAGAAAAAACACGGAACAGTTTACATACCACCAGGAAATTATGTGATAAAAGACACGCTGATAATCTGGAAAGGCACCCATCTTATCGGGGACATGAGCAACCCACCTACTCTAATTCTCCCCTCAAAAACGGAGGGTTTCTCTGACGCCTCAAACCCCAAGCCGCTGATTGTAACCGCGAATGGTTGGGGAATGGACCCTAAATCCCGTGATTGGCAAACTCGCAGAGATGATAAAGGTGGTTCCACAAATAACACTTTCTTCACAAGCATTAGAAATATAAAGATAAGAATTGAGAGTGGGAATCCAGGTGCGATAGGAATCTACTGGTGCGTTGCACAGGCTACCGCTTTAAGAGATGTTGAGATTGAGGGAGGCGATGCCTACGCTTGTATCAGGACTTCCCTATGGGGCGGTGGTGGAGTGATTTCCAATATAAAGGTTATAGGTGGAGAAAGAGGATGGGAAGTAGACCAGACGAGCCAATTCCTTATTCGCTCCGCCACTTTCTCCCAACAAAGCCTATACGCTATCCGCCTTAGAGGTATCTGGAACTTCGTCTTCTTAGACCTTCGTATATCAAATGTAAAATCGGGCGTTGTGTTAGAGGGTGGGAATTGCGTTAGCTTTATAGATTCCTCCTTTGAAAATATAGAGGATGGGATAGGGATAAGCCCTCAACCAATGCCAGCTTGTCTTTTCCTCCAAAATATAACCTCCGAAGGATTAAAGGAAATAGTAAAGGGTCTCCTCTTTGCTGATGGGAATAGAATTGACAGATGGATTGCGAGCGAAGAGATATACAAGGATGGCGAGAAGGTTGCCAAAATACAATTTAAGGGAAAATTGGAAAAATTGCCGTCGCCTGCTTTCCCTCGGATGAGCGAAAAAGTGAGGAGCGTTACGGAGTTTGGGGCATTGCCCGATGACGGCATTGACGATACCGAGGCAATCCAAGAAGCGATAAATAAATGCGAAGAGATATACTTTCCTTCAGGAGAGTATCTAATCTCCGACACTCTTCACTTGAAACCCCATACAAAGCTCTTCGGCGAGCATCCTGCGCGTATTATCCTTCGCTCGGAAAAGGAGAAATTCAAAGAGCCTGATAATCCAGCCCCAATGATAGAGACGCCAGATGCTCCAGATGGAACTATTACAATAGTGAACATGTTCTTATCAATAGATGAAGCAATGAATGGTGCTTACTTTATTAATTGGCGTGTAGGTGAGAAATCAAAGATTGTTGATGTTTACCTCTTCGCTAACGAAAATCAGCCATTTATTTGGAGGATAAGTGGGAAAGGAGGTGGCTTTTTCGAGAATCTATGGTGGCCTGCGGGATACGCTATTGAGGGGAAAACAGGAGCGATTATAACTTCAACCGGAAGGAAGTGGTTTTACAGCTGGCAACACGAACACTTCTCCCAATATCCCGTTATATTTAGAAACGTATTATTTGTTTAGCCCAATTTGAGAACGACTATCCGGTCTCGGTTTGGCTTGATAATTGCAGGGACATAACAATATACGGAGCTCTCTCAGGGAACTGGTTGGTTATGCGTCCCTCCTTCTTTCAGATAGACGGAGGGAGAAGAATAGAGCTTTTCAATCTATGTTGGCTGGGTGCACATAATGGGGTGCTGAGCAGAAAGGAAATAGAGGAAAAGACTTGGGAGAAAATACAACCAAATATCAACGAGTGGTCGGTCATTGGCGCATATTTGTTAAAATAAAGGTTAGGCGGGGTTCCTGGGGTAGGGGAAATTCCAAAATATGAAATTAAGCTCTCTGTCATTTCCAGGAGCATAGCGACGAAGCAATCCGGGTTTGCAAACTGTGTTGGTGTAGCCAATCTATATTGGCAAACCCGGCATTGGCAAACCCGGCGTTTTTTTAAATGTGTCTGGAAAAAGGAAACTTTTTCCTTTCTTAAAGGCTTTCATCATTTAAAGCTCGTTATCCTTATATCCTGCGAGCGGAATTTTTGGGAAAAAATGGATAAATAAATATCTCTTATAGTCCTTCAAAATAGACGGGTGTATCGTTTATTGTTATAAGCCTGTCCGAAATTGGATTCCCCATAATATCAAATGCTCTCATGCCTTTTGGCAATTGAAACTTATGCTCTTTTCCATTCTCCGACCAAGCAACGCCTATGCGTTCTTTCCCGTTGCGAAACCAGTAGATTATTATCCCTTCCCTTCGCTCCTTCTTCTCAAAGACAGCCTCAGGAGGAAGCAAATTAGCCATAGCCGATATCACAGGATAAATCTTCCTCGGCGTCCCGCCATATTCAAAGAAGACCCCTCCCGCATCAACTCCGTTTATCTCCCCACAGGTCCCAGCGTGGAGGAAAATCTTCCCTCCACCATTCGCGAAGAACATAGTGGCAAACTTAACCAACCACTCCGAAGCTGCCCTTTCATCCGAATGAAGGGCACTTCTCATAGCGGAATCGCCGAAGAAGCTCTTGAATGGAACGACGGGAGGGTCGTCATCGGCATAACAACCAATCTCCGTCAGCCAAATCGGCTTTGCTTCCCCTCTTCTCTTCATCTCGTTCCAGAGCTTCTCAAGGGAATCGCAAAGCCCATCGGGATTGCCTCCGCTGTAAAGATGGAGGTCAAGGACATCCACCCATCTCAATCCTCCGCCATCCACAAAGTTCCTTGTCCATTGATTATCCGCCCAAATCCCAATTCCACCAACCACTTTCGCCTCTGGCTGGTTAGCCTTTATCGTCTCATAAGCGATGCGCAGGAGGCGAATATAATCATCAAGCGTATGCCCAAGCCTTGCGGGAAGAGAATAAAAGGTATAAAGTGGCTCATTTAAGATGTGATAAGCATTTACCCGATTGCGATAATGCTTCACACTCTCAGCGATATATTTGGCGAATGCCTCCTCATCCTTGGGTTTACAGGCGAGAAACATCTCCCTTCGTCTATACTCCAGAGGCTCAATCCTCTCTATTTGCTCTTCATTACCACTACTGCTCCATTCCGCTGAGGGAAAGGGGAAGAGAACAAGTACCTTCCCGTTTTCCTTTATGACCCTATCAATTTGAATATCGGGCTCTTTAAAATCAAATTCTTTGCTCTCTTCAGCCTGGACAAGCCTCCATTGAACTGACCAATCCCGCCACCATAAAATTCCCACTTGATGCGCCAATCTCAAGAGAAACTGCCAAGGATAGGCGTGATTCATTCCCCAGCGTGAATCCTTACCCTTATAGGGCTTGATGATTGCGCAGCGCAAGGATTGACTGAACCCTTCTGTTTCAATCGTAATTCTATAAAATCCCAGCTTTCCGACAGGCAAGCTGACAGGCTTATTAATCCCCCTTCCCAAAGGCACAGACAAATTCACTCTTTTCCTCAAGACCTCAACATCGTAAAAATCCTTAACGGATACATTAACTGATATCTCCCTTTTTCTCTCCTTCTCTCCTTCTGCGTAGGCGTGGAGATTCAGGAGAATGCTCGGCTTCTCGCCCTCACTGAGGAATATATTGCCATCTTGCCGAGTATCAGCCATCACCTCCACTTCCCTGCGGGGTTGGTAATCGCTGGCTTGCGAGCCAGCCTCAAGCTGGACGGCGTCAACCCAAACGGTTGCTTCTTTCATATCTGATGAGGAGAGGTCAAATCCCACGCCAATCCAGATGAAATCATCCTGGGGAGCGAATGTAAAGGAATAGCGTTCCCAATTTATTGCTAAATCAACCGTTCTTTGCAAACGCCTCCCGTTTGCTTGCCTGACGAAAAGAACCCCCTTCACTGTGGACCTATCGGCTTTGATATAGGCGCTGAGCGTATAGGGTCGCCCTCTTTCCACAGGAATCCAGCCCTGATTGGCGACAAGGAGAGTATCCACTAACTGATGAACGGGGTCAAGATAATCAAAATAGAAGATTTCCGGCTCTCTCTTTGAGAGGGACATCTTCAAGCTGAACTTCCCGTGGACGGCGGATTTATCATCCAACTCTCCCATCAAGCGATATATATTGCCCTCCCACCAGAAGATATTTGATGAATAGCTTCCCCAACCCGCTGTTCCGCATTCAAAACTGCTATTGGGGAGAAAATTTTTAACCCCTTTCGTGGGGATTTGAGGGAAACGCTGTGGGCAGAAGGAGGGGATTTCCTGGAGTTCCACATCATCAAGCCAAAGGGAACCGGTGCTGGTGAACCAGATTTGCAATCTGCTATCCTCGGCTCTCAATTCGCTTGTTGCTTGGAAGTAGAACTCGTATTTCTGCCAACGCCGATTTGGGTTGAAGGCATCCTGCAAGCCCACATCATCCCAGATGCGGGTATTGACGAGGGCAACCCTCACCAATCCCGCTTTTATATCCTCCGCCTTTGCCCAAAGGGTTAAGCGATACCATTTCCCCTTCTGCACGCCGATGGTTCCGAGCTGGCAAATCATAGCGTGGCTTGCGGGCGTGCCATCCCCAAACTCGGTGCAAATCAATTTTCCGGAGAAACCCTTTCCATCCCACCCTCTATCGCGGACGAGCTGTTGTTTAATTTGGGGCGCACCCGCGGTGGTCCAGAAATCCGGCAAGCCATCTCCATCCACATCGCTTTCAAAATCCCCATTGGGGACGAGATTCCCCTGAGCCATCACGACGACACTCACGAAACAAAGAATATAGACCAAGACCCGCATAATTAGTGTGTTTATTTTAAGATAAAAATTTTTAGCTATCAATATCGTTAAATTGATAACAAAATAACTCCTTTTATGATTTTTCTCTAAAAACCAATATTAAATTCCCTCTCCTACCCTCAATACATTCGTTCCCCAAGCCCTTCAAAACCATCCTCTGCCCATCGCTTAGACGAGAGGGAAGTTTTATCTTTATCGTTTCCCTTTTCTTTATTAATCCTTTGCCCTCACAGCGTGGGCAGGGTTCTCGTGAAATCTTCCCCTTTCCTCCACACTTCGGGCAAGGCTCGTAAGAAATCTCCTCGCTCAAAATCCCCGATTTCACCTTCTTCCTCCTCCCTTTCCCCTTACATACAGGACAGGTATCCCATTCTGAATCAGATGAAAGCGTTCCCTTTCCCTTACAAACAGGACATATCTTCATCCTCTCATATGTTATCTGGAGCTCCTCAACCATCGGAGAGGGAATCTCCACCTCTTTTAATGCATCCTCACATTCTCTCTTCCCTTGGGAGGAAACGAAAGTGGTCTCAAAGAACTCCCTTCCCTCTCCGATATCCGTCGTTCCCAACCGGTCGTAAGCCTCCCTTTTCTTATCATCTGAAAGAACCTCATAGGCTTCCTTTATCAACCTGAATTTCTCCTCCTTTTCCCTATCGCCCGGAAAAAGGTCGGGATGATTGAGCTTCGCCAGCCTCCGATATGCCTTCTTTATCTCGTTTAGAGAGGCATTCTTGGGAACGCCGAGAATTTCATAATAATCTTTCTCAATTTCCGCCATAACTATTGATATTATATCAAAATTTCCACCATTTCAAATCTTGACTCCGTCATAAGGGATATAAGTGTCGGCTTCACAAAGGGGATATTTGGTATTTTGCAAGAGAGTAGAAGGTTGTTTGGCTCTTCAAAGGAGAGGTAATCTCTTTATTTCTCAAAAACAATAGAGATTGCCACGCCCTCCTTCGTCGGGCTGGCATCTACGGGCATAGATTTTTATATAAGCCATTTTTCTCTTTTCGTTATTCTAAATCCACCCTATTTTCAAAAACCTTTACCCATGCCAGCAATGACAACCTCTCTGTCATTGCGAGGAGCGAAGCGACGAAGCGATCTCGTATGTAAATATGATGGCGAGGCATACATCTATTTCAATTATTTCAACATTATTTTCAAATTCCTCTCAAATTATCATAATATTTTTAAAAAGGAGTGATAGGCGGTGAAAAGGAAAGAATCTGTTTACTTTCTCTTCGTTCTTCTTACCATCTTCTATTTCCTTTTAGGGGGAGTTAAAACGCCCTTCAGCGTTGAGGAGCTTCTCCTTGAGGGCTACATCTCACAGCCATCCTTTTCTCCCAGCGACGCCAACACAATCGCTTGTTTCTCTCTTAAAAAAGACGAATCCTCCCTCATACTCTTGGATTTAAGGAAATCAAAGAAGCAGGGCAAAACCCTCTTCACCTCCCAAAGACAGAAGCTCTTCCCCAATCCTTATTCCCCCATCCGCTGGTCTCCTTCAGGCGACGCTCTCCTCTTCCTCGCAAATTCAATTCAACCGTCTCCTTCCCTCATACCTAGGGGAACCATCTGGCTCATAAACCTTCCTTCGGGAAAGCAATCCGCTATAACGGAAAGTGAGGATTTCTTCTCCCCTTCCTTCTCTCCCGATGGCAAGATTATCGCCTCCTTGAGGGGAACCCCAAACAACGCTTCCCTTTGGCTCTACGAGAGGGGAAAAGGCAAATGGAAGCTTGAATTGGAGGGATTAAAAGCGAATTGCCTCACTTGGTCAAAGGACGGGAAATTTATCTATATAGGCGGGGACGAAGGCATTTATGAGGTGATATGGGATAAACCCAAACCGGAGGCGAAATTCTTCCCTATCGATAAAAGAATAATTTCCCTATATCATATGGCTGAGGGCGTGCTTTTAGCGAGCGTTTTCTCCCATCAGGCACAATTCGCTCCGGGTTTGCTTCCCGTTTCAGGGGCGGATATATTCGCATTGGAGTTGGAGGGTAAGGGAGTTAAGGAAGGAGCGATAACGAGAAACGGCGCTTCCTTTAATCCCGTCCTCTTCCAGAGGGGGATGTTGGTTTATATCAGGAATACGCCTCTTCTTGACGATAAGGGGACATTGAAAGGTGTAGTGAGCAGTCTTTGGAGCGCTGTTGGGGAGGAGTTGCTTGCCCCCTATTGCGATGGTGACAGCCTCCCCTCCCTATCATCGGATGGCAGACTCTTAGCCTTCACTAAGGAGGGGAAGCTCTGCCTCATTAACATTGAGAAATTGACATCCTCCTTGCCTTCAATGGAGGAGGGGGATAAAGAGCTTTCTCAAAAGGTCAACCAAATGAAGCAAATAGGATTAGCTCTCTTGATGTATTGTCAAGACTACGATGAAACTTTCCCACCTGCGGAAAATTTTTACGAGGCGTTATATCCCTATCTGAAGAACGAGCTCATTCTGTCCATTTTTACTGACCCCCATTTTCATTATTATTCTCCTCCACCCTTGATAGATATCCATCACCCTTCCGAGACGCTTCTAGCAAGGTGGGAGGTATCGCCGGGGCTCTTCATAAATCTTTATGTGGATGGTCATGTAAGCGTTGAGGAAGGGGGTGAGCAATGATGGATAGAAGGGGTTGGATAATATTGGCGATAGCCATGGTCGTAGTCCTCTCCGCGGTTTATATTACCACAAAGCCGAAAGTTGCGCCTTTGCTTTCTAATTTCCCACCTGTTGAGCTTCCAGCGGGAAAGAGGAAGGGAATCTTTGAGCGGGCGAAGGAACAGGTGGAATTAGCCGGGAAGCTATCGGATATGAAGATGATTGGACTGGCGATGATGATTTATGTCCAGGATTGGGATATGCGCTACCCACCGGAATCAAGTTTGGAGGAAGCATTGATGCCTTACCTAAAGGACGAGAAATTCAAAGCCATTTTCTCTGACCCGAATTTCCATTACTCCTCGCCACCTCCCTGCAACCAGATGAAAAATCCCTCCGAGGTAATTGCTGTCGCTTGGGAAGTATTACCAGAAGTGGATATAATCCTCTACGCTGATGGGCACGCCAAGATAAGGTATAAAAGATAAGATAACCGCAGAATTCCAGATTCCCACAAATAAAAATGATTGACTAATCAAAAAGCCTGAATATAATTCTATTAAACGATTAATAAGGAGGTTGATAATGGCGACATTGAAGGATATAGCTAGGGAAGCAGGGACATCAATCGCGGTTGTCTCTAAGGTTCTGAACAAAAGCAGGACGACCGCGACTGTCCGTCCAGAGATAAAGGAGAGGATATTGGAGGTAGCCAAAAATCTTGGCTATCAACCCAATATCCTCGCAAGGGGATTGGTGAAGGGGAAAACCTACACGATAGGTGTTCTTTTCACCTATCCCTCTCCTGCTTTCCTGAGCAGTTATATGGCTTCACAGGTTATATCGGGAATATGGGATAAGGCAAGAAGGGCGGGATACAGCCTATTTCTCAAAGCTCCGAAGGCGGGAAAAGCGGGTTTCTTCCCTCCGATAGAGGATTTGAAAGGGAGGGTGGATGGAGTAATCGCTTTGGGACCCGTGCGGGAGGATGATAAGGAGGTATTGAAATGGAACGAGATAGACATCCCCCTTGTTTTAGTAGGAACGCATCCCCGTTTCAAAGGGAATAGGGTGGATTACGATAACGAAAAAGGTGGATATCTTGGCACCAGATTTCTCCTCCAAAAGGGGCACAAGAGGATTGCTATTGTGGGCATTAGTTTGGAGACGAGCTTTATGGCTGATAGGTTCAATGGCTATAAAAGGGCGCTTTTGGAGAAAGGGTTGGAAGTGGATGAGGAATTAGTGAAGCTAAAGAGCTGGAGCGAGCGGGATGGATACATAGCGGGGAGGGAGCTTTTGGAGTTAAGAGAGCCGCCCACGGCGATTTTCATAAGCATAGGGGAACATATTAGAGGCGTTTGTGAGGCTGTGAGGGAGAAAGGCTTGAGTGTTCCCAAAGATTTGGAGCTCTTGTGCTTTGATATGTTATCTGAAGACCTCCTCCCGGGGATGCCTCTTCTATCACTTGATACCAATCTTTATAAGTTGGGATTAGCAGGTACGGGAGCACTTTTAGCGATTATCGGGAGAAAAGCGCGCCAAACATTAGAGATAAAGATTCCGATTAGGAAAATAGTAAAAGTAAAAGGAGGCGATGTTATTTGATTGTAATATGAAGGGAGGAGAAGGCTTATGCCCCGGGCTTTACCCTCCCATTTATTGGGGCACAAAATAAAAAAAGGAGGTTTCAAAAATGCGGAGAAAGGGATTCACTTTGATTGAGTTATTGGTCGTAATAGCTATCATCGCCATTCTGGCGGCGATTCTCTTCCCAGTTTTCAGTCGGGCAAGGGAAAACGCGAGAAAAACTGCCTGTCTATCAAATCTAAAGCAAATCGGGACGGCATTGATGATGTATTGCCAAGACTGGGATGAAAGGTTCCCTCCAGCTTTCCTTTGGGACCCTAATTACGCTAGCACCGGCACCTTCATCTCTTGGTTCCCTGCGCTTGGTCCTTATGTCAAGAACCAGCAGGTATTTGAGTGTCCCAGCACGAATGGAGAAAAATATTCGGAGGTCTTTGGGGGGTTCTGGTGGATTCCACCTGATTGGCGGGGCACGATCAGACATAGCTATGGAATGAATTGTTATGTAGGTTCAGATGGACCCGCCTCCTGGTGCTCAATTTGGAAAGGCGGACGCCCACTCTCCAGAATACCGAATCCGGCAGAAATAGTTGCGGTCGGAGAATGTGCCCATGTGTTCATCCACAATTACTGGGGTTGCACTCCTGCCCCAGAATGCGGCAGATTTCAAGCTGGCTATGCTCAAACTTGTAGTGCTTGGTGTTGGCAAGGAGGTCGAGACGAACGCTATACCCGTCATATGGGCGGAACGGTTATCTGTTTTGCTGACGGGCATGCTAAATGGGTTCATTCCGACTGGAATAGGGGATTGCCTCGTGGTGTAATAATTGACCCAGACCTTGAATATTTGGAGCGTCCCTCTCCATGAGCGAAGTAGGCAAATTTGTACATACATTTGTGGGAGGTGATTTGAATTGATTGTAATATAAAGGGAGGAGAAGGCTTATGCCCCGGGCTTTACCCTCCCATTTATTGGGGCACAAAATAAAAAAAGGAGGTTTCAAAAATGCGGAGAAAGGGATTCACTTTGATTGAGTTATTGGTCGTAATAGCTATCATCGCCATTCTGGCGGCGATTCTCTTCCCGGTCTTCTCTCGTGCAAGAGAGGCAGCGAGAAAATCCGCTTGTTTATCAAATACAAAACAATTGGGCCAGGCTTTGGCGATGTATGTTCAGGACTGGGATGAATGCCTCCCCACGATGGAGACCCCCTGTGCAGCTGGCAAGAATGGGCAATTCACTGGTTTGGACTGGTATGAGCAGCTGATGCCATATGTTAAGAACACGGGTGTTTTCTCCTGTCCAAGCGCCCAGCAGACAAGCACTTGGAAAGCAAACTGTTATCCAGGACTTCATAATCAGCCGAATTTCATCTGCCACTATGGGTACAATGTAGCTATTCAGGAGGCTCCTTTTGCTGGAATTTGGTGGGGACAAACTTGGAGAACTTCCTATTACCGCCTGTCCGCCATCTCTCGCCCCTCGGAGGCTGTCGTGATAGCAGATTCCTTCGTGACAAGGATAGTGAACAACTGGGGAGACGCCAACTACGCGATAAATGTTCAGATAGCTTTCGCAAACTGGCCATCCGGCGGTTCGTTTGATGGGGTTCAATGTGGATGTCCGCCTACGGTAGTTGACTTGGAAACAGCTAAAAGGAAATGGTCTCGCCACACCGAGGGAGCTAATATAGTTTTCGCCGATGGACATGCGAAGTGGTATAAGGCGGAGCAGATTCGTTCAAGATGTCGTGGCGGCACTCTCGCCCTTTCCTGTCTTGATATGGGTGGTTAGATTAAAGCAAATAGAGTTTTTAATAGGGCGGGGAGGCGAAGCCTCCCC